>DZAL01000411.1 GCA_022729575.1 Thiomargarita sp.
TTGACAAATCTTTTTGACAAATATTTCACTTTAAGGCAAAACTACGGTCAATAACTCAGGCTGACCCCCCACTGCCATTAAGTTAAGCCGCATTGGAGTCCAAATCTTCAGATTTGGACGAGATTGGTCAAGGTAAGACGGCGTTGCCAAATCTGAAGATTTGGACTCCAATGCCGTAATCTTAGCTTAACTTAATGGCATTGAGGCTGACCCCCTACCACCATAAATAAAGAAGGACTTGCTAACCGACTCCGCGAACAGTTTCGTGTCCGCCAGCCCGTTCACTTAAACTGACTTAATACTATTTTGGAGGAAAATCGGTATGCAATCATACCCACCACAACGTGTCCCGTCAAGCGTGGGCACTTCTAAACAATGTCATACTCGGTGGCGAGACCACTCTCTCGCCCGTTGGTTGTCCGTAGTCTGGTTATTTATTGGCACCGTCTGCCGCTTCAGTTGGCAGCAATGGCAGACCGTGCGTCGTGTTGGTTTCAACTTTGATAGATTGAACGCCTGTTAAACCAAATTGAACGAATTGTTAAATTTGCTTTGACCGACTAGAATCTTAACGAAGGTAGCCTTATTATAGAAGGCGTGACCGTTGGAATTCGTCACACCTCAAGCGTCTCTCGTTACGCTTTGCCAGGTCCGTGACCAAAATGAGTTCCGGAACCCTAAACTCGATGAAACTGGTGGTGAGAGGAGATTAATCAAATGACTCAAATTACGTTATGGATTCCAGAGGAATCCCTCTTAGCTTTAAAATGGTTTTCGGAAGCACAAGCGGCCCAAGCCTTACGTATGGCCGCTGCCGTTAAGCTATTTGAATTAGGACAACTATCGTCAGGGGCCGCGGCCAAATTAGCAAATGTTCCCAAAACCGTGTTCCTGTCGAAATTGGCCGACTACGGGATAGACACGTTCACCTTGACCAAGGCCGACCTAGAGGAAGAAGTACGATTTGCCTGAGTGTATTTGTAATACTTCGCCACTGCAATATCTTTATCAGATAAACCAGTTGTCTATCTTGCCAACTTTAGCAGGACCCGTGATTGTCCCCCCGGCGGTGGTGACGGAAATAGAAGTAGGAAAGCGTTTTGGCATTCCTCTGCCTAATCTTAACACGTTGAGTTGGATAACGGTTCGCCCGCCCTTCAGTAAGGCCGCATTACCTTTAGTCACTCATTTAGATGCCGGCGAGACTGAAGTTCTTATGTTAGCGTTAGAAACGCCGAATTCAGTGGTGATTTTGGATGATGCTTTAGCCAGACGGACGGCTAAATGGTTGAATATTCCAGTAAAAGGGACGCTAGGGTTGTTACTCGATGCCAAACGGGCGGGATTGATACCTGCGCTTGAACCCCACTGCCATTAAGTTAAGCCTAAGTTATTGTTGTATAAATAAATAATAAAGCATC
>DZAL01000006.1:0-5410 GCA_022729575.1 Thiomargarita sp.
ATTTTTTGGTATTTGAATTTCAGATTTGACAACTTTTTTAAAGTTGTCAAATCTAAGTCGTGCCGACCAAAATAAATTCTGTTACAATGATCTTGACTGACCATTTTAACCAGGAAAGGATATTTATGTATACCACTTCGACCACTATTTCTCGTAGTCAGACCGCCAGTGTCTATTTAATTTTTACGGCTTCTGGCGCGGCGGCTTTAGTTTACCAGATGATCTGGGCGCGTTGGCTAAGTTTAGTTTTTGGTAATATGGCGGTAGTCTATCCAAATTGATGGCGGTCTTAACATTCAATGAGTTATCAAGATTCCAAGTTTCCTAAACCTCAAAGGTTTAGGAAACTTAGCATCTGTCAGGTTTAGGAAACTGATAGTCCCACCTACTTGTGTGCATAGAGTAGCCTTACCAAGGAGGAGTTGGGGGTGGTTGAGTCAACCGCATGTAAGTAATTTAATTAGTTTTAGTTGGCTTCGATTTTTCTTCACGACTATCACGACTATAAAGCAACTGCGTAATTTGTTCTGACACTAAGCCAATTAGAAAAATCAATAGAGCGGTAGTAAATAGCAATACACCCATGTTAGTAAACCGGCCCGCGGTACTGAATGTGTAAAGGTAGTAACTGATGCCTAATAGAAAAAATGCGACACTGAGTGGGCCAAATAATTTTAACGGTGCATACAAAGTCCCAATTTTGAAAATAATCATCATAAAACGAATGCCGTCCCGGATGGGTTGAATATGACTATTGCCGATGCGTTTTTGTGCCACTATGGGAAGGTAACCGACGCTATAACCGGCGCGGAAAAACGCCATGGTGATGGTGGTCGGGTAAGAAAAGGTATTGGGCAGTAAATACAGAAATTCTTTAAATTTATCCGCTTTGACTACCCGCAGTCCAGAAGTTAAATCCGCAACCCGATAACCCACCATCCAACTGGCCAGTTGATTATAAAAACTGTTTGCACACCAGCGACCAAAACTGGCTTGGGAGTTGGCACTACGCGCCCCAACCACCATATCATAACCAGTGTGCAGAGTCGTTAATAATGGTTCAATATCTGCTGGTTGATGTTGGCCATCGGCATCCATAAACACTAAAATATCTCCTCGTGCCACTCGAGCCCCATTCTTAATAGCAGCACCGTTGCCCAGACGATAGGGATGTGTGATCACGGTTACGCCAGCTTGTGCGGCAACTTGTGCCGAATCATCGCTAGAGCCATCATTAACGACGATAATTTCAGCGTCGGTATATTGTTGTTGGAGTAACGGCAACAAAGTTTTTAAACTTGGGGCCTCATTTAAACAGGGAAGAATGATGCTTAACATGTGAATTTTCCAAAAATTACAATGGTAGTCTCAGGGATAACACCCCTTCGAGGGGTGTTATCCCTATCAATTCGTAGGGTGGATTAAGCGAAGCGTATCCACCATCCAGGCTAAATTTTGCAGTTAGAAAATTAAGTACTGAAGCAGAAATTTTCCCGTATTTTATTTCGCCCCTCTCCCTCTGGGAGAGGGGCCGGGGGTGAGGGAAAATACTGCCGAATTTCTGCTTCAGTACTTATTCTAATTTCAGCCACTGCTCTAAACGCTCTAATGGTTTTTCATATAATCGCAATATCACCGGATTCCAATCCTGATAAATGGTTTGCAAATATTTTTTAGCCTCCTCCCGCTGTTGAGCCATTAGGAGCCATTCAATTTGTGTTAACTGTAACTGCGGTTGTTGCGAATTGAGCAGGAGAGAATGTTTTGCCGCCGTCACCGCCTCCAAATAGTGTTGCTGGCGAGCTTGAAAAAACGCATAAAGTCGGTAAAGATGTTGCAAGTAAATCGTGGTGTGAGGATTATGGATTAACGTTTGAAAAATTTGTTCTAACGATTCTGGCGTTAATTGGCATTGGCCTTGTTGCGTCGCTTGCAAGATGCCATCTAAACTAGAAATGGTAGCCGTATCGAGTTGTCCAGTTTGAAACTGGGCTATGACCGTTGACCAATCAGGAGCCGTCACTTGTTGCGGATGACGACAGGCTAAACTTAGCCACAGTGTGTAGGGGCCGGTGTCACTAGGAAAAGCCGTGACCATCTGACGATAATAATTTTCCACGGTGGGATAATCTCTTAATCGTTCAAATACCTCGGCGGCATGAGATTGGGCAAACCGGGACTGCGGTTTTTGTTCGGCCCACCAATGGGCCTGGAGGATAGGTTGTCCCCACAGGGTAGTTTGTGACCAAGTGAGAAATAGTAATAACCACAGTAATCCGCTTCCCATCACCGTAGTCGCCAAAGTCTGTAAACGTGATGACGATAAATAATTATAGCCCATAAGCAATCCGTAGCTAAGACCAAAGAGTATTCCCAACATAGGCAAATAGTTACGATGCTCAAAGTAAAGGACGAGGCTAATAAAACTGGATTCCAGTAAATGACCTGCGGCAAACCAAAGGAGGGCGAAGGCGAAGAGGGGAAAGCGGCGGCGTAATCGCCAGGCACTGAGGAGTGAGCCGGTGATTAAAATGACGGTGAGTAAGGTAACGGGAGGTGTTAATAAATGTCGAGACGGCGTGTAGTCATCAAAAAATAGACCAAATTTTTGCTTTAATAACAATATCTTAGCTAGGTAGTCGACGAGCACACGAGTTTCGGTGAGTAATCTCTCCCCCATGGTGAAATCACGAATGGCGTAGGCTTGTAAAAATTGACCGAAGTTAATGGCGAAGTAAAGAATGAGTAAAGTGAGGGGAGCATAAATAAATGGCATGGCCCAAAGATGCCAATGCCGAGGTTTGGGTAGAGATGGTAACAGGGTCGTTTCTAAAACTAATACGTATAGAATCAGCAAGATGCCATTTTCTTTGCTTAAAGTGGCCAAAATTCCACCGACACCAATGCCTAAAGACATCAGAATGAATCCTCGGCGCGGCTGTTGTTGAACCAGGGCATAACGACCTTGTAAGTAGGCAATAAGACCCAGTAGCGTGAAAACCGCGGACAGTTGGGTCATGCGTTGTACGGTGTATAATACGGTCGAAACTTGCAAGGGATGCAGTAACCAGACGGTAGTCGTGAAGAGGGCCAGGAAAAGTTGATGTAGCGGCGGGAGATTATTAAGGGAGCGCGTAAGTAAAAGCAGTAACCAGAAGACTAGACCACCATTGAGCAGATGTATTAATAGATTGATATATTTGAAGTCCCAAATGGCGGTGGGCCAACTATGGAATTGTAGGGCAAAGCTCAATAAAGAAAGAGGTCGTCCGAGTTGTGAAGTGATGCCTTCAGTAATAAATCGACCGATGTCGCTGAAGGAACTAATTTGAGCCAACGTGCTAAGATTAGGCTCGTCATCCAGTAGTAAAATACCGTTTAATCCAGGCCAGTAGAGGGTGAAAGTTACTAACAGGATTCCCCAAAATATCAGGCCCGAAGTGAGTTGGGTTTTCATGTTCATGTATTGGACCGAAAATTACAGCGAGATTCTCGTAAAATTATTTAGAATGTTGGAGTAGAGGCTTTAGCCGCACTGCCATTAAGTTAAGTCGGCCAAAGAAACCTTGAAGGTCTAAAACCAGACCTTCAAGGTTAAAACCCGACCAGGGATTCCTTAACTTAATGCTATTGAGGCTTTAGCCGGTAGGGGTCGGCGCCACATTAAAGGTCGTCGCGGCCGGCCCATCGGCTAAAGCCTCAATGCCATTAAGTTAAGTTAAGCTAAGGTTACGGCGTTGGAGTCCAAAGCTTCAGCTTTGGCAACGCCGTCTCACCTTAACTAATCTGGTCCAAATCTGAAGGTTTGGACTCCAACGCGGCTTAACTTAATGGCAGTGCGGCTAAAGCCTCTACTCCAACAGGTTTGCTCTTAACTTCAACGTTTCTGCTCTTAATATGTTAGCGCGTACCGCTTCGACTGTTTCACGCACTCAAAGAGGTGTTGCACGCCTATCTTCTCGTTCCCACGCCGAGCGTCAATGCCATTAAATTAAGGAATCCCCCGCGCGGTCAGGTTTTAACCTTCAAGGTTTCTTTGGCAGGTCGGAGGTGAGGGCATAAAAAAAAACCCGCTCTCCCAGAGGAAAGCGGGTTTTCGTTGAAAGAGCAAACAGTACTCAGGTCTATCTCAACCCATCAGCCTGTTCCCTTGATGGTTATTGTTTACAATTGCTGGGTAAATATTTGGCTGGAACGGTGTTAGCTGCGCACTCAGTTGCTTTGCAAGCCCATTTACCTTGCCCGGTGGTATTATCATAGCAAAGAGCAAAGAAGTATGGAGCAAGGACCGTGTCATCCGGTTTAAACCCAATGGTGACTGTGCCTACCATGCCACCGGCAGTGCCGGTTATGGTCAACCCAGTGGTATACTTACCAGAAAGTCTGCTAGTCAAGTCAGTTAAAGCTGCTGGATCTGGCCAACCGCCTTTGGAAGATACATACTCTTCGATTGGAGTCTTCAGACCACCCGTCATTTGTACGGCTTCAGAGGCTTTAGCTCTTTTAATGTAGTCAGTGTAAGCAGGAATAGCGACGGCGGCCAAAATACCGATAATCGCAACAACGATCATCAATTCAATTAGGGTAAAACCTTTTTGCGTTCTCATGGGGAATCTCCTCAAATGTTAGGAAAAAACTAATATCAATTCAATATAGTAATTTAGTAACGTTAGTGTTTCTAGTTAATATTTATTAGTGGTAAGTCTTTCACCTATTTAGGCGTGACTTTCATAATGCAGAATCTGTACCAAATTATAACATATTGATTTTTAAAATATTTTATAAATTATGATAGCCAAAATCTGTTGAAAATCAGCAATCCGTTAAAAAGGTATAAAATATTTTTTAACATATTGATTTTTAAATAATTTATCAAAAAGTAAAATAGAGAGTAAACTCACTAACTTATTGAATTATAAAATGTTGTTTAAAATCAGCAACGTGCTGAAAATCAGCACCTTAAATAACTTAAAAATAACTTAATTTATGCTTAAAATGTTTATGTGAATAGGTCTAGCGAGGTTGGAGTACGGAATAAATTCCGTACTCCAAGGTTATAGCTTTTTATGGGTCTGGAACAAGCAGAACGGATACCTTGTGGTAAATCTGTTCGATACTACAGCCAAAATCAAGGTTCGGGATTTCTACGAAATCTCCTGGTCCATAGCATTGACTTATCCATTCCCCTGATTCTGATTTGCGATAGCACTCTACTTGCACCCGCTCTGGACTAACTAACACATAATCTTGTAGTGAGGGTATCTGTTGATAGTCGAAAAATTTATCGGTTCGATCAAAGCGTTCAGTGGACTTTGACAACACTCAAGGTATTCCTCTGAGGAAAAATATAGTTGTGTAGCTGGCATACTCATAATTTTAGATACCTTAGTAATTTCAGATTTGACTTTCA
>DZAL01000006.1:5510-57626 GCA_022729575.1 Thiomargarita sp.
GATTTGACAACTTTTCGAAAGTTGTCAAATCTTCTTAAGTAATTTCAGATTTGACTTTCAGATTTGACAACTTTTCGAAAGTTGTCAAATCTTCTTAAGTAATTTCAGATTTGACAACTTTTCGAAAGTTGTCAAATCTTAAACAGTGCTTACATTGCCATAAGTATCCATTGGCATTCTCGGCGGTAACTCCGGCGTAGTTGTTCCCAAATAATTCCACAGACTCCATCCTGCTAAGGTTAGAACCAAAACGCCTACCATGACATAACTGACTTGCGCTAGAAGATTTCTGGTTGGCCGAATTCTTCGGATTAATATCACTGCCACATTATCACCCGTTAACCCACCGGCCCGAACCGCTTTTGCTACCAAAAATTTAGCAATTTTACGCAGTGGAAATGCTCGTTGTGGTAACCAATAGGCCATCTGCTCTGGTGCAATCTGGGCCCAAAAACCGTCGGTACAGAGCACTAAACTATCCTCGGTTTGTAATTTAGCAAATCCTAATTCTGGTGCTATGCTGGTATCTCCGCCTAGCCATTTGAGTAACTTTCCCTGGTCCGGATGTTGCGCCATTTGAGATTCTTTCAAACGACCTAACGTTACCAACAGTTGTACCACCGAATGGTCGTCAGTACGATGTAATAATTTATCTTGCCGAAAATGATAAAGTCGACTATCTCCTAGATAGGCCCACCAGGCTTGATGCGCTTGTAGATAGAGCAGTACGCAAGTGCTATGCGGAGACACATTAAATTTTTGCCCCACTTTGTTAATGCGTTGGTGGGCTTGTTCACAGACGGTTTGCAAAAATTGCCGCGGGGAAGGATAGGAGGTTTTTCCTTGTTGCCATTGGTGCCAGGCCAGTTGCGCGACTTCAATCACTGCTTGCGAAGCCAAGCGTCCACCATGATGCCCTCCCATGCCATCAGCCATGACTAACAAATGGCGGCTACCGTTAGCATTAGAAAAATGAGCCAGGCGGTCTTCTTGTTCATCTCGTCCCCCTGGATGGTGAGCAGTGGCAATTTCCCAGTTCATTTAGTCATTTATCAAACCGCAGTTTGACACTCCTGATTTAGCTTGGTCGATGAGCCGTTGTTTGAGTAGGTAAAGGTTAATTTCTACATTAACGGGGTAAATCTCAGGGTGGTCTAAGCGTTTAATTGCTGGAGGACATAAAGTCAGTTGTGTTTGTACCTGCTGACGAATTTGCTGGAGGGTCGGCAATGGAGTCACCAATTGTCCTTGACGTAATATAGGCACTAATAAATCTTGCCCTGGCGGGTCCGCCGGTAAAGTGACGGTGTGACCATGGGCATCGATTAAAGTAATAGGGTCCTGTGGCGGACGGAGTTCATCAAATAACAAGTCGCTACGAAATAGTGAAGGGCCAGAGCCAGTAGCCTCCGTAAAGCGTCGCACTTGCAATAAACCAGGCGTGGAAATTTTGATAGGGTCATCGGACAATTTGAGACGATATTGCCAATCACCGGCGAAATTGCGTAGAGCCGTTAGCTTATAAACACCACCTAACGCAGGTTGGTCATAACTGGTAATCAATTTGGTTCCCACTCCCCAAATATCAATCGCGGCCCCGTCGGCTTGAAGTTGACTGATGAGGTATTCATCTAAATCGTTACTGGCAACAATTCGGGCCGAGGATAAGCCGGCGGCATTTAATAATTGACGCGCCTGTTGACTGAGTGCCACTAAATCACCAGAATCTAAGCGGATTCCCAACAATTGATGACCTTGGGCTTGCAACCAATGAGCCGTTGTGATAGCTTGTTTAATACCTTTTAAAGTATCAAAAGTATCCACCAAAAAGATACAATTATTGGGCATCGCTTCTGCATACGTTTGAAAGGCTTCGGCTTCGCTGTCAAAAGACATTACCCAACTATGGGCATGAGTCCCGCGGACCGGAATGCCATAAAGTTTGCCAGCGAGGACGTTAGACGTGCCGGCACAACCTCCAAGGTAAGCGGCCCGACTGGCAGTGAGCGCACCGTCGATACCTTGGGCGCGGCGCAAGCCAAATTCCAAGATGGGGGCCCCGGCGGCCGCTTGGCAGACCCGCGTCGCTTTAGTCGCGATCAAAGTTTGAAAGTTGATAATATTCAGCAATGCGGTTTCCAAGAGTTGGCAAGTTAATAACGAGCCTTGGACACGTAATAATGGCTCATTAGGAAAGACGAGGCTACCTTCGGGTATGGCATTCAGATGACAGTCAAAACGTAACTGTCCTAAATAATCTAAAAAGGCTTGTTCAAATAAAGACTTACCATCAGCACCCGTTAACGTGGCTAGATAGTTTAAATCACTTTCAGTAAAATGCAGGTCTTCCAAATATTCTACCACGGTACTTAAACCCGCGGCAATGGCATATCCCCCGGCAAAAGGTGATTTGCGAAAAAATAAAGTAAACACCGCTTCTTGTGTCGCT
This sequence comes from Thiomargarita sp., assembly GCA_022729575.1. Lineage (GTDB taxonomy): Bacteria > Pseudomonadota > Gammaproteobacteria > Beggiatoales > Beggiatoaceae > JAABRD01. The sequence continues at coordinate 7,960 of DZAL01000006.1, forward strand.
TTGCCGGCTTTCCAATAGCCATAAGCCATAGTTAATTGATATAAATCGGTCAATAATGAAAGCGAATGTTGATATAATTGTTTAAGTAAATTCATAAATTAAATTTCTCGGTACGCCAGGAATCCAAAACCGGTTTTGGACTCCTTAACTAAGGATAATAACTATTGTGCAATATTTTAAATATTTTAAATATTTTAAAACCACGGTTGCCTGCTGGCTGGTCATTTTATACCACAGCACGGCGTTTTGTGCCACTGACGATTTTGCCATTTGCAAACCATTAACCGAGGTGGCCCCGCCCCGTCCGCAACTGCCGGTGCCAGAGCATGAGGAAGAAATACGGTTAATTTCAGATGAAGCCTTAATCCAAGAAAAATTAGGCATTTCTACTTTTACGGGTAATGTCTTAATGCAGCGCGGGCCACAAATTTTGCAAACTCAGAAAATGGTTTATGACCGTACTCAAGATATTGTTGATAGTGGCGGCCAATTCACCCTCTGGTCGCCTAATTTTATCGTAAGTGGCGCCAAAATCAAGTTACATTCTTTGAAACAAGGCGAAATGAACGAAGCCAATTATTGGCTATTAGCACCACGACGAGCGCGTGGCCATTCGGAGAAAATTATTCAACAATCCAAAGACGTGGTTATTTTAGAAGATACCAGTTATACCACTTGTGACCCCCAAAAAGAAATTTGGCGATTAGATGCCAGTGAGGTAACCTTGGATAATGCTACGGATACTGGCACCGCTTATCATGTCACAGTGAATATATTGGGCCTGCCGGTGTTTTATACCCCTTATTTATCGTTTCCACTCAGTCAAGCTAGAAAGTCCGGTTTTTTAGCTCCCAATATGGGAAGCTCCGATGAAACCGGGACCGAATTTAGTATTCCTTATTATTTGAATTTAGCCCCTAACTACGATGCCACTATTACGCCACGAGTCATGACGCGACGGGGGCTCCTGCTTAACACCGAATTTCGCTATTTGACGGCAGGCACTGGCGGCCAGGTAGAATTAGAATATCTGCCTCATGATAAAGCCTTCGGGGCCGACCGGACTTCGCTGTCGTGGCGACATCATGGTTTATGGCGAGAACATTGGTACACCGACCTTAATTTGAATTATGTCTCAGATGAGCGTTATTTTGAACAATTAGGTAACAATATCAGTGTTGCCAGTATTACTCATTTAGAGCGACGAGGAGATTTATTATACCTGGGTAACGGTTGGGATGTCTTGTCGCGAGTCCACAGTTTTCAAACTTTAGACCGCAATCCCAGTGCGCGTCCTTATCAACGAATCCCTCAAGTGGTGTTTAACACCCGGTGGCCACCAGAGAATCGCCGGTTCAATACGCAAATTCAAACCGAATTAGTGAATTTTGACCGGGATACCAATCTAGTCAATGCGCCCATTGGGACGCGCTTAGATATAAAAGCCATGATGAGTTATCCCTGGCGCACACCGAGCACTTTTGTGATTCCCAAATTATCGGTCCGCTACACGCTTTATAACCTCGACCAGGTCGCCGAGGAGGCACCCACTGGTCCAGACCGTTTGCTCTTCACCGCCAGTGCGGACAGTGGATTATTATTAGAGCGCGACGCGACGCTGTGGGAGCAGCCATTACTCCATACCTTAGAGCCACGTTTGTTTTATCGTTACACGCCCTATCGTAACCAAACCGATTTACCGATTTTTGATACCGCGCAATATGATTTATCTTATGGGCAATTATTTCGAGACAATAATTTCAGTGGCACGGATCGAGTCGATGACAGTCATCAACTCACACTCGCGTTGACCACTCGTTTATTAAATGCCACCACTGGATTGGAACATTTACGTACTAGCGTGGGTCAAGCGTATTATTTTCGCGACCGTCGGGTGACTTTGCCTGGCGAATCGGCGGTCACTGATCCCACTTCCCAGATGATCTTCGAAATGTCAACTCAACCGGTAAGCAGTTGGACTGGAGCGGCAACTTTGATCTGGGACCCAAACACTTCAAACACTCAACAGACGGTGTTACGAACCCGTTATCGGCCCGATCCGGAACATCTGCTCAATTTATCTTACCGATTACGAGATGATGCCTTGGAACAAAGTGATATATCTTGGTATTGGTCATTAGGTAATCGTTGGAAAATGTTAGGACGCTGGAATTATTCGTTACCGAATGAAACGACTTTAGAAACTTTTGGCGGACTAGAATACAACAGTTGTTGCTGGGCAATGCGTGGAATAGCACGACGATATTTGAATAATGTGGATGGCGAGAGTTATCTCAATGGTTTCTTTTTACAATTTGAATTAAAAGGATTAGGCGGAGTTGGGAAGAAAGCGGATACCTTTTTAGAACAAAGTATTGCGGGGTATCGGAATCAATTTTAGATGGTCCTTACTAGCCAATGGGGGTACTAACCGCCGGGGGCGAAGATTCCTAAACCTGGCAGGTGTTAAGTTTCCTAAACCTGGCAGGTGTTAAGTTTCCTAAACCTGGCAGGTGTTAAGTTTCCTAAACCTTTGAGGTTTAGGAAACTTTGAACCTTTTCTCGTTCCCACGAGGAGCGGTCAGCCTTATACACCAGTCTTGCGACACCTCGATAACCAATTTTCCTCGTTCCCACGCGCCAGCGTGGGAACGAGAAACCACCCCCAACCCCTCCTTGGTAAGGAGGGGAGAAAGAAGGGGTGGTTTGCGTAAAATGAGTTTATTAATTATCATGCCAATAACGATGCAAATCAACTCTGGCAAACCGGGGCGGTGACAAGCCGGTGGTGGTAAGATGATAGGTAATGGCACCTTGGTTGACAGTATCCCAGAGAATAATATGACGTTGCTGGTAACGTTGTACCACCTTAGCCGCAGGGTGCTTAAAGCGATTCAAATAGCCGGTGGAAAATAACGCTATTTTCGGTTTAACGGCATCAATAAATGATTCTACGGAAGATGTTTTGCTACCATGATGCGGCACGACTAAAATATCAGCGCGTAATTGTTGTGGATAATCATGGATTAGACGATATTCGGTCAATTTTTCAATATCGCTGGTCAATAATAAACTACTACCTGCGGTGCTGACTTTTAACACGCAACTTCGATTGTTAGAGTTTAACACAAAATCTCCTGTGGGAGATAGCATTTGAAAATTAACGCCATCCCATTGCCATGATTGACCAGCGCGGCATTCACGGACGTTATGGTGCTCCGGTGAGAATATTGCGGGAGCACTGGTGAGTAATTCCTTGACGATTAATTCTTGGAGGATAGTGGTGGTCCCATGACTATGGTCAGCGTCTTCGTGACTAATGACCAGAGTGTCAATCGATGACAAATTTTGATGATGTAAAAATGGTACTACCGCAGTATTGCGTTGTGGTCCCGTATCATATACCAGTACATGTTTTTCGGTACGAATAACGGCGGCGAGTCCTTGACCCACGTCGAGGAGAGTGAACCAGGCTTCACCCGGTGGAGGAAATTCACGCGGAAAAAAGAACAGTGGAAGGCACCAGAGGAGACCGAGCCATTTTGGTAGAAAGTGCCAGGAAAAGGGTGATAGTAAAATCGCCACCCCGATGATGGCAGCCCCGGTGGCCCACCAGGGCGGGAATACCTGTAACCATAAGGGCCATTGAATACTGGCTAACCAGGTGGGAAATACCCAGATGGCATCTAGTAAATACACTGAAATTTGTAATAAGAAGTGACTTAACTCTGGGAGCACGAAAATTAAACTGGTACCGATTAACACCAAAACGGTTAATAGACTAAACCAAGGAATTGCTACCGTGTTGGCCAGTAACGAGGTAATGAGGAGGAATCCATTACCAGACCAAGCGAGTAGCGGTGGAAATAATCCTAACGTGACGGCCCATTGCGTGGTAGCAGTGTTTATTCCCCAACGAATTAGCCAGGAAGATTCCCGCAAAGGTCGTCTGCCATTAAGCGCATACCTCATCGTGGCGAGTGCGCCAAAAGATAGCCAAAATCCTATGCTCATGACGGCCAATGGCTCATAAATTAATACGGCCAGTAGTGCCATGGCCAATATCCGTGAGCCAGTCAGGGTACGCGCCAAAAATATTCCAATCATGATGACGATTATCATCACTAAGGACCGTTGTGTGGGCACCGAAAACCCTGCCAATAGTGCATAGCTGGTGGCGGCGAATACACTGAGGAGGATGGCAAAGTAGTCCGCAGGTAACCATAAGGCCGCTTGGCCTAAATAATTCCAAAAACGACGTGCTATCCCAAATATTAGCATGGCGACGAGACTAATATGTAAGCCTGAAACCGATATAAGATGGACGATGCCGGTACGTTTCATCATCTCCCATTGCTGCGGTTTAATGTCGGCTTGATGACCCACGGCTAAAGCAATAATAATAGCGGTGTTGGGATTATCGCCTAACCAGTCTTTGATTCTTTTTATTAATTGGTAACGCCAGTGATCGATGATATTTTGGAACGAAGAGGGATTATTATTTAGCAATCGCCATTCTTTTGAGTTAGACTGCACTGAGCCGGTGGCACGTATTCCCCGTGGAAACGATATGCTCGAATAATCAAACACGCCCGGATTGAGCATAGGATGTACTTTTTTTAAACGTACTTGCAATTGCCATTCTTGCCCAGGAGAGAGTGGTTGTGGCGGTATACCAAACCAAGATAACTGTAGTTTACCGGGCAAAGATTTGTTAAGACCTTGAAAAGTTAACTGGGAGGGTATAAAATAAAAACTCCAACCATAATTGGTTGTTAGCGGTATCTCCACAATGGTGCCTATGACTTGCACCGGTTGGTTTTCTATCTCTGGGAGCAATTGTGGTGTTAATATTAAATTCGCCCGCCAAACGGTCCATAACAAACCTACGATGAAAAAAATAATTAAACGTAAACGAGGATAGATGACCGCCGCAGGTAAGAGGGGGAAAATTAGCAGGGCCAGTCGACTGTCTGGTAGGTGATTGAGCATTTGACAGGCCAAAATGCCAAGTAGGAAGGCTAGGGTACTTGAGCGCATAGTGAGTTAAGAATAGAAAATGGAGGTAGTGATAGAAATTTTGCCCAGACCTACGAGGTCTTCAAGACCTCGTAGGTCTAAACCCATAATGGATGAGTGTAAATAATATGAATCGAAAATGCTTTCAACGGTGGCTACCGTCAGTGTCTCAAGTTAAATCTCAGCCGAAATTGCAATGGTTGGGTACTTGGTTACACGAGCCTCAATTATGGCATTATAGTCGACGCACTTTGGCTGGAGGCACGGCGGTGGGTCTGTTTTCTGCTTTTATTCCGATTCCGATACAATTTATTTTAGCGGCGGTGTTAGCAGTGATGTTACGAGTGAATTTACCACTGTCAATCACTTTGGTGTGGATTAGCAATCCATTGACCATGGGACCGATTTTTTATTTTACCTACCAAGTGGGTATGGTGTTGCTCGGTTGGTCTTCTGACCAGGTGACGTTGACTAATTTTTGGCTACCTTTATGGTTGGGGTCATTGGTCATAGCAGTGATTAGTGCGGTTTTGAGTTATGGGTTAGTGAGCATATTATGGCGTTTGCAAGTGCAACGGCGACGGCAAAAATAAGCAGTCAAAGTACGAAATAAATTCCGTCTCAACTCGACCTTTTCATTGTAGGTCGTCAGGCCAAAACGCTGGGTGGTCGAACGTTCTTTCGCCTGGTTGGATAAATGCCGACGTCTCTGGAAGAACTGTGAACGACACTTGAACACTTCTCTTCAAATGGTCGTTTTGAGGTAGTCCCTACCAACTAATGGAGGTATTAAAATCCAGGTGCTAACTTTCCTAAACCTTACCAGTTTGAGGTTTCCTCAACCTCACCGGTTGAGGAAACCTCGGCGATTCTAAGTTTCCTAAACCTCAAAGGTTTAGGAAACTTTAACCTTTGATAACTCCTTGAAGGTTAACACCTCCATTGGTTTGGAGGAACTACCCGTCTTGGCGTTTCGGTCTCTCCTCCTTAAAAGATTTTGAACCGGCTCTTAGACCGGTTTCACTCCCCCCCGAGAGTCTCTCCTCTGGAGCGGTGGTCCTCGTTGCTGGAGGATACACCGGTGACTCCTTCGCGGAAGCGGTCCAGGCGGGGCCCGAGGCCACAGTGGAAGTAGTAACACGCTCGGAACTGCACCCAGTTGTCGTCAGGCCAAAACGCTGGGTAGTCGAACGTTCCTGCGCCTGGTTGGAGCAATGCCGACGTTTCTGGCAGAACGGTGAACGACACTTGAACACTTCTCTTCAAATGGTCGTCTTGGCGTTTCGGTCATCTCCTCCTTAAAAGATTTTGAACCGGCTCTAAGAAGCAACTACAACTAACCCCAGATAATTGGCACCTCGTAATATTTCAACAAATTGTCATGAGTCACCAACGTCAAACCTTCTTGGAGAGCTTGTGCCACTAACATTCGGTCAAACGGGTCTTGATGATGTTTAGGCAATTGACCTGCCCGCCACGCATGACGTGCAGTCACGGGTAACTCCTCATAATCCCCACCGGCCAAGGCTGACCAAAATTCCTCCATGACCACTTGTAACTTACCACGCGCCTGTTTAATGGAAATTTCCCAAATACTGGCCGCACTGACATAAACAATATGAGAAGAATCGTTAATGAGTTCTCGCGTGGCTGGATTCAACTGTGGGCTATCTGCTAAACACCACAGTAATACATGAGTGTCCAATAATAACGGCTTCATGGCTGTTCACCACGAAACGCGGACATTATCTCCTCCGGTAGCGGGTCATCAAAATCCTCCGCAATGACGAGATGTCCTTTTAAAGCACCGATTCGCTTGGCCTTTGGTTTAGCGGGCACGGTAATCGTGGCCGGTGGAGTATGTTGTACCACGAAGAAACGCAACGCCCGTTCTATTATTTCCTGCGTCGTTACTCCCCCACTCATCTGCATCGCTTGTTGCAACAAATTATCATCAATCATTAGATTCACTTGCATATTGTTTTCCTTTATTTGGTAGTCATGCCATCTGGGTGAGATTTGACAACTTTTGACAAGTGGTCAAATCGGTTCAATCGCTGGCAACTTTTTCACCATCTCCACCGTCTTCACACTCACCGTCACCACGCGCCCAATCAGACGGGCCAGATATTGTTCCTCTTCTAATCGATTCGGGTCATTGACAATGCCACTTCTTTTATCTTGACTCACTTGATATTGGTCAATCACCCAGTCTAACGCCGACCGATTGCCTAAGCGATACTCAAACGTTTCTGGTGGAATCCCGGTTAAGGTCAAGGAGTCGTTATAAATCAAGCTGGTCTGGTCCTTGGATAACTTCATTTTCTCGACTCGCCAGTTCAAAGGTTCTTTGGTGACTAAATGTAACGGATATTCAGGTTGGGTCTCATAGTGTAAATGTAAGTCCGCTAATTGTTGCCCGGCTTTAGCAAAGGCCCAGAATTCGGGCGCGTAAGGTACTCGCGGCAATTCTCGTTTCAGATTCGCCGCATACTTCTCCCGATAGCCAGGATGATGCAACAAGCCATAGACATAGTAGAAAATATCCCATTTAGTGAGTTGGCGACTCCGATAGTGTTGGCGAAAGGTCTTTAAAGCCCAGTCGGTGATATTTTCTTGACGATTGCTGCCGTCTTCTGCGTAAGTGTAAAAGGGGAAGCATTGAGAACCGCCTTGAGGTAATAAATCAGGAATGACATTGGTCATCAGCGCGAACATAGGCCATTCTGACCCAACCTTAACCCAAATCACCTGATTCTCGGTTTCGGTGGCGGGTGTGGGGAAAATTTTGGGAAATTGTCCTTGACGATGTGTCAGTACTTCATCAAAAAATAGAAATTGGGCCGTGAAGGGACGATATAAGGAACGACGAATTTTATCCTTAGCGAACTGCGTTTTTTGGCTTTTTAAGAGACACTCTTTTAAACGACTACTCCATTTAATTTTGGTCTCATCCGCTAAGACAAAGTCATCTAACCGGGCTTGCTTATCTATCTTGTTGTTCCAACGGTCAACTTCGGTATTATAAATTTCAATATGTCGCTTGACATTTTCGGCAACTTGTTGGTCATCAAAATTATATACCCAAGCATCACGGCTAGTGCCAACACCATTGCTATAAATCTTGAAAATGACTCCCTCAACTTCCTGTTTCGAGGCTTTCTCTATCTTTGTCCCCAATGGAATAAAGCTATCAAAGTCAGCGTGTAAGCCTTCCGTCAGCCAGGTGTGGTTTTTATCAGGCTCAATCGTTTGCCAAGAGATGGCTTTAACACTGTTTGCCACTAGAAAGTCTAGTTTGTCTTGTTTCTTCAGGTTGTCACCAATATGGGCATAGTAAATACCTGTCTCGCCAGTTTGACTTTTGATCAACAAGTTAATACTGACTCCCACCTTAATTCCAAACACATTTTCTACCCCAGGAGTCTTTCGAATATTCCCGCCTAAGTCAAGCAGGTAAATCTTGTTAAAGTCTTTCGCCAACTGTTGGCGCATCCCATCAAACGCCAAGTTATCGATAAAACCATTATTGGTAACCAATGCCACAATCCCCTCTTGGCTATCCCGCAGACGCCAGGTCGCCCATTGAAACGCCTTGACATACGCATCCGATAAGGCATTCTTATTCGTCGCCTTCGAATCTTTCGCGTAACTCCCCGCTATCAACTGCTCCAAGGCAGGATACTTGCGATTCTTATTATTGTCATTCTCATTCTGCTGCCCGACGTTATATGGTGGATTGCCGATAATCACAAAAATGGGTGATTCCTGTTGCCGAAAGACGCGCTGGGTATTGGCCGGGATAAACAATTCCTGTTGCTTCTCCTCCACCAATTCAAACGTATCTACCAAGCAAATCCCTTCAAATGCCTCATACTTCCCCGTCCGTTCATAAAACGCCTGTTCAATATTCATGCAGGCAATATAATAAGGCAACAACATTACCTCGTTGCAATGTAACTCGTGTTTATACTTGTCTTCCAAGGCCAACGGGTTAATCTCCCGCAATACTCGCATGATAAAATTGCCGGTGCCCACAAAGGGGTCGAGAATCTGCACCCCAGGACTAGACCAGGAACGCTTAAACTCCTGCTGTAAAATTTCCTCCACCGACTTGACCATAAACTCGACAATCGGTTGTGGAGTATAGACAATGCCATGCGTATCAGCGACTTTAACCGCAAAACCTTGGAAGAATTTCTCATAAACTACATTGAGAAACTCTTGCTTCCGCTGATACTCCTCAATCGTCGCCGCGGCCCGTTCGATGGCCAAGTAAAAATGGTCGAGACTCTTGAGAAAGGCATCTCGACTGAAAGATTTGGCCGTCAATTTGGCAATGACGGTCTCAATCTCCTTGGCAATCACATTCTTCTCCCGAAAATCCGAATTATGAAAGACGGTCCGAAATAATCGTTCCGTTAGCAAATGCTGGACCAACATTTCAATAATCGCCGCGTCGGCTAAGTTCGGATTAATCGAACTACGACACAACTGGCTAAACGTTTCAAATGCCTCTTTGAAAGGTTTATTGGTCTGTAATTCTTTGGTAATAATGCCGACCAACGTCGTCCCTAATTCGCCCACGCGCTCTTTAAACTTGACTATCGCCTCTTCCCATTGCTGATAGGCGGGCGGTTGATAGTCAAAAAAGTGTTCCACTCCCTCAATGAGTTTGGCAGGCGACTGACTAATATCGGCATCATAAATCAACTCCCCATGCCGATATAACTGAAGACGTTGCGGCGTTTGAAAGAGAATATTCTCTTTGGGATAACCCTCTTTAAATTTCTTGGCGACCTCTTTGGTGAAGTTGTCTTTAATATCTTTGGCTTCCCAAACGCCATAGACTAAGATTTGGGTTTGCCGGTCCACGAGGGCACCATCAGCCCGTAACGGACGTTTGCCCTCGCGTCTGAGTTGATACTGTTCAATAAAATCTAAATGAGTCACTTGCCCCGCGCCATGACGAAGGATATTAGCAAATAAGGGCGCGACCGCACCTTCATGCACTTGCCCGGCACTGGTTAAGGTTTGCAACTCACGATAATAAGTTTGGATAGTTTTATGAGTTGGTTTTAAGTTAAGCATAAATTTTCTCTGGAATGAGCAGTTGAAGTACGGAATTTATTCCGTCTTCCGTTCTTTGCGACACTACTTATTTGAACACTCTTTCCGCGCTTTAGCAGGTAGTGGTTTGCTAATAAACTGACGGCTCGTGGTCACTGACGTGTTTATCGGTGTTAGCTTTGACCAGGAGTGACCACCGGGTATTAAATCATTGGACATGGTCGGGGTCCCGTCGCCCTCAGTCACGGTAAAACTGCTCAAATTATCATTTGAGTGGGTACGACAAGGCTTCTTGAGTTATTCCGCCGGCTTCCAACATTTTAAACCGGCGGTTAAATTGGCAGATAAACTTTTTCTAACATTTCCTGATATTCACGTTCTAACTGACTATCCATAGTAATACCGCCACCGCTTTTATAAATAAAATGGTTGCCAGTTTGTTCAATAAAACGAATCATTACCGCGCTATCTAAGTGTTGTGTACCATCAAAATATCCAAACACACCAGTAAAAAAACCGCGTGGCGACGTTTCCACGGCTTTGATAATCTCCACCGTTTTTCGCTTCGGTGCTCCGCTAACAGAGCCAGCAGGTAACAGCGCGGCTAAAAGGTCTCCAATTCGTTCATGCCAGTTCGATTCCAATACGCCAGAGATTTCCGAACTGACTTGTAACAGTTCTCGATTACCGGCTTTGATGTGGTCGATATATCTAAATTTTTCCACGCGAACTTGTTTGGCAACCCGCGCCAGGTCATTTCTGAGTAAATCGACGACCGTGGTATGTTCCGCGGTTTCCTTCTCATCCGCCAAAATCTTGGCTTTGGCATTTAACTGTGAAGCGTCGATAGTACCTTTCATTGGATAAGTTTTGATGATGCCGTTATCGATTCGAATAAATCTTTCCGGTGAAAAAACGACTAATTGCTCTTTCACATAAAGTTTAAATGAGGCTTGACTTAGATGGAAGATTTCTAATAAAGACTGGTTTAGCTCAATTTCGGTAGGAAATGTTAAATTGAGCAGATAGGTATTACCATTTTTCAATTCGGTGAGTACTTGGTTAAATGCCTTTGCGTAAGTGTCAATACTGACGGGTTGTTTTATAATCAGTGTTGGTGGCAACGCCGAATGTTTTATAGTATGGTTAGCCACCGAATTGGATACGCCAGCGATTGAAAATAGGATATTATCGGTCATCTGGTCTAATGGTGCAAGATAACCGTGTTTTCCTTCAAAGTCAAGCATAAAGAAAAAGGGAATCTGTTCGCGCCCCCATTGATTCAAGGTGGTTAGTTCCATGTTATTAGTATCCAGAGTATTTGAGATTCTAACCGTAACTTTTCAGTTCACCTTACGCTAAATCAGTTTCGAGAATGAGCGAAGTGATTGTTAGACCTTGCAACCACCATAACCATCTCATCAAATCATACCACTTAAATTTCAGGTAGTGAGGCCATCTGGGTGATAACTGAGGACCGATTGATCGTGGTGTTCGGTCCGACCTCCGAGGTCTTCAAGACCTCGGAGGTCTAATCCTATCACCCACGTGGCCTTACCACTTAAATTTTCGGGCTACCCTAATTTGAAGTCTGAGTTGGCCGTTTTGCCAAATCGACCCGATTTAGCGAATCTGAGCGCTGGTTTTTCAATTCGGAGCCAGGAGCTATAAGCCAGTAACAAGGTCACCATATAAGCGAGCATAAACAGCACTGGAGGAGTTATCCCAGGGAATAAACTAATCACACTTTGTTGTATTGGAAAACCATAAACATATAGACCGTATGAGTAGTCACCGAGTTGATTAAATTTTCTAATGAAACCTGTTGGAATAAAAGCAAACCAAAAAGTGAGGTAAACTAATGCCAAATAGAAGAAAAATAGGAATATTTCGGTGTTAACAAAAATTAGGGAAAGTATGATGATTCCAATTGCTATATATCTATGGAGAGGTATAAAGTGACGATTAACATAGGCAAACACTCCAGCGCCGAAAAATGCTGATAATCGCCAGGCGTGAGAGTAACCGTCAAAATCAGCGGCATTTATCAAATAATGTTGAGTATAAATATATAGAAAGAGATAACCTAAGACCAGTAAATTGAAGAATAATCTTGTTCTCAAAAATCCGAAAAAGCCTACCAGAGCTAAGAGCAGATACATCCGTATTTCATAAGGGAGGGTCCAAATAGGACCGTTAATGGCCTCTGGCACGGGATTGTTAGTGAATACACCAGGTAAAGTATATTCTATCCCAGCGAGCAATGTACTATTCTTTAAAATAAATTTGTAAGTTTGCCAATTTAGCAGATAGTCTGTCACCGCCAGAGAAGTGAATAATATACCAATGATAAATACACCAGACACCACCGCCACGAGAAGTGCGGGGAAGATACGAAGACCTCGTGCATAAAAAAAACTTAGTAGATTCTGCCTGTTGCAAAAACTTTGTGAGACTAAAAAACCGCTCACGGTAAAGAATATATCCACCGCAATTCCGCCAAAGGTTACTCCTATTAGTAAAGAAGGTGGTTCTGGTGTACCTCGCCCTAGAGATAGAGGATAAGCATGTGAGAAAATAACTAACGATGCTGCTATAAAACGAATTAAGTTAAAATTATTATCACGAGATTGACAGTAATTAGCGATAGTTTTCATAATAAATCTCCGCACTATTTGGGGTGTAACATCGTTTTTCTGGTTCCTAGACGTTGGTGGACAAAACTCCAAATCTTCGTGATTTGGCAAATTTTGAACTGGCAGAAAATTTGACAACTTTTTTAAAGTTGTCAAATTTCTTAACTCCTTACTGCGACGGTATTAGCACTTCTCCCAAATTAGAATACGGGCCGTAACAATTTCCCTGATAAGCTCTCACCGCAACATAATATTGAGTACCTTCATTCAGAATAGCAGTCAACTGCGTCTCCGTGCCCATATCAAAACTATGAATGCTGTCTAAGGTCAGGTCATTCAGCGGCGAAGTATAAATCGCATAATAAAACTGATACCCTTGAGCCTCTGTCACTTCACTCCAAGTTACCGTGGCCGTAGTACCATTGACACTCGTCGTCACCGTTGGTGCCTCTGGGGTAGTCGCCGCGGAGCAAATATGCTGCGTAATAAAATCCTGAAATGAGGGCACTCGAGTATACACTCCATAATAATTAGGCAACGCGCAACCTTCACCATAACTGACAATCCCCACTTGTCGCCAACCGTTACTGGTATTTACTAATAAAGGTCCACCGCTATCACCGACACAAGAATCGATACCGCCTTGCATATAACCAGCGCAAATCATCGTGTCCTTAATCAGGCCCGGATATGAACGTTGCCCATTACACAAGGGTTGCGACACAATTGGCACTGGCGCTTGTCGCAACTCGTCGGGATAAATATTAGCCGTACTAGAAGTGCTACCCCACCCCATCACGGTGGCTTTTAAACCCACTTCAGTCAGATTATTGTAATAATACTCAGCTACTTGCAGAATTGGCTGCTTCGACGCATATTTAAGTTTAAACAGCGCAATATCAGAGGTAGGTGGACGATTGGGATCGGCACCATCATAGTTGGGATGACGAATTATTTGTACTATCGGAATCCGTTCCGCTTCTGATTCTTTACTCAATAGGTGAGTCCCTAACACCGCGACTACCTCCTTTGGTAGAAAATCTTGTCCAATGGTTTTTTCCGTGCAATGACCCGCACTTAAGACCCAAGTGGGCGCGACCAAAGTGCCGCCACAATATTGCCCATCTTCCGCGGTTTTATTCGCATACACCAAAGCGGCCATCCAAGGTCCTTCGTCAGGTTTCGCCGGCGAGCCTCTGATAATTCTAGGCTCAGTGGCTCCAACATTGACCGAGGTGAATAAATAACTCAAACCAATTAAAGAAATACCTAAACGCATATAGTTACCCTCCATAATAATAAGCTGCCGCAATTCCAATAAAAATGGCGGCCCCAAACCAATGATTGTTTAAAAATGCTTGAAAACATCCTTGTCGCTGACGATGTCGAATCAGCCATTGTTGGTACAACGACAGACTCGCGGCGACGAGTAGCCCTAAATTATACCAGATGGCTAATTGTAATTCTTGTCCTATCGAAAATAATAGCAGTAATACGACAAAATGCAAGCTACCAATGATAATTTTATCCGCTGATCCAAATAAAATAGCAGTAGATTTGACGCCAATCAGTTTATCCTCTTCACGATCCACCATGGCATACATCGTATCATAAGCAATTGCCCACAAAATATTAATGATTAAAAGTAGCCATGCCAAAGGTGGAATTTCTCCCGTTTGCGCGGCATAAGCCATTGGAATACCCCAACCAAAGGCAATTCCTAAATAAGCCTGTGGCCAATGGGTATAACGTTTGGTAAAGGGGTAACTGACCGCCAATAGAATGGCTACTAACGATAAGGCAATAGTGAGCCAATTAAGTTGGAGAACCAGTATAAATGCGATTAAGGAGACCACCCCAAATACCATTAATGCTTCCGTTTCACTCACCCGGCCGGCGGCCAATGGACGGTCTTGAGTCCGTTGCACTTGTGGGTCAAAATGACGGTCGGCATAATCATTAATCACACAGCCCGCCGAGCGCATGAGAATCACGCCTAAAATAAAAACAGCGGTAATCAGTGGGTCTGGATGACTTTCACTCGCTAACCATAAAGCCCATAAAGTGGGCCAGAGTAATAAAAAAATGCCGATGGGGCGATGTAAACGCATCAGCAGTGCATATTGATATAAACGGTCGATGATATAGTTCATAGTTAAAATTCCAAAAATAATTATCTCATACCAAGGCACCAAGGCGCAAAGTTTTAACCATTTGAGTCAGTGTGCATAACCAACCTCAAACCGTAGGGGGCCGATTAAGCGAAACAGATCCATCTTCCAGGCGTTTGACCTCACCTAAATCCAAAACTTCTTCAAATAAATTCTCAAACACTCCGGTGTATCAGCATATTGACTCAGTGCCGATAAAGCATTAGAGGTAGGAATCTGAAAACTAATTTTTCTCTTCTTTGGAAAATGTTGAGGAGCAGATTGACACCAATCCTCTTTCAACTTCTTTAGAAATTCAATGACAAACCCTAGTTCCTGCTTACCTCTGAATTGACAACGGTGGTCTGAAAACGACTGTCGGGCCTGTTGGAGGTCGGCTTCATCTAAGGAATACCAGAATGGTCTCGTCAAACGGTAGTCGTTCCAATTTGAAGAATCGACCAGTCAACACGGCATACAAGGTGTTAAGCACAGTGGTTTTTCCCCACCCATTTTCAGAGACGAGAATCTTTCTGGGGTGGGGAAAGGGAATGATAATATCCCGGTCACCGTATAAACCGTAGATGGCAAATTCTGAAATAGGTGATATTTGGGTAGAGTGAGTATTCATTGGTAATAATTGTTCTAAAGACCTAAAGTTTGGGGTTCATGGTTACTAATTTATGCACAAATTCACTTACGAAATTTTTTATGTCATTAACCACGTTTTCACTGGAACCACTCAAAACCGCGGGTATTCCAAATTCAGGAGTAGTTGCGTAGCCCGTTTTATTTTCTCGTAAGTAGGTATCAAAAATAGGAAGTTTCAACGATTTTACTTTCTCCATATAACTACGTTGCGTAGCTATAGGGCCTTCAGCATAAACCTGAATCATATTAAAAATCACGCCCAGCACACGAGGATTAATAACTTTAGCAGACTTCGCTTCATCAGCCTTTACATACTCGTTATAATCTCTCTTCAAAGTATCCCAACTGTTATTCAGATAACTAATTCCTAATGTGGAGAGATAATCGGCTTTAGTTGGCACCAATAAATGACTACTGGCGACAATCGCCATTTTGGTGACAATATTGAAGTTAGGAGGACAGTCAATCAATACCCACTGGTATCCCTCCTTTTGAATCTGTCCCAATCCCTGCGCTAGTCGCCCGTGTACCCTTAAAAAATTTTTGGTGGACTGCCGCAAAGAAGCACCACTCAATTGTACTGCCAATTCTAATTCAATGTTAATCAGTTCCAAATGAGAAGCAATCATATCCACCTGGCCTGTGGCCCGCAATTGTTGTAATTTCTGATTGACCTTGGGAGGGGTAAAGATAAGTTGCTTCAAATCGACAGGCAAACCTTCTTCAAAAGACCTAAACCATTCTCTGATAGTTTTAGTGTCAGCATAATATTTTTCCCATTCTCCAGGCGTGATAAAAGAAAAGGTCAGATTAGTTTGCGGGTCGATGTCAATTAATAAAACACGATAACCCCGGTTTGCCAATTCGGCAGCCAGATTAGCCGTGATGGTGGTTTTTCCGACTCCACCTTTGTAATTCATTACAGAAATAACGTGCATAGTTGCAGATTCCTTATTTAAGGTGTAATATAATTTATACTTCATAGCGTAACAATCTGAACTGTTTACAGACAGGGATAACACCCCTTCGAGGGGTGTTATCCCTTGATTACTCAGATTATCAAGCTATGTAGTATAAATGATTATTTGTAGGACCGAGGTCATTGGAGATTTTACCATAACATGATATAAACTTACTATAATCCTATTACCGCAAGAGGTGAGTGACAACCAAAGTTTGCCCATCCTTGCTGGCTAATACCTACTCCACTCAGAATAATTCAATTTGATACTCTCAATCTTTCTACTATACTTATTTTAACCATACTTACTCATTTTGGCTACGGTTTTAATTTTACCTTAATTTAGCTTGAAATTAACCCGTCGCCTCAACTATATCGGAGACTATACCTTATGTACCTCGTTAAACCAACTTGGATAATCTTAGTAATAATGGCTCTGGGGCTAGGACTCAATCAACCCGTTGCGGCCACGGCTTCATTAACGATTAATCCCATCACACTTTCTGAAGAAGAGGTCGCAAATCGTGATTACGTGCTTAAACTAAACTCACCTAATTCTCCTCTTTCTTATTGCACCGAACAAATCATTGATTTAGATTTTTATTTCACCTTGACTTTAAGTAAAGGTCTGGTTTGGGATACCAGTATTCATTCTAATTCCTTGTCCATACCAGGCAATAGTGCCACCATCACCCTAGTCGGCGGTGGTTTATCTGGCGAAGCTCAAGTCAGTTTCCTAATTCGTGCTAGTCAAGCCCCATTTCCTGACCACGCATGTTTAATGCTAGGCGCCACCGAGGCCGTGGCATTACGAATTAAGCAAGGCGCGGTGGTTGGTCAAACACTGGAAATTACGGCTACGATGGTCCCCATTCTCAATCCACAAGTTAATCTGGAACCGGTCGTGACGGCGACACTGGCACACATTCTACCAGTGACTCATTGTGTCTCGCAAACCGAAATTCCGCCCGCCGAATGTTCCGCGTTATTGAGCTTATATCATGCCACTCAAGGACCTCATTGGTTTGACCAAGCGAATAATCAATGGAATGTAACCTCCACGCCTTGTACTTGGGCTGGGATAACTTGTGCCAATGGACATTTGATTAAAATTGACCGCCGCCAACAAAATTTAGTAGGAGAATTACCCTACTTAAGTGCGCTGACCGAATTAGAAACTTTATGGTTAGATGGCAATCAACTTCGCGGTAAGATTCCTCCTTCTTTCTCACAGTTCAAAAAATTAATCGTTCCTGGCGGTTTAAATTTAAATTATAATCAATTGATTAGCGATGATGACCGCTTACTGGATTTTCTCGACCACCAAGCACTAGGTTGGCGCAAAACGCAAACGCTACCGCCACTCAATGTGATGGCCACGGCGGTCTCCGAATCGGCCATCGTGATGGCTTGGACCCCGATTCCTTACTTGGCTGATAACGGTTATTATCAAGTGACCGTGGCCACCACCTCCCCCCCCACCACCGCTTCTAACCCGGTAATTGATACCACCTTGGATAAATCAGCCTCCTATCTGACCTTGACCGGTTTAATGCCTAATACCACTTATTATTTAGTCGTGGCAACCGTTAATTTACCTCATGCTGGTAATCCGTTATCAATCACGAGTGTGGCCAGTCCTGAAGTCATAGCAACTACGCAAACTCAAATGTCAGCACCCCGCTATCAATCCACGCCGATTCCCAATAGCATGAGCGATGAATTTGGCAATCCCTTGACGCATCAGTTAAACTTACTCGACCTGGGCCGCAGTGAATTAGGCACGCCTACCACGACGACCCTAACCGTGATCGAAGTCGGTGACGCTGACTTGGAACTAGCTAATGCCCAAATTACGGGCGAAGCGGCTAATGATTTTAGTATTATTCGCAATCAACCTCCTCTCACCATTGCCGAAGCTAGTCCGCCTCAAGTGTTGGTAATACAATGTCTTCCTAGCCGCGTCGGAAAACGCACCGCCACGTTAACTTTAGCAACCAATGATCCAGACCGACCTCTCGTCAATTACTTATTATTTTGTTTAGGAATAGGTCCAATCAATTCTCCGCCGGTGGCCATAACACTATCTAGTAACACCATTGACGAGAATAGTCCAGGGGAGACTTTGATTGGCGAATTTAGCACTTATGACCCTGAGATGGGAGACTCTCATATTTATACTTTGCTCAATGATGCCAAAGGTCAATTTGTGCTTCAGGGGAATCAACTGAAGTCAGCTCCCGAGGCTACTTTTGATTTTGAAGCACAAACGAATTATACCATTATCATCAATAGTATGGATTCTGTTGGCAATGAATTAATTCACTCCTTTTTAATCACCGTGCAAGATGTTTCTGAATTTGCCGGTAACATTGACACGACTTTCGCTCAAGGAGTCACCCAAGTGAATGCGCCCGAAGAAATTACCCTCACTGGTCAGATTAAACCACGCCAAGCCGATTTCGGTAAATTTGCCGATGTCATCGCTATTTATCAATGGACTTTACCTGGCAATCAGACTCCGCTCACTTTTTCCATGACGATAGCGAAACGAAAATTATTGACGGCGCAAACGGCCCAGCAATCGCTCGTTTTATTTAAAGGTAATCTCATTGGCTTAACTGGTGACTTTAAAGTGCAATTGGGTTATCAATGCTATGATGGCGAGAATTTATCTAATCAGTTGATAAAACAAGAGATAACGACCTTAACCGTGCAACCCAATCATGCTCCCACCGCGATTGAATTAGAAGGGACCGTCATTCCTGAAAATAGTCCGCCGGGCACTTTAGTCGGCACCTTCACTACTCGCGATCCAGATCAAGAAGATAAGTTCATTTACAGCATCGTCGATGAGCATTCCGCAAATTATTTTCAAATCACTGGCAATCAATTGCGCGTGGGAAATGGCTTCACTTTAGATTTTGAACAAGGTGATACCCAGGACCTGACCATTCGTAGCACGGATGTTACGGGAGATTGGATCGAACGCACTGTCACTTTACAAATCACCGATGCGAAAGAACCTGGAGCCATTCGTTTGACTCATCAAACTGTTTTGGAAAATACGCCCAGTGGGGGAGTGGTGGGACGTTTTTATCAGATTAATGGGGAGCGTGAATCGTGCCACTATCAACTGTTAAAAAATGGAGACGGTCACTTTGAGTTAAACCAGGATTTGCTAGTCGTCGCCGCGGGAGCGGTCTTAGATTTAGAACGTCAACCCTATTATGAGATAACGGTGCAATGTCAAGAGGAGCCAACCACAGAGGAAACTTTTATCCTCACGGTGCTCAATCAAATCGATGTAACGGTAGTGGCCTCCATTTTCGATGCAGTCGGTCAAATCCTGCCACCGGTGACAGGGACCACCTCCCGTTTTGAAGTGCCAGCAACGGCGGAAATAACACTAGCACTACACTTGTTTCCTGACATCAGCCACCGTAATCTTGGCGTGACTACACCCACGCCAATAGCCGACCTCATCGTGGTTGCGCTCTATTTACGCGAGGGTAAGATCATAGGGAGTTATCAATTAAACGACGAGGCCCAATGGCAAGAGTGGAGTGGAGAAATTAACACGTTAATCGGGGCCCAATCAATCACCACTTTGCCAAATGATTACGCTCTTACTTTATGGTCTGGGGTATCATTGATAGATTTTGCGGACCTCGAGTTTCAACTTTATGTGGGGTATCGCTTGAATAGTACAGGGGACCTGATTTATTCACCAACGCCAATCAGTATTCAAATTCATTAGACCCAAAAACAAGGTAGTGCTGCCGTAGCTACCATAGGTATAGTATTTAGGAGACACGCCAAACTGCTCCTCTTTCTCCCCTCCTATTCTCGTTTCCACGCTCCGCGTGGAAACGAGAAACTACTCCTCTTTCTCCCCTCCTTACTCAAGGAGGGGTTGGGGGTGGTTAACCTCCCATCAGTACCACCGATTTTGTAGTTATAACAATTCCTGTGGATCCACGTCCAACGACCAACGCAATTTCGCCGATGCCGCAGGCAAGGTCGGTAACCATTGCGCCAGCAAACGATGTAAGGCTTCACGATGAATCGCTTGCAATAACAATTGAGCACGGAACCAATCTCCTCGTTTTTCCATCGGGGCCGCGACGGGTCCCCACAATGTCACGGCCCCCTGAATCAAGGGTTGCGCTTGCTGTTTCGCTAACCACAAAAACTCGGTAGCCTTCTTCGCCTCCATGGCTTCCGCTCTTAACAAAGCTAAACGAGTATAAGGTGGAAATTCCGTTTGTTGACGCTCGGTCAAAGCCGCTTCGGCAAACGCACCATAACCATGATGAATCAAGCGAGTCAATAACGGATGGGCCGGATAATGCGTTTGAATAATCACTTCCCCCGGCTCTTCCGCACGACCGGCGCGGCCGGCTACTTGCACTAATAATTGCGCGGTGCGCTCACTGGCCCGAAAATCACTGCTATATAAACCACTGTCTAAATTCAACACGCCAACTAAAGTCACTTTGGGAAAATGATGACCTTTGGCTAACATCTGAGTCCCCACTAAAATATCGGCTTCGCCTGCGTGAATTTGTTCTAGCATGGTACGCATGGCATATTTATTACGGGTGCTATCACTGTCAATCCGTAAAATTTTCGCTTGCGGAAAGGTTTTCACTAACGTCTCCTCCACGCGCTCAGTGCCTTGACCAATTAAATGCACTTTAGTGTGATGACAGGCCGGACATTCCTGGTCCAACGGACGAGTGGTGCCACAATGATGACATAATAATTCCCGGGTCGCTTCATGGTAAATTAACCGGGCATCGCAATGTGTACAATTAGCCACCCAGCCACATTGGTAGCATAATAACACCGGGGCATAGCCGCGCCGATTGATAAATAATAAAACTTGTTGCTGGTGTGCTAGACGAGCCAGAATGGCTTGTTTCAATTGCGGCGATAAGCTACCCTGGGACGGTGGTTGAGACCGTAAATCCACAATATGATATTTTGGATGGACCGCAGCCCCCGCCCGCTCTGGTAAAATGAGATGTTGATAACGCCGTTGATGCACATTATACAAACTATCTAACGAAGGAGTGGCGCTCCCTAATAAAATCGGCACTTGCGCCCGTTTAGCGCGGATCACGGCAATATCACGCGCTGAATAACGAAAATGATCTTGTTGTTTATATGAAGGGTCATGCTCTTCATCGACCACCAACAACCCAGGTCGTTGCAACGGGGTCCACACTGCCGAGCGGGTTCCAATCACAATTGGAGCTTTGCCTTCGCGGGCCCACAGCCAGGCTTGCAAACGTTCCTGGTCATTCAATTTCGAATGAAACACCGCAATTGGCACACTAAAGCGTTGCTTAAACCGATTGACCATCTGCGGCGTTAAATTAATTTCCGGCACCAGAATCAACGCCTGTTGTCCTTGCGCCAATACTTGTTGAATAATTTGCAAATACACTTCCGTTTTTCCGCTACCGGTCACCCCATCGAGTAAGCAGGGGTAAAATTGGTTAAAATGGGCACCTACCCGGTCAACGGCTTGCTGTTGTGCCGAATTCAGGGGTAACGGTGAAGTCAAACTGGCTTTGGGTTTGGCCACTTGACGTTCAATCCAACCTTTTTTTTGCAACTGGCGCAACACGTCTTTTGGCTTTGGTAAATCAACCACCATCTCATTTTCAGTTAAGAGGGTGTGTTGCTGAAATAATGATAATAATAATGCTTGACGTTGCTGATTTTTGCGTAAACTGGTCGGCTCGATCAAACGACCTTCCGTCGTAATGACCCATTCTACGGTTAACTTACCTTCCAAAGTTTCCGCCAATAAATCGGCTTTGCCCTGATTTAAAATTTTAGGCAAAGCGGTGGCGATGACTTCTCCTATCGGATGATGATAATACTGACTGGCCCACTTTAATAAATCTAGCACATCGGCAGGTAACACGGGATAAGGAAAGTCGATAATATTCAGTGCCGATTTAAGTTTACGGCTACTGGTCGTACTGTCGTCAAGGGTGCCCAATAACATCCCCACATAAGTCCGATTGGTCCTACCAAAAGGCACTCTTACTCTCATGCCCGGACATAATAAATTAGTTTCAATGCCAGCAGGTGGCAAATAGTCAAAATGAGTATATAAAGGTGTTGGAATAGCGATTTGTAGAATCAAGGTAATTTTTACTAAATTTAGGTTGCTAAATAAATGAATAAGTGAGTATAATGATAGCACAGATGAAGTCGAATGACAACTGGATAACTCACCTTACGCATAACCACCCCCTGCCCCTCCTTAGCAAAGAGGGGAGTATGCGCCAACTGAGTTGGCATGGTGTACTCCCCTTAGCAAGGAGGGGTTGGGGGTGGTTGAGTTAACAGTGCGTAAAGTGAGTGAATAATTCGCTGTGATTAACTGCAATGGTTTCCAAAAATAGGTATTTTCATGCTACTTTCGCAACTACTAGAAACTTTAAGTACTTATCCTACCACCCAACGGCTTTGGGTAGCCTATAGCGGTGGCCTGGATTCTCAGGTATTACTTCATGCCCTCGTTCAATTACGCAATGAAAGTCACCAAGTGTCGAAAACCTTGAAGAGCGGCAATCTGATTTCTGATTTACGGGCTATTCACATTCACCATGGTTTACAGAGGTCCGCCGATGATTGGATGACACATTGTCAAAATACTTGTGAACAATGGGAAATTCCTTGTGAAGTGCTGAAAATTCACGTTCCCCAGTTGCCGCGACAAAGCATTGAGGCCCAAGCGCGTCAGGCCCGTTATGCCGCCATGACCCAATTATTGGACGCGGAGGATATAGTGGTGACGGCTCATCATGCGGACGACCAAGCCGAGACCGTGTTACTACAACTGTTACGTGGCTCCGGCGTGGCCGGTTTGGCCGCGATGCCTCCGCTCACTCGTTTAGGCCCAGGCTGGTTGGCCCGACCTTTGCTCAATTATACTCGTGCCCAACTCCTCACTTATGCGCAACAGAGTCATTTGACCTGGATTGAAGACCCCAGTAATGCCAATACTCGTTTTGACCGCAATTTTCTACGCCATGACATTCTTCCCAAATTACGACAACATTGGCCTAGTCTCAGTCAAACACTCAGTCGAGTGGCTCGTCATCAGGCCGATGCCAATGAATTACTCGATACTTTGGCCATTCAAGATTTAGCCAAGTGTCAAGCGCAATTAGTGTTTCGCGAACACTTTCCCAGCACTTTCCACTTAGCGCCCTTATCCTTATCCCAGTTTTCGCAATTAACCCTGGCCCGACAACGTAACGTCTTAAGACGCTGGTTGAAACAACAAGCGTTACCGGTGCCAACGACTGCACAAGTGCAACGTATTTTAACTGAAATGGTGACGGCACAACCGGATCGTCAGCCCTTAGTCAAATGGTCCGGGGGAGAAGTGCGTCGTTATCGGCAACATTTATTTGCTATGCCCAATTTACCTCATTTTTCTCCGGCACTACGTCTCTCCTGGCGTTTGCCACAACCGTTATCCTTACCGCTAGGTCAGTTAACCGCAACGGCACAATTGGGGAATGGATTGGTTTTACCTGGGGGCACCGAATTGCAAGTACAATTTCGGCAAGGCGGAGAAAAAATTCAGTGGCAGGGACATCAACACGAAGTCAAAAAATTATTGCAAACCACCCAGCATCCGCCCTGGTTACGCGATTTTATTCCCTTGATTTATTTTCAAAATACCTTAGTCGCTATTCCTCATTTAGGGATTGCTGACCCATTTAGAACCTCACCTTCTGACATAGGATGGAATTTACAATGGCATCTCCCACTCATCCCACTCCCACCCACCAGCACATTTTAGTTGGCCCGCCACTATCCAACAATCTATTCGACACCGCTTATCAATGTTTGATGGCCGCTGAGTTTGCGGAAAAAATACTGCTCACTCAAACTGCGGCCCAGACTTGGCGAGCCGGTCAGTTATCCTTAACTGCGACCACGCCGCCGCAACCGATTCTCACACCTGGTCAACCAGCGCGTTTACGTTTGGTTTCGGCCAGCGAAGTGCCACGTCGTACTTTAACTACCCCGTTAGGACCAGCGGCGTTATTACATGCGTTAGCTCATATCGAATTTAATGCGATCAATCTCGCCTGGGATGCAGTTTACCGCTTTCGTGAGTTACCGCTAGAATTTTATGCTGATTGGATTCAAGTAGCCGAGGAAGAGGCAACGCATTTTATGTTACTGCAAACGCAATTGGCAAAATTAGGTCATACTTATGGCGAATTCACGGCGCATAATGGATTATGGGAAATGGCTATTGACACCGCCCATGAGGTTCTAGTGAGAATGGCATTAGTCCCGCGCTTACTAGAGGCTCGCGGCTTAGATGCCACTCCCCCGATTTTGGCAAAATTAAAATCTCAGCAGTTGACTGCGCTGGTCGATATTTTAGAACTTATTTTACGCGATGAAATTGGTCATGTTGCCATTGGCTCCCGTTGGTTTGCTTATCTCTGCGAGCAACGCGGATTACCGCCAACAGATACTTTTTTTCAGTTAATCCAGCAATATTTTCGCGGGCGACTTTACAGTCAGTTGAATAAACCAGCACGGTTAGCCGCAGGCTTCAGTCCAGAGGAATTGGAACGATTGGAGGAGATGTTTGAGTTAACTGCGAAATCGTCGTAGGCTTTTTCAGTCCACCTAATCACTCGATTGCTTCAGACACTTTGCCACGTCTCAAGTAATCGGTATGGGCACCTCAAGCGACTAAACAGAACATCACGGCCATTAGAGTACTGATGCCGATTACGCCAGCTAGTCGAGATTTTTGGTAGTCCCTCCAAGAGAATGGAGGTCTTAATATTCAATGAGTTATCCAGCGTCAAAGTTTCCTAAACCTCAAAGGTTTAGGAAACTGAGTACTGAGATTTAGCAAATCGGTAGTGATGAAAGATGGGCGATAACAGTTCAAATTGCCAGTATGGAATTACCGGTAGTCCCTCCAAATTAATGGAGGTCTTAACATTCAATGAGTTACCAAGCGTCAAAGTTTCCTAAACCTCAAAGGTTTAGGAAACTTAGAATCGCCAAGGGTTCCTAAACCTGTCAATGCCATTAAGTTAAGAAATCACTCAGTTAACCGTCGGAGTCTCCACACACCGGTTGGGCCGCGGTGGTCCAACCGGTATCGTCCAAAACGTGTTTTGGACTCCTTAACTTAATGGCAGTGATGCAAATAAATTTTTAAATTAATTTTGAATTGATTTAGCTCAAGGAAATTTTGAATTAAATTCAAAATTTATGTGTAATATTTAAAATATGCCCAGAGCAAATTTTGTAAGATGTCCCACAACATGTTTGAAAAAATTGTTATCTCTACTACATCACTAACCTAACCCCCTAGAAAAATCAGCTTCTCTCTCATTGGTACATCACTTGCTATGCTAAGAAGTTATAAAATTTTCGTACTATTTTTCATCAATAGGTTAACCATGATTTCTTAAGGTAAAGGTAAACGAACATGACTACTCATTACAGCACCACCGCCGCAGTTAAATTCAATGGACACCTAGGAAGTTTACTGAGTACTTTATTGTATTCCGCCGTTAGTTTTCTGGTCTGGATACTATTAGGACCATTATCGATAGACTTGGCCAAAGAATTTTCTTTGACGACTTCTCAAATAGGATTATTAGTTGCGCTTCCCATTTTAACTGGCCTCCTCTTACTGTTCCCGGTCGGTCTATTAGTCGACCACTTTGGTCCCAAACGAATCGGATTGATGTTACAGATGCTCGTCTCACTGGCATTATTAGGACTGACTCAGAGTTCCGTAACTACCGTTAATGAGCTTTATGCCTGGGGTATTTTGCTCGGACTAGCTGGCACCTCTTTGGTCGTCGCCATACCCTTGATCAGTCATTGGTATCCATCACGCTTTCAGGGACGCATACTCGGTGTTGCCGCATTGGGCGGAATAGGTACGCTTTTAACCGCTTTCCTAGTCCCCACCCTAGTCGACCTCTATGGCTGGCAACTGGTCTGTCAATTAGCCGCGATGACGATGGCCTTCACCATGTTAATCTTTCAATTACTGGCCAAAGAAGTTTCCCCCTCAGTCGCGGCCCAATCTTCTCTATCGCGTCATTTTCAAATTTTTCGTGATAGCTATACTCTCTGGTATTGCTTCCTGTATGCGGTCACTTTTGGTTGCTCTATCAGTCTTTCCGCCAGTATCATCATGTACTGTTACGAATATTTCCAAATTTCGCCAAGTACCTCTAGTATTTTGGCTGCATTAGGAATTTTAGGTGGTCTGTTATGTCGTCCTTTAGGCGGTTGGTTGGCCGACAAGGTGGGTGGAGTAGCCACTTTGAAAATGACCTTCAGCCTGGTCAGTATTGCTCTCCTCAGCCTGGTGTGGCAACCCAATATGGTTCTTGCCATCCTCACTTTGTTAATAACCATGTTTGTACTCGGCCTGGGCAATGGTGCAATTTTCCAATTAATCTCCTTACGGTTCTTTCGCCAAATGGGCGTAATCACTGGTTTGGTAGGCATGGCCGGTGGTTTCAGTGGCTTATTGCTCACGACCAGTTTTGGCTGGCTACGAGAAGTCACTGGGTATTACCAAACTGGTTTTCTCTTTTATGTCAGTTTAACTTTATTGGCACTAATCACTTTGCCCGGCTTGATGCAACAACTCAGATTCACACGACCAAATCAAAGAGAGTGGGCTACGGTTTAAGTAAAATCAACCTAATTTCATCATTCTGTAGTTCTGCCATCTCCCCAATCCAAGGAGGCACCGGGGAGATTAAGACATTACCAACTTCAACCATCACTTGTTTTAGAAAAACACCAATGACTAAGATATTACCTAACATCAATAAAACTAAAATTCATTTCTTAATCCTCCTACTTACCTGCTGGCTACTCCCAACTCTCACACTCGGCGCAGTCGATGCCACCACTATAGCTAAACCCAATGAAGAGAAAACAGCAGACCAAGTAGAAATCCTCAAAGGCTTTGACCACCTCAGCCGCGAAAGTGCCACTTGTGTCTCCTGTCACCGTGAAAAATCTGCTGGGATTTACCAACAATGGGGCAGTTCCAAACATTTCGGTGCCAACATTGGCTGTTACGAATGCCATAAAGCCAAAGCCGGCGAAGTGGACGCGATTAAGCATAAAGATTTTATTATCTCCGTAATAGTCTCCCCCAAAGACTGTGCCGGCTGTCATGAGCGCGAAGTAAAAGAATTTGACAGCAGCCACCATGCCACCGGCGGCCTCATTCTCGACTCCTTGGATAACGTATTGGCCGAAGTAGTGGAAGGTGCCCCGACTTTCCAAGGTCGTTCACCAGTCTCGGTCAGCGGTTGCGAAGGTTGTCATGGTTCCAAAGTCGAAGTCAACTCCGATGGCAGTTTAAGTGCCACCAGTTGGCCCAACAGCGGTATTGGTCGTCTTAATCCAGACGGCTCCAAGGGTAGTTGTGCCGCCTGTCATACTCGTCATGCGTTTTCAGCCGCCCAAGCTCGGCACCCCGATACTTGTGGTCGTTGTCACCTTGGGCCAGACCATCCACAAAAAGAAATTTATGCAGAATCACAACATGGTATACTCTTCTCGGCTAATCTAGCCCAAATGAATTTAAACAGCAGTAAATGGGTGGTTGGAGAAGACTACAGTGCGGCACCCGCTTGTGCTACCTGTCACATGTCGGCCACCAAAGATTTACCTTTGACCCATGATATTGGTAGTCGCATTGCTTGGAATTTACGGGCTCCGATCTCGTTTCGGATTGACGAAAAGGACCTGGCCAAGGGCCTATCAGTAAAACCGTGGTTAGAGCGTCGTCAAGACATGAAATCGGTTTGCGTTTCTTGTCACAGCCGCAATACGACTGACAACTTTTTTGAACAATTAGATGCTTTTGTCGAGTTATATAATGAAAAATTTGCCAAACCCGGTAGTCAATTAATGAAATTGATCTCAGCCGAAGGTTTGCTTACAAAAACGGAATTTGATGAAGAATTAGAATGGACTTGGTTTTATCTCTGGCACCATGAAGGTCGTCGTGCCCGTCATGGGGCGGCTATGGTAGGTCCAGATTTCGCACATTGGGAAGGTATGTATGAAGTGGCACACCGTTTCTACATCGAAATGGTACCGCAAGTACGAGAGGTGATTGAAACCGCTAAACAAGCCGGTAAGACTGAAGCCGCGGCCAAAGTGCAAACTTTACTGGACCAAATTCTCAACTCAGAATTTCATCGCTGGTACCTCGGTAAATCGAACCAACCCCAAGAATTGATGAAAGCAGTAACCCCCAATAAATAGTAGAAATCGCAGTGGATACTCCCCGCCTTACCAACACTGCGATTAAGTTAAGCCCGACGGGCAGGGTGCGTCCCACGCACCACTTAGGCACGGTGCGAGTTTCCGAATGGTACGTAGGACGCACCCTACCTTAACTTAATGGCAGTGCCGCCTTACCAAGGAGGGGCCGCGGGGGCAATGCGCCATTAAGTTAAGCCGTGTTGGAGTCCAAAGCTTCAGCTTTGGACGAGACTGGTTAAGGTGAGACGGCGTTTCCAAAGCAACGCCGTAACTTTAGCTTAAATGGCACTGACCTTCCAGAGGGAGAGGAGCGAAAGAACATACGAGAAAATTTCTGCTTCAATACTTATTATAGTATCACCATTCATATCATAAACCTATGACCTTTAAAATACTCATCCTCTTCATCGGCATTTTTCAGCTCGGCTGGTCACCTTTGGTCTGGGCCTCCACAAAGCCCGTAACTAACCAAGACAGCCTCATCATTCGCACCAACATTACTGATAATCATTGCCTGGAATGTCATGGCATAAAAGGTTATGCCATACCGTTGGGTGCCCATGGTGATACTCCAAAAAAAACCTTGGATGTAAATATCGATAACCTGCGAGCCAGTGTCCATGGCAAACTCACTTGTTTGCAATGTCATACCGAAATTCAACAGTTGCCACATCGTAAAGATAGTTTGCCACCGGTGGACTGTGTTCATTGTCACCAACAATTACAACAGGAATCCGCCGAATTGATTGAAGAAATCAAACGGGGACGAGCGATGGCAGGATTGATTCCTTCTTTTACTCCAACGCCAAGCACAGTCCAACAATTTACCCAAGATTATACGCATTCCATTCATGCCCAACCGCGCCAAGATAGTCCGCAACAACCCAATGCCGACTGTCAAGCCTGTCACGGTACGCATTATGTGTTTCCTGCCGCTGATTCGCGAGCCTTAAGTCACCGTCTAGCTTCCCCCGAAGTCTGTGGTCAATGTCATACCAAAGCCTTAGCCGAATATCGTGGCTCCGTGCATGGTGCCGCCTTAAACACGCCCTGGAAAGGAGAAAGTGCGGTCTGTAGTGATTGTCACACCGCTCATCAAATTTCCGCCACCGAAGGGTTGAGCGCACGACGAGTCATTACGGAACAATGTGGAAATTGTCATGCCGATGCTTTGTCCAGTTATATGGACAGTTATCATGGTCAATTAGCTTGGTTGGGAGGAGAAAAGGTGGCAAAGTGTTATGATTGTCATGAAGCCCATGACACCCGCAAAATAGCAGACCCCGTAGCCAAAGTCAACCCCACCCACTTATTGAAAACCTGCCAAGAATGTCATAAAAATGCAACCACCAGTTTTATTCAATTTCATCCTCACGCTAACACTCGTGATTTTGACAAATATCCAGCACTGTGGTTAGTGGCTAAAGGAATGGTTGCTTTAGTTATTATAGTGCTAATATTTTTCTATAGTCACTCACTGCTCTGGTTTTACCGCTCCTGGCAAACCCGTAAAATCAATCATCCTCACCAAGTACCGCTACCGGCAAATATTGATCCACACCAACATTTCCAACGGTTTTCTTGGCCCTGGCGAGTTAATCACTGGCTATTGGCACTATCAGTGATGACACTGGTTTTCACCGGAATGACCGTCATGTATGCGGACAGTTTCTGGGCCATCAAAACCGTGATAATTTTAGGTGGCCCTGAGAATGCGGCAACGATTCATCGGATAGCTGCGGTGATATTTTTAACCGCCATTTTAGGCCATCTGTTGGCACTATTTTATAAATTGATACTGCGCCGCCGCCAAGGAAACTTTGCTTGGTTTGGACCCAACTCGTTATTACCACGTTATCAAGATGTTACCGACATGATTGGACAATACCGTTGGTTTTTTGGTAAAGGCGAGCCACCACGTTTTGACCGCTGGACCTACTGGGAGAAATTTGACTACTGGGCGGTATACTGGGGAGCTTTGGTCATTGGCATCTCTGGTCTCCTGCTATGGTGGTCGGAATTTTTCGGTCAATACTTGCCTGGTTGGGTCTTCAACATTGCCACTGTAGCGCACGGAGTGGAAGCGTTTTTAGCGGTGACGACTTTATTTGTGGTGCATTTCTTCAACAACCACTTCCGTCCTGGCAAGTTTCCATTAGACACCGTGATGTTTGTGGGCAGTTGGCGTTTAGAAGAATTACGTGAAGAGCGACCAGCGGAATATGACCGGTTAGTAACTACGAATCAGTTAGCACAATACTTGGTACCTCCCCCATCCAAATTGGCCAACATAATTTCGCATATTTTGGGATTTACTTTAATCGGTATCGGTCTCTTTCTGTTAGTATTGGTAGTAGCAGGATTGTTACAACAGGGATTGGTGTAAGGTTCTTACCTCTGGCCAGTTCAAGAACAACGCAGATTACGGTAGTCCCTGCCAACCAATGGAGGTATTAACCGCCGGGTGCTAAGATTCCTAACCTGGCAGGTGCTAAGTTTCCTAAACCTTTGAGGTTTAGGAAACTTTAAATCTTGGTAAATAATTGAATTTATTTAATTTTAATACCTAAATCCTCTTGGCGGGACTACCCAGAGATGGAATCAATTCCGTACTCCAAGAGCCAATTCTTTACTGCCGATAGCACCCCGTCAACCACGCCAGTCGTTGAGTCAATTCCGCCTTTTTCTCTTTGGACCCCGTCGCTTTCGTAAAATTCGGCGAGGTTTGAATCGGGAGGAGAAGTGAACTAGGTTTTAAATCGTCAGGCCGGGGTGGACTACCCGCAATTGGATTGACGAAAAAGCGGCTACGATTGATAAATTCTTCAAATGACAACCCGGTGCAGGGGCGTGGTAAGAGACCACTCAAGTCGGCAAACGTCGTGCCTAACACCAACAGACTACCACTGATTTTTTCCGCCGGGGAATCAATTTCGACTTTGCCAGCCAGGCCCATTCTGGAAGAGGCACTGACTAAACTGTCGGGCGTTTTCAAGAAGTGTTGGGCGACGATATGGATATTGCCGCCGTGACCTTCGTCCGCTTGGGCGATAATTTTGCCCTGATTCATCACGATAAACTGCGGATTGCCAATGGTGATGTTGCCACTACTCCCTTGACCAGTCGCTACACTCGTCGTAATTTCACCGTGGTCAAGATACAGTAAACCAGAGATGCCGACCAGCTCAATATTACCCCCACCGGCTTGGGTGGCGGCAGTGCTAATGCTACCGTGTTGGGCTAGATGCAGACGAGATGCTTGCAGCTTAATTTGACCCGCATCACCCAGGCCATAACTCCGGGCGGAAATGGCGGTGTCCCCAGTAATATCCAGAGAGTCGGTTTGAATGAAGAGATTGCCGCCTTGACCCTGAGTATACGTGTCGCTAAAAATGCCGGTACCTTGCAGATGCCAGTGTTGATTACTTAACGTCAACTGTTTAGCCTGAATGCGTATATCACCTCCACGCCCACTCCCCATGAAAAAAGCCGTACCAGCATAAAAACCGCTACTACTATTGATTTGTGCCCCCTCCGTGAGGATGAGATTTTCAACTTGCAGGTTAAGACTACTCGTCCTCTCACCCAAACCCATTGAGGAGGCACTAATCAGGGCTTCCTTGGTTAAGTGGATAGTCTTGGCGGTCAGGTCAATTTGTCCACCTGCACCAGACAGGGAAAAACTGGTGATGTTGCTTTGGTTAATTTCAAATCGCGTTCCGGTAATCGGCGCAACAAAGGTGAATGCCAGTCGGCCCGACAGAAATAACGTGTCTTTCACCTCCAACCAAATGTTACCCGCTAATCCAATACCCAGTGCGGTCGTCGAAATCATGCCGCCCTCAATAAGATTGATATTATCCGCCTGGATAACGATATCCCCCGCGTCCCCGGTACCCAGACTCACACTGGTAATGAACTCACCTACCAGGTCCAACCGTCGGGTAGTCAAGTCAATTGTGCCTCCCCCTAAATTATCGCCTTCAACCGTATAGCTAGTGCTGTCAATGAAAGAGGACAAATCAGTCAGCATCATACCACTAACTGGATGACTCCCAATGCTACGACCGGAAATTAAAATGGATTCAGTGGCATTGATAGTGATATCGCCACTTTTCGCGTAACTTAACGAACCAGACGTAATGCCGGCACCCTCTAGTAAATTAAGCCTCATCACCGCTATGTCCACATTACCAGCACCTGTACCAAAAGTATATGTCGTTCCTGATATTAATATTACCCGGTTTAAAGTTAATTCAGGTACTTTGATAGCAATCCGTCCACCCTTACCTCGTCCTAGTGCTGTGCTGGCAAAGGCATTAAAGTAGTAAGGTTCACTATTGGCGTGCAGTGATTCCGTTAATTGAATATCCATGAGTCCACCATCGAACTCACCCAAGGTATTGGCTTGCAGGGTACTGTCTTGCATCTGTAACCGACCGCCGCGAATTTTCAGGTTGCCACTACCTAAACCACTGGTGTCTATCAACGTGCGATTCAGGATGAGGTCTCCACCGCGGCCGGTCATGGTTAAGTCATTATTCAACAGCACTTCTCCACTCGAACCGACTGCCGCCAAATTGAGTGTACCACCAGTCGTTTTAAGAAGAGAAGTCGCAAACGTGGCATAAATATTCTGGTCATCAAACTGTACTGGGACGGTCCCCTGAAGCTGTAAATGGCCGCCAATGAGTGACAAGGGTTTCAGCGGAGGAACTAACAAGATGCTATCTTGCGTGGTGATGGTCGCCGGAGTGTCTGTCAAAAATCCAAACGTTGTCACCGGGGCCACGGTCAACAGACTGTTATTCGGCGTCCGCGCCTCAAACCGTCCGCCATCCTGCAAACGCAGATAATCCGCCGTGCTGGCATGAAAACCGCCTTGCACATCTAACTTGGCATTGGGGCCAAACATAATGCCATACGGATTGAGGAAATACATATCTGCATTAGGAATCGTTGAACGCAAAGTGCCATCAATGCTAGACGGATTCCCACCCGTCACGCGACTGATGATATTTTGCACATTGTCGGGGCCGCTAAAGGTGGCACTCTCGTGACTTTGCAGATTGAAGTCACGAAAGCTGTGGAAGAGATTGCCGCCGTGTTGTTGACCTAAGTCGGCACCGATTTGGTAATTGGGGCCGGGGAGGGCACCGCTTTTGCCGAGAGTGCCGTCGAGGGTGACTTGGGCCCACGCGCTGTTGGAAACAACTAAAGTGAGTGTTACAAGACGCATAGTGGAGTGAATTTTCATAGTTAATGTTCTTAGTTAGAGTGTGAAAAACAGGTTATTATAGTCACATTCATAGTAAATTAGTATACTTTTCTCTGGAACGCAAATCCTTATTGCGTTCCAGAGTGAATAGTAGCAATTTACTATGAATGTTACTATAGTTGACTTTGAATATAGCCTAACGCATTTTTAAACTTGCTGAACAACCGGCAATGATAGGTAGCCAATTCATTTTCAATCTGCGGATTGACAAAATCTTTGGAGTTTTTAGTGATAAAACATCCACCAGGAATAGACTGGTCAGTTAGGTGTTGAATGATGGCCGCATACACTATCGAATCTTGAGGAGACAGTTGGTGACGGTTCTGAAAATGGATGGCGGCCCTTATAGTCGTCAAGTTAAACGGGATGATTTCAACCAAGTTGAGAAGATGGTCGAGGACTTTATCAAGTTCCTCCTTTTCCTCCTCATTGCTAGTCAATAAAAGTTCCTTGACTTCCGCAAATTTAGCCTGATATTCTCGATAACGCTTTGACCTTGACCATTCACTCATTTCTATAGTCAAAGTCTCATAGGCGACTTTTCGGCGTTTGGCACGACGCACCCAAACGTCATAAGATTCACCCAGGCAAAAGGTGGGCAAGATTAAATCAATCTTTTTAGCGGTAGCCAGTTCCATTAAAACTACACAACTTTCATATTCTTCTTGATGAAAGGCCAGTTCCAAAATAAAGTTGGATTCTACATAAATCTTCATGACTCCACCCTTACCTCACCTTGTTTAATCGTGTTATATAGCCCCGAATCGAATAGCCAGGCTAAGGGTTGACCAACCTCGGCACACTGGAGTTCGGAAGCAACTACCGTCCTGACCCATTCATTCAGAAGCATTTCCAAGCCATCTCGTCCTATCTGCGTCAGTGGACGCGGTAACGGCTTAAAGTAAGTTAACGCCGCGGTGGCATTAATGACATAATCCGGTGGCGCGTCATCGCCTACCCCTTTAGAATTTTTCCAAAGATAGAAGTGGTCTGGGAGGGCCAGCAGAAAGTAAGGCGCATTAGGGGTCATCTCGTATTTAAACAGGAGATTACCGCGCATTTGGATAGCCCACTGGTTATCAGCCGCCGGTGGATTTTTGATTTCTACCACCAGTTGCAGATTATAATCTGGGTCATAAACAGCTATATCAGCATGTTTTTTCATAGTTGTTAACCTCTGGAATCAGTTCTCCGTTGTTTTCGTTTCAACGCGCATAGTAACACGAGAAGTTGGAGTCCGGAACTTATTCCGCTCCTGGAAACGGAATAAATTCCGGACTCCAACGGCAAATTCGGTACTCCAACGGCAAATTCTTTGCTATGAATGACATCCCGTCAACCACGCCAGCCGTTGAGTCAATTCCGCCTTGTTCTCTTTGTACCCCGTCGCTTTCGTAAAATTCAGCGGGGCTGGAATCGTGAGGAGAAGCGAACTAGGTTTTAAATCATCAGGCCGGGGTGGACTACCCGCGATGGGATTGACGAGAAAGCTACTACGATGGATAAATTCTTCAAACGACAACTCGGTGCAGGGGCGTGGTAATAAACCACTCACCTCGGTAAACGTCGTGGCTAACACTAACAGACTGCCACTAATTTTTTCCGCCGGCGAATCAATTATGACTTGACCATCCAAACCGACTCTGGAGGAAGCACTGATTAAACTATCGGGCGTTTTGAGGAACTGTTGGGCGATGATATGGATATTGCCGCCGTGACCTGCATCGGCTTGGGCGATAATCTTGCCATGGTTCATCACGACAAACTGAGGATTGCCAATGGTGATATTACCACCATCACCTTTGCCGGTAGCAACGCTAGTTGTAATCTCGGCATTATCTAAATACAATAAGTTAGGTGAAGTCAATAGAATATTACCTCCAGCCGTGGTTTTTGCCGAAGTTGTAATGTGACCTCTATTGATTAAACGAATCGTGTTAGCTTGGAGGTGAAGCCGACCAGCATTGCCTATTCCTAAACTATTCGCCGAAATTTCGGCCCCGTTTGCTATCTGCAACACATTGGTATGGATTTCAATGTTACCGCCTTGACCTGAAACCAATGTATTACTTAAGATGCCACTGGGATTAAAATAGCCCTGGCCCGTGGCAATGATACTATTTTTAGCGGTAATTTTGGCGGTACCGCTGTCTCCCGTACCTAAAAACAGTTTTCCTCCAACGAGACCGCCACTACTGTTAGTGATGATTCCTCCCGTCTTTAAATACAGATCGTCGACTTCAATGGTGAGATTGCCGGCAGTTCCGGTACTAGCGGTGGCAGTAGCTACTCCCCCATTATTTTCTACAGTGAGTTCCTTTGCTGACAAGTGAAGATTACCGGCGGCCCCTGAACCAAAAGTAATCGCCACAATACCACTTTGCATATTTTTAAAAACATCGGTTTTGCTAATAGCAAATCCCATTCGAAAACCATCCACCTGGATGGATTCCTTCACCTTAAGCGTAATATTTCCTCCTGTTCCTAATGATTGACTCAGGGTGGTGGCTGAAATGAGTCCACCATTATGTATTTCAATCGAGTTAGCCTCAATCTCAATTTCGCCGGCATCACCCAGCAGATGACTTTGAGAACTTATCGAAGCACCGTTCAATATCAGCTGCGGAGTACGAACTATGATACGTCCCCCGGGTCCCCTCTCAAGTGCCGTCGAACTCAATTGAGACACCAAGTCGGCGGTTTCACGTTCCATAAAAATACGTTTATCAATGATGGACACTCTCTCTTTGGCGAGGATAGTTAAGTTCCCCGCAGGACCTTCGTTAAAACTATCACTAGAAATGCCCCCCCCTTCCTGGATAGCGGTTTGCAAAGTGTCCACCTGAATATTGCCTGCGGCACCTTTACTAAAGCTATTGCTCAACAGTTTACCTTGATTAATGCTCAAACGGGGGGTGGTTACTGTAATCGCACCGGCACTGCCAGTCCCAAACGTGTGGCTGGAAATTTTGGCCGACTTACCATGGAGACTAATGCTTTCCGTCAATCTCATGGTGATACCGCTACCATTTTGTTCGCCGAGCGTGTTAGCTTGTAACGTGGAATGTTCTACCAATAATTGTCCCCCCCGAATGAAGATTTCTCCGCCACCTACGCCGTTCACATTAAGGTTAGCATTATCTGAAATGCTGATGGCCCCTTGTTTTTCAAGCGATGGGGCCTCTAGGTGTAATAGATTCACCTCCTCGGTTTGGGCCACACTGGCTAGATTGAATCGCCCACCGGGTGCTAACAGTTGTCCTCCCGTAATCGAGATTCCACCACCGCTGAGAGAAAGCGTTTGATGCTCCAGCGTGGACAATTGACTCCCTTCGACAGATAATTTTGTAGGTGAATTTCCAATAAAACCAAAGGCTTCCACAGGTGCTACCGTCAATAAACTGTTACTTGGTGTACGGGCCTCAAATCGTCCACCGTCACTTAACCGCAGGTAATCCGCCGTGCTGGCATGAAATCCTCCTTGCACATCTAATTTGGCATTGGGGCCAAACATGATTCCATATGGATTGAGAAAATACATATCCGCATTGGGAATCGTGGAACGTAGCGTGCCATCAATGCTGGACGGATTCCCGCCCGTGACACGACTGATGACATTCTGCACCTTGTCAGGCCCAGAAAACGTGGCACTTTCGTGACTTTGCAGATTGAAGTCTTGAAAGCTGTGGAATAAGTTACCGCCGTGTTGTTGGCCTAAGTCGGCCCCAATTTGATAATCGGGGCCAGGTAACGCACCGGCGTGGCTTAAGGTGCCGTCTAAGGTGACTTCGGCATGAGCACTGGCGGCCAAAAATAGAATGGGTGTAACGACAGGTAAAATTAGGCAATTTTTCATAAATCTAATGCTATTGGTTAGAGTGTGAAAAGCGGATTATACACCATTTTTCTTCCGAAGTCCAACCTCAGTTTAGGTAACTAGGTATTCCAAGCCTCGCTTGCCAAATCTGAAGATTTGGACTCCTGTCACTTCTTGAATGTTTTCCCTTAACCGAGCCCGCGTAGGTTGGAGTGAGCGAAGCGAACTCCAATATTGATGCTTAACACCCCTTCAAGGGGTGTTATTCCTCAGACTTAAAGTACAAAAGTGGAGGAATATTACTATAATGCAACGCCAGCCATATTGTAGGTGCAGCAGAATCGGTCCATTCTACCCGATGACGTTTATGGGCGGGGATATGCACATAATCGCCAGGGCGTAAACTGAGAATTTGATTTTCTCCAGCAAAAGTCAAGCCAGCCGACCCACTCAATAAGATAACCCATTCCTCTCGGTCTTGATCATACCATTCTCCTGGGGGGGTTGCTTGACCTGTGGAGACTATTTTTTCTAAAAGCAAATGTGGAGTGGTGAGTAATTTTTCAAAAAGTTCGGTGGTGGCAGGAGTGGCTAAGGGAGTAAAGAGATTGTTGATTTTCATAAGGTTGATGTTCATAGTGAGCAGTGGTATTTTCACTCTCCTAGAGGGAGAGAGGCGAAAGAAGATGGAAGAAAATTTCTGCTTCGGTACTTAATCCGGCTGCGGTGCAATTAGTTAACACCAATTTCCAAAAATAACTTTGCCAGCGGTAGCTTTTGCTTTCGCCAAATAAACTCATTAGGTTAGTGTTAAGTACCGAAGCGGAAAATTTACCGTGTTTTCAATCGTCGCCCTCACCCCCGGCCCCTCTCCCAGAGGGAGAGGGGAGAAAACCATTGGTGCCGCTTGTCTCCCCTCTCCCTCTGGGAGAGGGGCCGGGGGTGAGGGCAAGGGCGTTGTTATACCAGAAAATTTCTGCTTCACTACTTATAGCAAATCTCACTTGAATGAACCTCGTATCGAGTACAGCGGATTTAGGAGATAAGCGGATAAACCCGTAAGTCTGCCTGATCCGTGTATCCCCAAAATCCGTTGTACTAGACTTAATGATATTCAATCAAGTGAGATTTGCTATACAAAGCTTCGCTTTGTACTCCTGGTTAGGATAATTCCTGGTGTGTTACAAAGCTTCGCTTTGTACTCCTGTCTAATATCCATAAAAAATCCCAAGACCTCTTGACAACCATTGAATCATATTTTAACATGTCAGATTGACTATCACCATGATAAAAGCAAATAACTATGTATACTTTAATCCATCTACTCTCCATTCGGCAACTTTGTTTGGAACAATTACCGGCTTTGGGCATTTCATTTGTTATCGCCGAGGCATTTTATAAATTCCATAGTTTTACCTTAGAATGTTTAGCATTCCTGGGGACGTGGTACCTTTTAGATTTGGCGAGTAATCGTTTGATTGGCATTGGGCGAAATATTACACGCAAAATTTCACAACGTTATTATCACGAATAACCACCATTGGTATCCTAACCGTTGAAATGAATATGAAACTAAAAACGATTACCTTCGCGCGGTGTTTTTTTCCCTGGCTATTATTAAGTGGCTGTCAACCATCAAATCAACTTTATCAATCGGACTCACTTTATGTTTTTGGCACCCTAGTCAATGTGAGTATTTGGGGAGTACCAGAGCCTCAGGCCCGGGCGGCGGTGAATACGGTGGCTCAAGAGTTACAACGATTACATCAAGAATGGCACGCTTGGCAACCCGGTCCCTTAACTGAATTAAATCAAGCCTTTGCTACTGGCAAAAGTAGGGAAGTCACGGCGCCTACTTTGTTATCTTTAGTGGAGCAAGCCAAATTTTTTTATAAATTAACTGACGGGTTGTTCAATCCAGCGATTGGACGTTTGATTGAATTGTGGGGATTTCATCAAGATGAAATGCCCGTTGGGCCACCGCCAGCGGCCGCTAACATTGCTAAATTAGTCGCTTTAGCACCGACGATGGAGGATGTTATTATTGACGGTAATCAAGTGTCTTCCAAAAATCCTGCGGTACAATTGGATTTTGGTGGCATTGGCAAAGGTTATGCCGTAGATTTAGCGATTAACCAATTGCGGCAATTGGGCATCCAGAATGCTATCGTCAATGCGGGTGGGAATCTGAAGGTGATGGGGAAAAAAGGTAAATATCCCTGGTTAATAGGGATTCGTCATCCCAGTGGGCAAGGTGTTTTGGCGGCGGTGACGACCAATGGTGAAGAAAGTGTGATTACTTCAGGCAATTATGAACGTTATCGCGAGTATCAAGGGCAACATTATTCTCACATTCTTGATCCACGTAATGGAATGCCGGCCCAGACATTAACTTCAGTCACGGTGATTGCTTGTAGCGGTGCTTTAGCGGATGTTGCGACCACGGCACTCAGTGTGGCCGGGTTGGCCGATTGGTATCGAATTGCGAAACCAATGGGATTAAAATTGGTGATGTTGGTCGATAATCAAGGTACGGTTTATTTAAGTCCGGCTATGGCTGAGAGAGTAAAATTTGAATCCAATCAGTCGCCTACCGTGGTGCTCAGTGAGCCACTATGATTAACTCACCTTACGCACGGTTAACACAACTACCGCCAACTTGGTAAGGCTACTCTATGCACACCACTGCATTTCTGCTCGTTCCCCACGCTCCGCGTGGGTTGGAGTCCAAGACATGTCTTGGACTCCACGCTCCGCGTGGGAACGAGCAGAAATGCAGTGGAGTGCGTAGAGTAGCTTGGTAAGGAGGGGGTATCCTGGCGGTGCCGGTAGTGCGTACTCCCCTCCTTACCAAGGAGGGGTTGGGGGGTGGTTGTTCGTAAGATGAGTGATTCGCTGGCGCTCACTCCAACCTACAACTATTTATGGTACCGAGCATTATACTAAAAATGGTGCGTGGGACACACTCTACAGAGGCTATCAGATAAGGGTCAGTAATTAAAATTGCCCGGTACGCAACATCACTAAAGTACATCCTCGTACCACTTCAATGCCTTGTGCCAGTGCTTTCTCTTCCAAAATACTGTTTTCGGCACCTGGATTCATAATAATCCGTTTTGGCTTTATTGAAAGAATCTGCTCCAGTAACTCGCTGGATTTCTCCTCTCCTACATACAGGGTCAAAGTGTCAATGGAATCAGGCAGATCAGTTAATTGTTTAAAACAGCGTTGCCCATGTATTTCTGCGCAAATGGGATGAATCGGGAATACTTGATGGTCGTTATTGAGTAATGCTTGGACCGCTTTGTTGGAATAACGGTCATCTTTGGGAGAGGCCCCTAAAACCGCAACTTTTTCAGTTTTATTCATAAAGTGATAATTTCCTGTTAAAGTGAGTGGTAAATTTTTATTATATTATCAATTAATTTTATATGTAATTTGAGATATAATAACAAATAATATATTGAAGGATTGGTAAATTAAAAATTGCCAATAGGGTTTACGCAACAATTTGTATAATTATTTGATTTTACAGAATTTTAACCTAACCATCATTATATAGGGGGAATGACTCCATCCCCGAGTTCGGAGGGTTATGCTGGGATGAACGTTGGGTGTGGCGTAAGTCCTGGCCAATTTTCACAGAGTGGCAAGCCTTCAGTTTGCCTAGGTCAATTTATTTACCTTCTTCCATTTTATCTAATCATCCTGTAAAATGAATAGTTTTCATTACTTCAAGTAAGATTAATCACTCAGACTGTAAATATAAAGAGCAACATGGTTACTATTCGTTTAAGTCGTGCCGGGACCAAAAAACGTCCCTTTTATCATATTATAGTTACTGATTCTCGTAATCGTCGAGATGGCCGTTATCTTGAGAGATTAGGCTTTTTTAATCCTATTGCCTCTGGCAAAGATGAGCCTATACGGATGAATTATGCCCGTATTCAATATTGGCTCCACACAGGGGCGTTACCATCAGATCGGATAGCACAACTTCTGAAGAAGTATCCACAAAAAACGTCTGATACTTCTTCTGTGGTTATCCCTCTTGTGGATACCCCCGCAGAAATCGCCGGCGTAGCCGCTTAATCACCTACCTTTGCCATTTAAATATTGCCAATTATGTCGCAGTCAACACGGGTAACTTTAGGAAAAATCATCGGATTGTATGGCCTACATGGATGGGTGAAAGTTTATTCTTATACTGACCCTATCGCCAATATTTTGAACTATTCCCCTTGGCAACTGTATCATCATGGACAATGGCAAACGGTGACCATAGCAGAGGGCAAATTAAACGGCAAACGGGTAATTGCTCACTTAGAATCCGGCCAGGACCGTGACCAAGCGGCGCAGTTATTAGGCGCGGAAATTGCCGTCTATCGTGAGCAATTGCCACCGCTTGCCCCAGGTGAGTATTATTGGCTCGATTTGATTGGCTTTACAGTTATAAATACCAAGGGAATTATTTTCGGTAAAGTACACCATTTATTGGAAACCGGAGCTAATGATGTATTTGTAGTGACAGGTGAGCGAGAGCGATTAATTCCATTTTTATGGGAACAAGTCGTCATAACCATAGATTTTCCTAGCCAATTGATCACAGTGGATTGGGAAGAGGATTTTTAAAATCGAATTTAACTTAACTCATGCACATTGGCGTTGTCACTCTCTTTCCTGAAATGTTTGAAGCACTGTATTGCGGCGGAATCACCGCCCGTGCTTTAGATAAGGGCCTCTTAACTTTAGACCTCTGGAATCCGCGCGATTTTACCGATAATAAGCATCGTCAAATCGACGATAGACCTTATGGTGGTGGTCCGGGCATGATCATGCAAGTGCGTCCATTACGCGCTACCATTCAAGCGGCCCGTACTGCGTTGGCTGCCGAGGCCCGAGTCGTTTATTTATCGCCCCAAGGTCGTCGCTTAGATCAAGCGGGAGTCCAACAACTACTCAGTTATGAACGATTCGTACTCGTCGCCGGCCGCTATGAAGGCATCGATGAACGCATTATTGAACAAGACATTGATGAAGAATGGTCCATCGGCGACTATGTGTTAAGTGGGGGAGAATTAGCCGCGATGGTGATTATCGATGCCTTGATACGATGGCTGCCAGACGCTTTAGGCGACGAGCAATCGGCACCCGAAGACTCGTTTTACCGCGGTTTACTCGACCATCCTCATTACACTCGTCCCGAAGACCTTGACGGTGTACGAGTGCCCGCCGTGTTATTATCCGGCAACCATGCCCAAGTAGCCCGTTGGCGACAGCAACAAGCCTTGGGGCGGACTTGGCAAAAACGCCCAGATTTACTCGCTAAACTAACCTTAACTAGGGAACAACAAGCCCTGTTAACTGAATTTATTAACGAACAAGAGAAATATAAGGAGAACTTAAATGACACATCCTCTGATTGCCGCCTGGGAAACTGACCAGATAGCAAAAAAAACCTTACCGGCGTTCAACTCTGGTGATACCGTAGTCGTTCAATTTAAAGTTAAAGAAGGTGATCGTGAACGTTTACAAGCCTTTGAAGGTCTGGTGATTGCCAAACGTAATCGCGGTTATAATTCCTCCTTTACCGTCCGTAAAATTTCTCATGGCGAAGGTGTAGAGCGGGTTTTTCAAGTTTATAGTCCATTGGTCGACAGTGTTGAAATTAAACGCTGTGGGAAAGTCCGACGGGCCAAATTATACTACATGCGTAACTTGCGTGGTAAAGCCGCCCGGATTCAGGAAAAGATTAGCACCAAGAAAAAAGATAAAGCCTCATCATAACCGTCTTCCCAAACAGTTTGCGGATTTCACAGCACCGCTTTGGAATCTTGGTCATGAGTGGTAGAAAATTTGATTCATCTAAAAAATCAATAACTAATTCACATTACGCACCACCCCCCCAACCCCTCCTTAGTAAGGAGGGGAGTTTTTCCTGCCAACTCGGTTGGCGCATACTCCCCTCCTTAGCAAGAATTAAAAGTACGTAAGGTGAATAGATAATAAACTAATCAAATAATTTAGAATGGGATTAACACCAAACTCGTGAACACACCGCCACCCCTAGCATTCCAAAAGGGAAATGGTTTGCTAGAAATTAACGAAATTGGGGGAGAAGAAATGGGTGCGTAAGTCCAACCTCATAGAGAGTAATTAAAGGAAATGATCCATGCCCTCATTTGACATCGTGTCCGAAGTCAATTCACACGAATTAACTAATGCGATTGACCAAGCTAATCGAGAAGTCATTGCCCGCTTTGATTTTAAAGATTCGGAGGCACAACTGGAATTTAACAACCAAGACACCATCACATTGCAAGCGCAAAGTGAATTTCAAATCAATCAGATGATAGACATCTTCCACAAAAAACTAGCGAAACGAGGTATTGACTTGTTAGCGTTAGAACAAGGTACGGTAGAGACTCAAAATCGGCGGGCCCGATTGACGATTACCGTGAAACAAGGTATTAACCAGGAGGTCGGTAAAAAAATGATAAAATTTATCAAAGACGCTAAACTCAAAGTACAAGCCTCAATTCAAGGTGACCAAATACGGGTCACCGGCAAAAAACGAGATGACTTGCAACAAGCCATCGCCTTATTGCGTGGTCAAAATTTCGATTTACCCTTACAATTCAATAATTTTCGCGATTAATTCACCTTCAGAGGAACTATCTATGCGTATCTTACTACTTACCCTGCTATTAACTATGGGCATTTTAATTTATGCCACGGAGTTGCCCACCGCTCCTCC
This sequence comes from Thiomargarita sp., assembly GCA_022729575.1. Classification (GTDB taxonomy): domain Bacteria; phylum Pseudomonadota; class Gammaproteobacteria; order Beggiatoales; family Beggiatoaceae; genus JAABRD01. The sequence continues at coordinate 52,632 of DZAL01000006.1, forward strand.
CACGCCGCCACCGACTAAAGATGGGGCCACGACTACTGTATCTCCCCCCGGTTCTAACCAGGCAGCACCAGCAACCACTACGGAAAAAGCGATTAAGGAGGTACCTACGACTCCTACTCCTGCGGTAAATGAAGATAAAGATGAAGATAACAGCGCCTCTACGACGACGACTGCTACGGTTGCACCCAAAATAGATCCCAACAATGCCAAAGAAAAGATTTTAAGCAGTATCAGTAAAATGACTCCTAAAGAAGTGGCGGAATTGATGAATTTCGTTACCGCCATGGAAGAAGACGTGTCTAACACGCCCGTATCTGAAGATGCCTTGCAAACAGTGCCGACCAGTGTGAAAGAGACTTTAAAACGGATTGTCAAAGCGGATCCGAATAAAATCTCTATCGTCAATGCGCCCATTCATGGCCTCTTTGAAGCCACGATCGAAACCGAAGTAATTTATGTCAGTGCCGATGGTCACTATATAGTTATGGGAGACATTCGAGATGCTGACACCGGTCGCAATTTGACTGAGGATAAACGGGACAGTATACGTAAAGTAGCAATTGAAGCAGTGAAAGAAAGTGATATGGTAGTATTTGCGCCAACGACTGAAGTAAAAGGCACTCTTAATGTGTTTACCGATGTCGATTGCGGCTACTGCGCCAAATTTCACCAAGAGGCGATGAAAAAATTAAATGAAGCCGGTATCAAAGTGCGTTACTTAGCATTTCCTCGGGCGGGCAACAATTCCGAGACTTATCACAAAATGGTTTCGGTCTGGTGCGCTAAAGATAGACAAACTGCGATGACCGATACCAAAGCCGGCCGAGCAGTAACTCCGGCCACTTGTGATAATCCTATCGCCAAACAATACGATTTGGGTAAAAAGATTGGCGTGACTGGCACCCCGGCGTTAGTGCTTTCCTCTGGAGAATTAATTCCAGGATTTGTCCCCCCGGAACGATTAATTCCTTATATCCTTGGTAAATCGACTTCGGTATTTGGTCGTAGCGGCAGTGCTCGGCCTTAATTTTTTAACTCAACCACCCCCAACCCCTCCTTGGTAAGGAGGGGAGTTTCAACCACCTCCAGCCCTTCCTTGGTAAGGAGGGGAGTTTCAACCAGCCCTTATCTCGTTCCCACGCGCCAGCGTGAGAATGCCGTGAGCAACGCGCCAGCGTTGCGGGAAAGGGACGCTGGCGCGTCCCGACGGCATTCCCACGCTGGCGCGTGGGAACGAGAAGAAACCTACTGGTGTGCATAGAGTAGCTTATCAAGGAGGGGTTGGGGGGTGGTTATGAATTATGGTAGCCTCGGCCAACTAAATTCCGGGCGTAAATCCTGCTACTGCAACTCCGCCGGCACCAAACCAATCATTGAGACCCAATCTTATGTCAATCACCGATAACCATACTATTACCTCTGAATTTACCTCTGAACAATGGAAAGCAGAAGGTGAAGCTCGATTGTTGATTCGTGCTTTAGAAAGAAAATTTGGTACACTGGATGAAGATACCAAGACCTTCATTTATCGTTTAGATACCGACACGTTATTGGATTGTGTGGAACGAGTGGGAAGCGCACCATCAATCACCGCAGTCTTATCTCCCCAGACGCAGTCGATCGTGGAGAGGACTGAAATCGAAGAGGACATAGCCACGGTCGTTGATGACAACTATCCCGCCGTGGTGAGAACCAAAAAAGGATTAGCGCTGGCCGGGACTCGGTTAATGCTGTATGACCTCATGGACTATCGGCGCCAAAATTGGTCAACAGATCGCATTCAGCAATGGTTTCGCTTGACTGATCAACAAGTACGAGATAGTTTTGAATTTCTCTCCAAATATCAATTTGAAGTAGAAACGGAGTATCGACAAGTATTAAACTATGCGGAAGAGAAACGTCTATATTGGCGCGAGCAGCCACGAAATTTAGTGGGGACCGCAACGGTCCGTAAATCAGGCCGTACAGATTTTTGGGCCACTTTACGTAACAAACAGCTCGAACGAGCCGCCGAATGATATGATAAAAATTCTAGTTGACCGTAATATGGAAGGTCCTGCCTCCATTTTGTGGGGAATGTTAGGCTTTGAAGGATGGCTCTCGTTTTTTCCCTTGCGCTTACAATCTCTCATCGAAATGGGCTTACCAGAAAATAGCACGGACCAGGCCGTATGGAATTTGGCCCAAACCCAAGAAATGATATTACTCACTGGCAACCGTAGTTTAGAACCTGGTGACACCTTAGAAAGAATCATTCGTCAACATAATACGCCCTCGGCTTTCCCAGTGTTGAGCATTACACAGTCAGAGTTAATCACATACGACCGCCATTATCAAGAATGGTGTTTAGACCGACTATTGGAGATAGTGGAAAATTTGGAAAGTTACAAAGGAGGTGGCAGGATTTTTTTACCGTGAAGCGAATCCCGCTACCTCTGGAAATAGGCTATACCAGCAAAATATTTGGTAGTCCGGCACCAGGGAGGAAGCATAAATTTTCTCGTATGTACTTTCGCCCCTCTCCCTCTGGGAGGCCGCAATGCCATTAAGTTAGAAACCTTGAAGGTCTAAAACCAGACCTTCAAGGTTAAAACCTGACCGGGGGGGATTCCTTAACTTAATGGCAGTGCTGGGAGGCCGGGGGTGAGGGCAAATATCGTAGAATTTCTGCTTCAGTACTTATATCACACGCCTACCACAGTTAGAATCATCGTACCATGCTACAAGAACCGATCATTGACTCACCACCAGATTTACTAGAATTAGCCAATCAGGCCCTAGCGGAAAATAACTTTCCCCAAGCCTCCGCACATTTTGAACAGTATGCCAACAATTTGATGAATCTGGACCACCTTAAAGCCGCATTCTATTTCTCAATGGCGGCTCAATGTGAAAAAGTTAACCACTCACGCGCCTTAAGTTTATATCAAAAACTCTTTAAGATTTACAAACAAAAAGGAAAGGTCGAAGAGAGCGCTAAAATCCTCATGGAAATGGGTTTGGTTTATTTAGAATTGGGCAAAGCCGACGTTGCCAGAAAAGAATTTAAAATTGGCATGGCCCTCTATTTGGAAATAGTCCGAGACCAAATACATTGTCTAGGCGGCCCCTTAACTCAATCTCAACATGATTATTTAGTAGCCATTTTGGATAAAGTTAAATTCTGTCTCGACGAACTTTACCATAAAGACTCTCAATCACCGTGAGTAGTAAACCCCTGACTACCACTGATGGCACGACTTGACAGCAATGAATGTCATTGTTATATTTGATAGTGAGGCACTGGGGAGTGATAGTCGGCTCCGGGCCAAACCTGACAGATCGGCAAGATCGGTCAAATTTGAGGAATGAGGGTCGCGGTTATCGGTAGTAATGCAATAGTTAGTAGTCGCAATCTCAAACCTGACAGGTCTTCGAGACCTGTCAGGTTTAAACCACTACCTGGTGCATAACTACCCGGTTATCACTACCTAGTGTCCAACTATCCACTTACGCTTATCACCACTATCTTGGACCAGATTATTTATGCAAAACGTTGACACTTTAATTTTTGCCGGTTGGATTGTGCCGGTTGAGCCTGACCACACGATTTATGAGCAACACGCCATCGCCATTCGCGAAGGTAAAATCGTAGCGATTGTTCCCAGCCGCGAAGCCGTAAGCCAGTTTGCCGCTAAAATTTCTCACCGCTTACCTACCCATTTACTAATTCCGGGGTTAATTAACGCTCACACGCACGCGCCCATGAATTTACTGCGTGGGTTTGCCGATGATTTACCCTTGCAAGAATGGTTAACCACCAAAATCTGGCCGGCGGAACAAGCCAATGTTTCCGCCGAATTTGTCGCCGACGGCACTAAATTAGCGATTGCCGAAATGCTTCGTAGTGGCGTGACCTGTTACAACGATATGTACTTCTTCCCCGACGTGGCCGTCGAAGTAGCTAGTCAAGCGGGCATTCGTGCGATGATTGGCCTCATCTTGGTTGACTTTCCCACGCCCTGGGGAAAAGATGCCGACGATTATCTCCAGAAGGCGAAACAAGTTTATGAGCAATATCAGCACCACGCTTTAATTCGTTTCGCGTTAGCACCCCATGCACCTTATACGGTCTCCGATAGTTCCTTTACGGCACTAAAATCTTTAGCCGAGGAATTAAATATACCGGTTCATATTCACCTCCATGAAACCAACACTGAAGTCGAAGAGTCCGTGCAACAACATGGCGAACGACCATTATCTCGGCTACAAAAATTAGGTTTACTCTCGCTCTCGCCACCTCTGATTGCCGTTCACATGACGCAGCTACATAATGAGGAGATTGAACTGCTCGTCAAACATCAAATTAATGTGGTCCACTGTCCCGAATCCAATTTAAAATTAGCCAGTGGCTTTTGTCCGGTCGCCAAATTGTTAAAAGCAGGAGTCAATGTCGCCCTAGGAACGGATGGTGCGGCCAGTAATGACGATTTAGATATTTTGGGCGAAATGCACACGGCGGCCCTGTTAACCAAAGGCATTAGTCGGGATGCCCGTTGTTTGCCAGCCGCACAAGCGTTACGCCTAGCCACCTTAAATGGAGCAAAAGCGTTAGGCATTGACCACCTTACTGGCTCCTTAGTGCCGGGCAAAGCTGCTGATATTACTGCCATTGATTTGCAAGACCTTGAAACTCAACCGTTATATAATCCCATCTCGCAATTAGTTTATGCAGTGAGTCGTGATAAAGTGACTGATGTCTGGGTCGCGGGCAAACATTTATTAAAATCTCGAGCGTTAACTTCGCTAGACCTTCACGATCTAAAAACGAAAACGCATTTATGGCGAAATAAAATTTTGGCCTCAGTTACGCCGAAACCGACTTCCTCCCTTTCTTCTTAATCAGTAGCCGAAATAGGGTTAAGGGATAACACCCCTCGAAGGGGTGTTATCCCTTAATACCGAAATAGGGTTAAGGGATAACACCCCTCGAAGGGGTGTTATCCCTTAATACCG
>DZAL01000006.1:57726-62620 GCA_022729575.1 Thiomargarita sp.
AAACAGGGTTTAGGGATAACACCCCTCGAAGGGGTGTTATCCCTTAATACTACCAAGTTTTTCGACTTGAACGAAAGCCTTAACTTAATGGCAGTGACCCCGGCTCCTCTCCCAGGGGGAGAGGCCGATGGTGAGGATATCCAAGGAGGTACCGAGGATGGTTGAGCGTAAATTTTAACCATCAATCTCGGCCAGCAATTGCCCCATCAGTAATTTTTTAGCCGGTGTGTGCGTTGGCAACCAAGTGACTCGTGACGATGGCAAGAGCAGAATAACCGTCGACCCCATATTAAAACGTCCCATTTCGGCCCCACGTTGGAGTTGCGGAGCAGTGGCGGATGAATATTGCCAACGTTGTGGTTGCTGAGTGGGTGGTAAGGTCCCAGTCCACACCGTTTCGATACTACTGACAAACAGCGCCCCCACTAAAATCAACGCCATGACCCCAATTTCGGTCTCAAAGCGGCAAATGACCCGCTCATTTCGCGCAAATAAATTCGGCACTAGGCGAGTAGTCGCTGGATTGACACTGAAGAGACGACCTGGGACGTAAACCAGGTCGGTTAAACGACCCGTGAGAGGTAAATGAATACGATGATAATCTTTAGGCGACAAATACAAGGTGCAAAATAAACCTGGTTCAAACGGTGCCGCTAAATCTTGATGGCCACCCAACAAATCGACCAGTTGGAACCGATGTTCTTTGGCTTGAAATAACTGATTTCCCTCAATCGTACCTATTTGACTAATTTCGCCATCCACCGGACAAATAATACCATGAGGAGCCAACGGCCGCGCTTCCGCTTTCAAGGCGCGGGTAAAAAATTGATTGAAGGTGGCATATTTTTTGACCTCTGAGGGGTCCGCAATACTCATATCAATGCCATAATGTTTGATAAAATGCTCAATCGCCCACTGCGTGGAATTTCCGCCAGACCAATGGGTTAACTTATACATCAAACGAGATAAGCCATGTTGTGGCAATAAATATTGAGGAAACACTTTAAGTTGATCTATCATAATTGATTAATTTTTCCTAATCTTTAAATATACTTAACTACACTATACACTAAATAAAAGGTCTTATGAAAGGTATTATTCTCGCCGGCGGCACCGGCACGCGTTTACATCCTGTCACACAAGTGGTTTCTAAGCAACTACTACCTATTTATGACAAACCTATGGTATACTATCCGCTGACCACGCTAATGTTGGCGGATATTCGAGAAATTTTAGTAATTTCTACGCCACAAGACACGCCCCGCTTTACTCAATTACTCGGCGACGGCCAGCAATGGGGTATCCACATTAGTTATGCGATACAACCTTCTCCTGATGGATTGGCACAAGCCTTTATTATTGGAGAATCTTTTATTGGTGCCGAGACTTGTGCTTTAGTCTTGGGTGACAATATTTTTTATGGTCACGATTTTCAAAAACAAGTACAGCGGGCCGCGCAATTAACGCAAGGGGCTATCGTCTTTGCTTACGCGGTGCAGGATCCTGAGCGTTATGGGGTAGTCACGTTTGATGAACAAGGACAAGCGATAAATTTAGAAGAAAAACCCCAACAGCCTAAATCTCGTTATGCCGTGACCGGCCTCTATTTTTACGATAATGAAGTGGTCAGCATTGCCAAACGTATCCGACCTTCGGCGCGGGGTGAATTAGAAATTACTGAGGTCAACAACGTTTATTTGCAACGAGGTCGGTTAGCGGTCGAAAAAATGGGGCGTGGGATGGCCTGGCTCGATACCGGGACCCATGAAGCCTTATTGGAAGCCTCCTTGTTTGTCGAAACCATTGAAAAACGACAAGGACTTAAAATCGCTTGTCCAGAAGAAATTGCTTGGCGCAAAGGTTACATTACCGATGAACAATTTGCCGCGTTGGCTCAACCATTGCGAAAAAGCAGTTATGGTCAATATCTCAATTCACTATTAACTTACGACATCTAAAATGAAAGTTATTCCCACCGCCATTCCTGGCGTGTTGATTATTGAACCCAAGGTTTTTGGCGATAGCCGCGGGTTTTTTTTAGAAACTTTCCACACCCTCCGTTATACCGAAGCCGGGATACCAGGCCCTTTTGTGCAAGATAACCATTCCTGTTCGGCCAAAGGTGTGTTACGTGGACTGCATTTTCAAAAGCAGTTTCCGCAAGGTAAACTGGTTCAAGTCACTAGCGGTACGGTCTTTGATGTTGCCGTTGACCTGCGTAAACATTCTCCCACTTTTGGTCAATGGGTAGGCATTACTCTTCACGCCGCCGAGCATAAGCAATTTTATCTCCCACCGGGTTTAGCGCATGGCTTCTGCGTCCTTTCAGAAACGGCGGATTTTCATTATAAATGCACCAACTATTATCATCCCGAAGATGAAGGCAGTGTCCGCTGGAATGACCCAGAGTTAAATATTCAATGGCCACTGGCTAATCCTCTCTTATCCGCTAAAGATGCCAATGCGCCGTGGTTGAAGGATTTATCAGATACGGTAAAATAACCAGCCAGTACTGAAACAAAAATGTTACTGTCTTTTCACCCTCCTTCCAGAGGGAACTATTCTAAGTACCGAAGCAGAAATTTTCTCCTATTTTCTTTCGCATCTCTCCCTTTGGAAGAGGAGCCGGGGTGAGAGAAAATACCGCCGAATTTCTGCTTCAGTCAGGTAGGGTGAGCAACGGTTTTATTGTTGCCAGATTCCAGCTTTGGTCGGTCTCTTTGACCACAATTAGGTAACTCCTATGCAGTTCGTGGAGCAGTCGTAGGTATCTTACTCCCATTTCAGGTCACTGATTTGCCTAAAATTATACCCGAAGTGAAAGAAGTGACCATGGCTAAAGCGACATTGAATAATGGACCGGTGTTATATGCGTGAATGATTTATTCATCGGCCCCCAATCACATATTTCAGCGCGTTATTTAATTGAAATCGGTAACCGTAAAGAGCAACAATCCTCTAGCGGTATTATTATTTCCACCGGGTTAGGGGCCACTGGCTGGTTTAAAAGTTTAATTTCTCGTTCCCACGCAGCCAGGTGGGAATGCCGTGTCGACGCGCCAGCGTCGCGTGGGAACGAGAATTGGACCAGGCTAAAGCCTCCACTCCAGCGATGCTTAGACCCAGCGGAAGCCTCACTGCCATTAAGTTAAGCCGAGTTGGAGTCCAAAGCTTCAGATTTGGACGAGATGGCTCAAGGTAAGACGGCGTTGCCAAAGCTGAAGCTTTGGACTCCAACGCTGTCAAGAAATAGATTATCCATTTTAGTAGGGGCAATCCTTGGTGGTTGCCCTTCTACTCTACAGAGGAATAAGCAGTTATGCACAAACTCTCAACTACAGAAGTCATTGGCTTCCTGAAAGCCAATCAATCCAGATTTATTTTAGGTCTCATTATTCTAACCACTATGGTGATTATCCCATTCCTCATGTCACGCGCTGGGGTTGAGAAATGGACAATGATAGGTATTGTCATCACTATTCTAGCATTGGAAATTACCATCGTCGTCGAATGGGACAAAATCATCAGCTTTTATCAACAATATTGGCGCAAAAATAACTGCTTGCCTGGCCAGATTTGTGCCATACTCAAAGAGGAGCTCGAAATGCCCGAAGGTCGTATGAAAAATCGATTCAGCGTTTTATGTAGAACGTCCACCGATAGAAATTGACTGTTATGCGGCTATTTTAACCCCTTGTGCCCTGATTCGAATTAAAGCCCCACGGCAGATGGGCAAAACCTCGTTGCTCGGTCGCATCTTGCATCATGCGCGGGTGAATGGTGAAGCGCGTACCGTGGAACTCAGTTTTCAGGAAGCAGATATTGAATGTTTGGAACAACTGGAGACGTTTCTCAAGTGGTTTTGTAGTATAACGGCCCAAAATTTGGGCATTGACCCCCAAATCAATGAACATTGGTCAAATGAATTTAGTCACAAGACCAATGCCACCAACTATTTTCAACAGTATTTACTGCCACTAATTAGCGGGCCGCTGGTTTTAGGTTTAGATGAAGTGGACCGGCTGTTTTCCTATGACCAAGTGGCTAAAGACGTGCTGAGTCAATGGCGAAATTGGCATGAGAAAGGTAAGGACGACCAGCAGTGGGAACGAGTGCGGTTAATCATTGTGCATTCACAAGAGGTCTATGTGCCCTTGAATATTAACGAATCGCCCTTTAACGTCGGCCTGCCGATTGAATTACCCCAATTTACCTTAGCGCAAGTGCATGACCTCTCGCAACTACATGGTTTAGCCTCCTGGTCGGAGGAGGAATCTAAACGCTTAATGCAAATGGTTGGCGGCCATCCGTTTTTAGTGCGACAAGCATTTTATGAGATAGCTTGCGGTAAAACGACCTTAGACCAGTTATTGGAAACCGCGCCCACGGCGGCAGGTATTTATCATGAACATCTCCGTCATCATTTGTTAAATTTGCAAGAAGCAGGGTTGGACCAGGTGATGAAACAAGTGGTGCAATCACCTAGTGCGGTGTTTATTGATTCGAAACCCGCGTTTAAATTGCACAGTATGGGATTAGTAAAATATCAAGGCGATAATGTGATACCGACCTTTGATTTATATCGGCAGTATTTTCAAAAGCAGTTGTAAACCGGAATTTTTTCTCGTTCCTAAGCCACGGTTACGGCGTTGGAGTCCAAATCTTCAGATTTGGCAACGCCGTCTGAGCTTTGACCAATCTCGTCCAAATCTGAAGATTTGGACTCCAAGGCGGCTTAACTTAATGGCAGTGACGCCGAGCGTGGGAACAAGAGAAGGAGATACGAAAAATATGTGGCAAGCCGAAATAACCCACGCAGTAACAACTCGGCAGAGTCGTGTATAGTAAAATCCATATAAAATTGTACGTACCCTCTGGAGTGCAATAAGAATTA
>DZAL01000090.1 GCA_022729575.1 Thiomargarita sp.
TCTGGTTTTAGACCTTCAAGGTTTCTTTGGCCGGCTTAACTTAATGGCATTGGGGGTAAACCAGTGGAGGCAATCATCATAATTATATCTATTTGCAACCATGACGTGAGCGACAAGGTCAACCAAATTTGATATTAAGGAGAACTATGAATAATACGAAAACTCAAGCAGTTACTCAAACTGTGATCTTAGGTATAGGCAGTGCCATCTTGTACTTTCTACTCTGGTTTTTTGAAGAAACCGTTATTCAATATTCGCAGCAAGGGAGATGGTATTTTATTATTCCCCTCCTCATCGCTTTCATTTTTTCTGCTATCCATGGGGCATTCACCGGCCATTTTTGGGATGTGTTAGGAGTTAAAGCCAAATCGGTTAAAAAATAAAGGAAAATTGAGATATGAAACATTCGTGGTTCAAAGCGTTTTTAGTCATTGCCCTTTTGGTCGGTTGGCAACTGGGATATGCCACTGATTCTACCGCCCCGGTGGTCAGTGAAGAAAACTTCATGGATCTACACCTGACTCAGGTGCTATTTCTCTTCTTCGTCGGCTTTGTTGGCGGATTAGTCAGTGGATTTATTGGCTCTGGTGGTGCCTTCGTGTTAACCCCGGCGATGATGAGCATGGGTGTACTTGGATTGGTCGCGGTGGCCAGTAATATGTGCCATAAGTTTCCGAAAGCACTGGTTGGAGCCATGAAGCGCGCTAAATACGGCCAAGTGGATGTAAAACTAGGTATCGTAATGGGCCTGTCGGCAGAAGCCGGTGTTTTAGTCGGTGCTCATGTTCAAGAAATAATTAAGGCTTCATTGGGAAATGATGGTTCTAATTTGTATGTGTCAGTAGTGTTTGTGTTGGTGTTAGCTATTGTGGGCACCTATGTCTTACGTGATGCTTGGAAGATGGTTCACGCGCCCACTACCGAAAAAGAGGAAATCACCAAATTAGCCAAATGGGTACAATCGGTTCATATTCCGGGGACTATGATGTACTTTAAGAGCATTGGTACCAAAATTTCGGTTTTATTCACCATCCCATTAGGTTTTGCCACCGGGATGTTGGCGGCGACCATTGCGGTCGGCGGATTTATTGGGGTACCTGCCATGATGTATATTTTGGGTGTGCCCAGTTTGATGGCCTCGGCCTCCGAATTGGTCATTGCCTTTATTATGGGCATGGGGGGGACGATTAAATTTGCTTGGAGCGGTTACGTCGATATTCGGTTAGCCATGATTATTTTAGCTGGCTCCTTATTTGGGATTCAATTAGGCGCTATTGGCACTACTTATGTCAAACCGTATATGGTTAAAGTCGTCATGGGGGTCATCATGATATTAGTCCTCTTTAGTCGTGGCATCATGGTACCAATTTATCTCGCTAATTTGGGATATATAGAAAGTTTCGAGAAAAGTACCGTTACCCTCGCCAGTAATTCCAGTTTTGTCATATTAATTGCGGCTTTATTGGTAGGTGGTGTCATTGTGTTATATGCCCTCTGGTCAGGACGACGTGCTCATTTAGACGAAGAACAACAGGCCCTGGCCGCCAGTTCCTTTTCTACCGCGTTTACCGCGACGACCGAATTGCATCCGCTCACTTGCTTGGATCGAATTTTGGTCGCTACCGACAATTCAGAGTTTAGTGCCGGCGCACTTCGACAAGCAATCTTTTTGGCGAAGAATAGCAATAAATCATTGTTTGTGATGTCAGTGTTAATCAGCAATCCTGAGTACGAGTCGTTGGCACCGCAATTATTGGAAAAAGAGAAACAAGAAGCCTTAACTCATTTGGAGGCAGTAAAACAGCAAACCGCCCAAGCAGGAGTTAGTTGTGAAGTGTTGTTACGTTACGGTACCAGCGTTTATGAAGAATTGACCAATGAAGCCGAGAAAAGTCGCATGGATTTGATTATTGTCGGACGACGTGGTAAGACTGGACTAATGCGGCTAATGATGGGAAGTACCACCGCCAAAGTAATTGGTAATGCCTCTTGTTGTGTCCTAGTTGCACCGCGAGCGGCCCAGGTACAAGGTAAACATTTTCTATTGGCGGTTGATGGCTCACGTCACAGTGATCTGGCTGCCTTAGCTGCGGCTAACCTCGCTAAACATCTGTCGGCACCTATAACGGTCATCGCGGTGGTTTATCAGGAGCATAAAGAAAATCGTCAACAAGAAGCGGAAATTAATGTCAAACGAGTCCGTGACTTTTTACGAAGTGAAGGCGTTAAAGCAGAAAGTCAAGTAGTCTTTGGACGATATGCGGAGAAGATTGTAGAAGTGGCGCAAACCTTGGGCAGTGATTTGATTATAGTAGGTAGTCACGGTCGCACCGGTTTTGAAAGAATGTTAATTGGTAGCGTCTCGGAGCGCGTCATTGGCTTGAGTCAAGGTGCGGTCTTGGTAGTGAAAGGGTAGACCTTTATAATCATTACAAGTACCAAGGTTCAAAGTTTCCTAAACCTCAAAGGTTTAGGAAACTTAGCACCTGTCAGGTTTAGGAAACTGGTAGTCCCTCCAAATTGATGGGCAGTCTTAACCTTCAATGAATTACCAAGGTTCAAAGTTTCCTAAACCTCAAAGGTTTAGGAAACTTAGCACCTGTCAGGTTTAGGAAACTGGATAGGTTCATTCATTAACTTAATACCCCTTGTTGAGTCCCACGTAATTGCAAAGTCCTTGCGAGGGCATTTAACACTGACCACTTTTGATGACACCATAAAGGAGTTAACAACACCTCTAAGGAAGCGGTGGCAGTCACGCGGTGGTAGATAATCTGGGGAGGTGTGTGCTCAATCAAATCGGCGGCAATATTAACATACTCGACCAAGGTTAAAGGGAGATAATTGCCTTGTCGCCATTGCTTGGCGAGAATAGTCTGTTTAACGACATGTAAGGGATGTAATTTTAAACCTTGCACTCCCAACGCCAGCACCCGGGTTAACGACTCTAAAGCGTGCCAACCCGTTTCACCCGGTAAACCAATAATCAAATGAGTACAAACAGGCAGATGATGTAATCTAATCGCCTGAATTGCTTGTCGATAATCCGCAAAAGTATGTCCACGTTGAATGGCCAATAAAGTCTCATCAAATGCCGATTGTAAACCCAATTCGAGCCAAATTTCATAACCCTGTTGCTGATAATGAGCCAACAACTCCAGCACTTCATTAGAAATACAATCAGGCCGAGTACCGATAGATAATCCCACCACATTCGGTTGCGCTAAAGCCTCTTCATACAAAGAAGCTAAATGGTCAATCTCGCCATAAGTATTGGTATAGGCTTGAAAATAAGCAATAAAACGTTTAGCTCCCGTGCGTTTAGCTAAAACCTCCCGACCACGCGCTAATTGTGTGGTGACACTGGGCGGCTCATTTATATTAGGGCTAAAAGAAACGTTATTACAAAAGGTACATCCCCCGCGTCCTTTACGACCATCCCGATTAGGACAGGTAAAACCCGCATTAATTGCTAATTTGTGAACACGCTCACCGTAACGATGTAATAAATCCTGACCATAAGTATTGACGTAAGTTGACAGAATCATAATTGTGAATAGTTATCAATTTATTCAGTTGAACACAATTTTCAGTAAAAAATACTTGATTTGGGTCAGATAAACCATTATTTTCATTTTTGGCTAAGAACATTGACCGCTATTAAAATTTAACTAACTAATTTTAAAAGTATTTTTTATTGAACAGCCAATGCTAGATAAAATGTAAGAAATAACTAATTATCAACTTACTTTAGAAAAATCACTCAGTTATACAATTTTACCTTATACCAATAAGAATAAGGTCAACCAAAATATAATTTATTTAAAGTATTCAAAAGCATGTTTATAACTTATTGATGTTAATAATTTAAATATTATTGACAAGCAATTTTTTTCATTTTAATATTGCTGACTTAAGACGTAAAGTACAGCCAGATTTTTAATCTATTATTCTATTTTTATAATGCCATCAACCATAAATTCTGCAATTATCCAACAAGATACTATCTCTCCTCCCCTCAATGAAACTCCGGATACGATGATAAACGTTGCGGAGTGTGTAGAAGAATATCTGAAACGATACGATTGGCGAGTCAAAGCTAATGCTAATCAAGGATATTCATTGGGCGGTTTGATTCTGAATGTATCGGGTAAAGTGATTGCCAATTATTGGCTCAACCACATTTATCCCTCAGACATTGGGCAAGCGCATCGTCAAGGTGATTTGCATATCCATGACCTGGACATGCTCAGTGGCTATTGTGCCGGCTGGTCACTACGGGCCTTATTGGCCGAAGGATTTAACGGGGTGGCCGGTAAAATCGAAGCTACACCACCTAAACATTTATCCAGTGCCATTGGCCAAATGGTAAACTTTCTAGGTACTTTACAAAATGAATGGGCCGGCGCACAAGCCTTTAGCTCCTTTGATACTTATTTAGCTCCTTTTGTCCGTAAAGATAATTTAACCTATTTACAAGTTAAACAATGTATTCAAGAATTTATTTATAATTTAAATGTGCCCTCACGTTGGGGCTCCCAATCTCCTTTTACTAACGTCACTTTCGATTGGGTCTGTCCCGCCGATTTACAGGAACAAATTCCGGCGATCGCAGGACAAGAAATGCCTTTTAATTACGGCGAGTTAACCGCCGAAATGGAAATGTTAAATCGTGCCTATCTCGAAGTGATGAGTGATGGTGATGCGAAAGGTCGTATTTTCACCTTTCCCATTCCTACTTACAACATTACGCCGGATTTTCCTTGGGAAAGTCCCAATGTGGATTTATTATTTGCGGTCACGGCCAAATTTGGTTTACCTTATTTCCAAAACTTTTTAAATTCAGATTTGACACCTAACATGGTGAGGAGCATGTGTTGTAGGTTGCAGTTGGACCTACGAGAATTACTCAAAAGAGGCAACGGCTTATTTGGCTCGGCTGAACAAACCGGCTCGGTAGGTGTAGTCACCGTTAATTGTGCCCGCTTAGGCTATTTATTTGCCGGCGACGAAACGAGTTTATATCAACGCCTAGATGAACTCTTAATTTTTGGTAAACATAGTTTAGAACTCAAACGTCAAGTGATTCAACAATATATGGATAACGGTTTGTTTCCCTTTACCAAACGTTATTTAGGCACCCTGCGCAACCATTTCTCCACGCTCGGAGTCAATGGTATCAATGAGATGATCCGAAATTTTACCCACGAGGTCCATAACATCACTACTGATTGGGGAAAAGCGTTTGCGATTAGGTTATTAGACCATATTCGAGCCAAAATGGTCGAATTTCAAGAAAGTACCGGGCATTTATATAATTTAGAAGCCACACCAGCGGAAGGCACCACCTATCGCTTTGCTAAAGAAGATAAAAAACGTTATCCCAAAATTTTACAAGCCGGTACAGAGGAACGTCCTTATTATACCAACTCTTCCCAGTTGCCCGTTGGTTTTACCGATGATCCCTTTGAAGCGATTTACCACCAAAATGAATTACAAAAACGCTACACCGGCGGCACCGTTCTCCATTTTTACATGAATGAACAAATTTCTAGTGCCACAGTGTGCAAACTTCTAGTACGCCGGATCTTAGAAAATTCAAATTTACCTTATATCACAATTACACCAACTTTTTCAATTTGTCCAGTACATGGTTATTTAGTTGGCGAACATTCCTTTTGTCCGCGTTGTGATGAAGAACTTTTGGCGAAAAAACTTAATCTTAATTAGGAGAATTATGCTCAGTATTACTAATTTACAGTTGACAGACGAAGAACGTACACCCTGTGAAGTCTGGACCCGCGTGATGGGTTATCATCGTCCCGTCTCCGCCTTTAATCCCGGCAAACAAGGTGAACATGAAGAACGGCAACACTTTGTGGAACGACGGGTTTCACTAAAATATTATAATGGAAGTCAATCAGTTAATAATTAATAGTCTCACTCCGTTTAGCACGATTGATTTTCCAAATCGGTTAGCGGCAGTCTTATTTTGTCAAGGTTGCACTTGGCGGTGTGGCTATTGTCATAATCCTCATTTGTTAACCCGACAGACGGGGACTAGCCTCTCCTGGAAGGAGATTGAAATTTTTTTGCAATCGCGACAAAACTTATTGGATGCCGTGGTATTTAGTGGTGGTGAGCCCACTTTACAAAACGGATTACTGTCAGGGGTGCAACGAATAAAACAATTGGGATTTAAAGTGGGGCTACATACGGCAGGCATTAGGCCAAATCATTTGCTCAAAGTATTGCCAGAGTTGGATTGGGTAGGTTTTGATATTAAAGCACCGGTGGCCGATTATGCCAAAATAACTGGTAGCCAGAATAGTGGGCATAATGCCTTGAAAAGTGCCCACTATCTATTAGATTCAGGTGTTGATTATGAATTTCGCACGACGATACATCCTCTTTTCTTTGACGAACAGAAATTGTTAGAATTAGCTACCCAATTAGCAAAATTAGGTGTCAAACGCTATCTTCTACAATCCTGTCGTACCACGCATTGTTTAGATAAAACTTTATCCACCGCTCCTCGGAAAAATGAATGGCAAACCGAGCAATTTTTACAGAAAATTCGTGCTATTTTGCCTGTAGTAAAGGTGAATATTTAACCTTTATAATAAGATTCCTCTATTCTTGTACCCCCGTGTATAAGCACTGCCATTAAGTTAAGCCGCGTTGGAGTCCAAACCTGCGGAGGGGGCGTAGAAACGAGAAAAGAGTTGGTATCGGCAAAACAGCACCCATTGACACTCAAACTATCAAGCTATACAGTATAAATCATCATCTGGATTATTGAACTTAATGTTTTTTCATTTCACCACTACAACAATGAGGAGAAACTCAACTTGAACTCATCAAGTTCACAACGTGTCTTATCAGGCATGAGACCCACTGGCCAATTACATTTAGGACACTTCCATGGTGTACTAAAAAATTGGCTGACCCTGCAACATGAATACAAATGCTACTTCTTCGTCGCCGATTGGCACGCCCTAACTACCGAATATGACAATACCAGCACCGTGTCCCAACACGTCTGGGACATGGTCATTGACTGGTTAGCGGTTGGCATCAATCCGAGTGAAGCCACCTTATTTATTCAATCCAAAGTCCCGGAACATGCAGAGTTACACTTACTACTTTCCATGTTTACCCCCCTCAGTTGGCTAGAACGAGTACCCACTTACAAAGACCAACAACAAAAGTTGCAAAACAAAGACTTATCCACCTATGGCTTTTTAGGCTATCCATTACTACAAAGTGCCGATATTTTGATTTACAAAGCCGGCTTAGTCCCAGTAGGTGAAGACCAAGTAGCGCATATAGAATTTACTCGTGAATTAGCGCGACGTTTCAACCATCTCTATGGACGTGAAGCCGACTTTGAAGATAAAGTCAACGAGGCTATTCGTAAAATTGGCAAGAAGAACGCGAAAATTTATAAAGATTTGCGTAAACGTTACCAAGAGCAAGGCGACAACGAAGCTCTAAACACCGCTCAAGCTCTAGTCGAAGCGCAACAAAATGTTTCGCTGGGAGATAAAAAACGCCTCTTCGGATATTTGGAAGGAGAAACTAAAACGATTCTACCGGAACCGGAACCATTATTGACCCCCGTTTCCAAAATGCCAGGCTTGGACGGTCAAAAAATGTCCAAATCTTACCATAATACGATTGCTTTACGTGAATCACCGACCATGGTCGAAAATAAAATTCGCACCATGCCCACCGACCCCGCTAGAATTCGTCGTACTGACCCAGGTGACCCAGAACGATGTCCAGTTTGGCAATTTCATAAAATTTACTCTAACCAGGAAGTACAAACTTGGGTCCCCGCTGGCTGTCGTAGTGCGGGTATTGGCTGTTTAGAATGTAAACAACCTGTGATCGAAAGCATTTTGGCCGAATTAACCCCGATTCGCGAACGCGCACAACGTTACTTGGAAAATCCAGAGGTGGTCCATTCGATTCTTAATGAGGGTTGTGATAAAGCCAGGACTGTAGCGCGAGAAACTTTAGAAGAAGTGCGAGAAGTGATGGGATTATTTTATCGTTGATAACCTCTAATCTCCCTTCTGGTTTGACGCACCCTGCGGTCGCTCACACGGTGTCAGAATGGTGCCTCTGGTAGCCCCCTACCAGGGATTTTTCGTTCCCACGCGCCCGCGCGTCGTGTATGGGGCACGGGACGTAGAGCGTCGAGGGATAACACCCCTTTGAGGGGTGTTATCCCTGCCCCAAAGTCCAGATTATATTGATTCCTCAGACCCTATATAGAAACGCAACAACTATCTTGGAGAAATATTCTATGCAAATTGCCAAAACTGAATTACTACAAGCTCTCTCAACCATGTCTGAGTTTATCTCTTTAGAAGAGATTCAAAACTTATTTAGACGGGTTCAACAGCGTCAACCTATAGTCACAGAGGATACTGAGAAACCACTGTCATGTTTAGAATTGGCGCAACAACATGGCTTGGTGGGAATTTTAAAAAATGCGCCACCAGATTTATCCACCAATAAATCCTATCTGGAAGGTTATGGACAATGAAGCAATCCATTATCCTAGATTCCAGTTGTCTAGTCGCTTTTATCAGTACACAAGACACTCATCATCATTGGGTCACCGAACAACTGGCTTCTATATCACCGCCGCTACTTACTTGCGAGGCGGTTATTTCGGAAACCTGTTTTTTAGTGAGTCGCTATGACCAGAAGAAAGTGCAAGAGGTAATGAGGTTGCTAAGAATCGGTTTGGTGACCATTTCTTTTCAGTTGCCACAGGAAATCGAGAAAATTGAACAACTTTTGAAGAAGTATGTCAATGTCCCAATGTCATTTGCGGATGCTTGTTTAGTCAGATTGGCAGAAAATTATCCTTATAGTGCAATTTTAACGCTGGACCATGACTTCACTATCTATCGCAAGCATGGTAATCAAGTGATTCCGGTTATCATGCCTTAACCTTTCTTATCACAAGGAAGACATTTTGTTCTGGGAATGCTGGACTAGAAGCTCGGCTAAAGCCTCAATGCCATTAAGTTAAGCTAGGATTACGGCGTTGGAGTCCAAAGCTTCAGCTTTGGCAACGCCGTCTCACCTTGAGCAGTCTCGTCCAAATCTGAAGGTTTGGACTCCAACGCGGCTTAACTTAATGGCATTGCGGCTAAAGCCTCTACTCCAACGTCTCTTCTGGCAAGTGCTAAGTTTCCTAAACCTTTGAGGTTTAGGAAACTTTAAACCTTGGTAACTCATTGAAGGTTAAGACCTCCATTAACTTGAAGGGACTACCCACTTTTTTAAGGAGGACCTTATGGAAACTTGGCATGAAATACATGAAATCACTTCGAAAACCTTGACTCTCACACTGCCAGAATACTTCTCTGGAAAGACTGTCGATGTCATTTTGCAACCAGTGGACACCAACCACTATCAGGTCACCCAAACCGCCACCACGGGTATCAATGCGATTTTTGGCAAGTGGCCTGGGGAAGAAACCGATGCGGAAATTGATGAACTGTTGGAACAATTATCATGATGATTCCTACCGATGCTTTGATTTTGTTAGATACTAATATTCTAGTACATCTCCTTCGTGGCGATGTCGTAGGACAACGCCTGGTGGTGGATTATGACTTATTCAACCGTCCTAACCGGCCACTCATCTCATTTGTGACGGTGGGAGAAATGTATGCGTTGGCCCGAAAACGTGGTTGGGAGACCAGACGGCAACAACTGTTGGAAGCCTTGTTAAAGGAAGTCGTGGTGGTGAATATTCATCAACCAGGTATAGTAATATTCACCTACTGTTGTACTTCTGAGGGATAACACCCCTCGAAGGGGTGTTATCCCTGCGGTTTGGCCAAATTTATTATGGGACAACTAGATAAGGATGTTACTATATCGTGGAAGCGTATGCCGAGATTGATTATTTTTCCGAGAAAGTCGTTAAGCCGGCTTGTCAGATGGGGAAAAATGATATGTGGATTGCGGCTACGGTAGCTAGTCTGAACCTATGGCTGCTTACCACTGATGCCGATTTTGACCATTTACCCGAACGATATGTGAAGCGAGCCAAGATAGAGGTGAAAACCGGTGAAACACGGAATTGACTGGCCGGCAAAACTTTGTTCTCGTGTTCACTCAAAAATTGGAGGAACTATGCAAATTGCCAAAACTGAATTACTACAAGCCCTCTCAACCATGCCTGGGTTTATCTCTTTAGAGGAGATTCAAAACTTATTTAGACGTGTTCAACCGCGTCAACCGATGGTCGCAGAGGCTACGGAGAAACCACTGTCATGTTTGGAATTGGCGCAACAACATGGCTTGGTGGGAATTTTAAAAAATGCGCCACCAGATTTGTCAACGAATGGTCTTAACCAGGTATCGAAGAAACACAAAAACAGATGAGAATCATAGCCAAACGTACTCTTCGTGAATTTTGGGAAAGTGACCCCAAATATACAGACGCAAAAGGTCAACTTGAGGCCTGGTATAAAACAACATTAAAAGCAACGTGGCAAAATTCGTCAGACGTCAAGGCGCAATTTCGTCATGCCAGTATTCTAAAAAACCACCGTGTGGTATTCAATATTGCAGGAAATAAATACCGTCTAGTGGCTGTTATTGATTATACCCGTCAAACTCTTTTCATAAGATTTATTAGCACTCATAAACAATATGATAAAATTAACGCGGAGACCATCTAAATGGAGATTCAACCAATCAAAACTGAGACCGATTACGAAGCCGCATTAGCGGAAATAGAACGGTTATGGGGGAGTGCGCTGAACACTCCTGAAGGTGATAAATTGGACCTGTTACTGATATTGGTAGATAATTATGAACAGCAACATTATCCTATTGACCCTCCAGACCCCATAGAAGTTATCAAGTTTTATATGGACCAGCAGGGACTCACACTCAAAGATTTAGAACCTTATCTAGGCAAACCTCACCGGGTGTTAGAGGTGCTTAACCGACAACGCCAGTTATCTCTCAGCATGATTCGTAAACTTCACGAGGGTTTGCGGATTCCTCTGGAAAGTCTGCTTTACAAAAGTGCTTGATTAAGTGCGTCTTACGCATCGTTCGGATTTTAGAAATGGTGCGTGGGACGCACCCTACACTAACTGAAAGTACAAGAAATTATGAAGTTGTTAAGAATCGGTTTTATGACCATCTCTTTTCAATTGCCAAAGGAAATCGAGAAAATCGAACAGCTTTTGAAGAAGTATGTCAATGTCCCAATGTCATTTGCGGACGCTTGTTTAGTCAGATTGGCAGAAAATTATCCTCATAGTGCAATCTTAACGCTGGACCATGACTTCACTATCTATCGCAAGCATGGTAATCAAGTGATTCCGGTTATCATGCCTTAACCTTTCTTATCATAAGTTTGTAACCTGTTGAAATTAAATGTAATTCCAAAACGAGGCCAAAATTATTTCTTTGATTTATCAATGGCTTAACTGATTTACTATGAACTTGTGTGCATAGAGTAGCCCAGAGGGAGGGGCGAAAGAAAATACAAGAAAATTTCGGCTTCAGTACTTATTAGGTAAGGAATAGTCAGAAACTTAGTTTTTTGATAATGGGATTAAACCATGACTTTTTACAAAACCATAGTTTGTCTAGCCAACTCTCGGAAAGAGGGGGGACGCTGCGTCGCGGGTAAAGAAATCGTCAATAACCAATTGACTCATAATTGGATTAGGCCAGTCAGTGGTGGCGGCAACAAGGGTGAACTTTCAAAAGAGGAAAACCTGTTAACAGTTAGAAGCATTTTCCCAAAGTTACCAAAATGGTTAAATACTCTCATTGGACTATTCTTGAAGCGTCAGTCCTCGCCACAACTGTTAGACATCATCACTATACCACTGCTTGAACATCAACTTCATACTTATCAAAGTGAGAACTATTTGATAGATAACCGTCGGCATTGGATAAAAGAACAATTTAGGCAGTCCACTCAATTATCTCAATGGTGTGATAGAGTTCCATCACTTTGGATAAATGGCTATCATAGTTATAACGGCTTCAATGACAGAATTCCGGTGAATATAGTAGAAAAGAGTATTAATACCTCCTTGTTATTGATAAAACCTGACACCATTTCTATTAAAGTGGCCAGTGAATTTAATAAGGTAAAAGTACGGGCCGAGTTTACTTTTAACGGTCAAAAATATAGAATTGTTGTCACTGACCCTACAATTGAATCATTTTATAAAACTAAATCCATCGGCGATTACCCTCTCCTAGAGGAAACTTATCTGTGTATCAGCCTGGGTGAACCCTTTAATGGTTATTGTTACAAGTTAGTAGCCAGCGTTATCTTTTTAAACAAACTGTTATGAAAGAACTTTACACCATCGGACATTCCAATCATTCCCTGGAAACTTTTTTAAGTTTGCTCCAGCAACATGGTATCACTGCCTTATGTGATGTGCGTTCTCATCCTTATAGCAAACACCATCCACAATTTAATTATCAGTTCCTCAAAGAAGAGTTGAAAAAACACGGTATCATCTATGTTTTTTTAGGTAAAGAATTAGGCGCAAGAAGCACTGATCCAAGTTGCTATAAGGAGGGTAAAGTACAATATGCCCGTCTCGCTCAAACTCAAATTTTTCAGGAAGGTATTAAGCGGTTAAACAAAGGCATAGAATCCTATCGAATTGTGTTAATGTGTGCCGAAAAAGACCCGCTTAATTGCCATAGAACCATTTTAATCTGTCGTCACCTTCGTACCACTGACCTGATGATTAAACATATTTTAGAAGATGGTAGTGTTGAAACACAAACTGAAGCGGAACAACGTTTAATAGATAGACTTCATCTCCCTAAAGCAAACTTATTGACTAATTTTGAAAACTTAATTGAACAAGCATATAATATACAAGATCAAAAAATTGCTTATGTTAATCTTCACTTAGGAACGTTAGCAGTACGAGAAGAGGAGAACAATTATGGACCAGATTTCACTCTACACGATAGGTTTTACCCAGAAAACCGCGGAACAATTTTTTAACAAACTCATCCAAGCCGGCGTCAAGCGAGTGATCGATATTCGTCTCAATAACTCCTCGCAACTGGCTGGTTTTAGTAAAAAGGAAGACCTAAAATATTTCCTAAAAATTATTTGCAACATTATTGACTATGTACATTTGGCAGAACTTGCCCCCACCAAAGAAATTTTAGAGGAATACAAGAAAAACAAAGGCGACTGGGCGGTTTACGAGAAACACTTTTTAGAACTCCTGGCGGACCGAAAAGTTGGCGAAAAATTATCTCCCGACACCTTCCATCAAGCCTGTTTACTCTGTAGTGAGGACACGCCAGACCATTGTCACCGACGGTTGGTAGCAGAGTATCTCAGCGAACGATGGGGAAATGTGGAGATTAAGCATATTTAACTCGATGTTCAAGTTATTTGGTTTCCTCTCAGCGGGGGACTGAGGGGGAGAAATTTCAATAACACCTTGAGTTCACCGATTTCTCCCCCCTTAATCCCACAATGCCATTAAGTTAAGGAAATTGTCTTTAAAAACAAATCTTTTTAATTCGTCGATGGTAATTCAAACGTTGAGTTGGAGAACGCTGGTGTCTGGGAACTGAACGTTGCGGTCGCACGCTACTCGGATTAGTCAAAAAGAGTTGGGTAAGTTGTCTTAATATCTCTTCTGAACGGTTTTCCAGATAAATAAGGCAATCACCTAATTTTTAATTGCATTAAATGAGACCGCATGGTTAACTGGCAATGCCATTAAGTTAAGGTAGGGTGCGTCCCACACACCATTCGGACCGCCGCACGGTGCCTAACTGGTGCGTGGGACGCACCCTACTCGGGCTTAACTTAATGGCATTGCCAGTTAACCAGCAATGCCATTAAGTTAGGGAACTTTCAAGGACTGGCAGTCCTGACCGCATCATCATCCACCTGTCATCACTACCACCAGTTTTCGCTTTCCTAAACCGCAAAGGTTTAGGAAATCTTAACCTTTGGTTTTTGATAACCCATTGAATTTTAACACCTCCATTGGTTTGGAGGGACTACCAAGAAATTAACCACTGAAGGAAAGGACTGGAGGGCACTTAAAACGAAACTAGAATCTTTAGCCAACAGGGATGGATAACGGTAAACCAGTGGTCCACTCTACCCGGACTACCCAAGCCTTGCTTGATTATGCCAGTCAAATCGTGCCGCGGCAGTTGAGTTATCAGGAACGAGTGAAATTTTTTTGATGGAAAAGAGGGAGTGTCGGTTTTAGTAGGAGTCCGGCATTTATTTCGTCAAATTTGCAACGGAATAAATTCCGGACTCCAACGGCCAACGGAATAAATTTCGGACTCCAACGGCCAACGGAATAAATTTCGGACTCCAACGGCCAACGGAATAAATTTCGGACTCCAACGGCTAACGGAATAAATGCCGGACTCCTACGGCTAACGGAATAAATGCCGGACTTCTACGGCTAACGGAATAAATGCCGGACTCCTACGGCTAACGGAATAAATGCCGGACTCCTACGGCTAACGGAATAAATGTTGGATTCTAGTCTCGCGTGTACACAGACTGGTTTATTCGTGGTATTCCATAATTCGTTTTGATAAACTAACCAGGAATCGTTTTACAGTCTTTTTAGAGGAGGTAACCTAATGGCAACTTTATTAACCACTGACCTTCAACTGGATCCAGCACTGTGTGAACAGGCGCGTCAGTTGGGGGGACATGCTACTATTACAGAGACACTGCAAAAAGCTTTAAAAACGTATGTGGACCATTTGCAACCACAGACCACTGCTGAATTTCCACCAGAAGCTATTTTTGAGGAATTTGGCAAAGTGGATTACTACGAGGATTATGATTACAAACAATTACGGAAGTTGAGATAGTGAACAACGTCTGGCCTAACTCAGAAAGAAACGTATTAGTGGATACCTGTATCTGGTCGTTACTCCTACGTCGCCATAACCTGGTAGAAACGCCGCTGACCCTAGAGTTTCAGAATCTAGTCAAAGAAAAACGAATCATGATGCTGGGCGTAGTGCGTCAAGAAGTCCTCTCAGGAATCCGTGAGAAATCCAGATTTGAATTGATACGTCAAAAACTCCGGGCGTTTCCAGATTTTCCAGTCAATTTGGAAGACTATGAAACTGCTGCCGAATTTTATAATAGTTGTCGTGCTAAAGGGATACAAGGTTCCTTGACCGATTTTTTACTTTGTGCAGTCTCTCATCGACATCAGTTGCCCATTTTCACTACGGATAGGGACTTTGACTATTTTCAGAAGTATGTGACGTTTGAATTATATTCTTTCCATATCGTCTCGCAGGAATTCAAAGCGTAGCAACGTGAGGTGGACCACCATAAACTGGTTATCCACCCTACACGAACTCTTTTCGTCGTCTTTCATAATTTGTCGTGATAAATTAACTGGAACCACTAGAACCATAATGATACTACTATGATAACTAATATGATAACTAAACTCACTCTCCGCAACTTTAAACTGCATAAAGCGACCGAACTCACATTATCGAACTTTAATCTATTGACTGGCCCCAATGGAATGGGAAAGTCTTCCATTCTTCAAGCCTTGCTGTTATTACGTCAATCCGATCAGCAAAAGGTACTGGAGACCGGTTTATTCCTCAATAGCGACTTAGTTGAAATTGGCATTGATGCCGATGCTTTTCATCAAAGTGCTAGTGCCGAGGAAACCTTGGATATAGAAATTGAAACCGATGACCTTCACCGGTTCATCTGGAAATTTGCCAAAGACCACAGCAGTGATTTATTGCCTTTGGTGGAAAGTTATGGCGATTCCTCATTAGGTCTATTCGGCCCGCATTTTCAATATCTTCAAGCCGAACATTTCACCATCACGGAAATGAATCCCCGCAGTCAATTGATAGTGAAATTAAGACAGCAACTTTCCCATAAACGAGGTCGTGGGGAATAT
Organism: Thiomargarita sp.; assembly: GCA_022729575.1. Classification (GTDB taxonomy): domain Bacteria; phylum Pseudomonadota; class Gammaproteobacteria; order Beggiatoales; family Beggiatoaceae; genus JAABRD01. Next base: position 15,975 of record DZAL01000090.1, read on the forward strand.
ACGGTACATTTTCTGGCCCACTATGCTAATCAAATCGAAGTGTTACCACTCTTGCGACATCCCAAAGCGAAAACTTCATGGTTAAAGGACCAAACAGACGCTTGGTTAGGTGAAATCAGTCCTGGAATTGAAACGATAGTGGAGGAATTGGAAGCCCAAAATTTGGTGCGATTACGTTATCGATATGCGACCGCCGAGGGAGAGTATACCAACCCAGTGAAACCTGAAAATGCCGGTTTTGGTATCTCTTATGCCCTCCCCATTTTAGTAGCGGCCTTAGCGGCACGCGAAAACAGTTTGTTGCTGATTGAAAATCCCGAAGCCCATTTACATCCGCATGGTCAAGCGAAATTAGCCCAACTGTTGACACTGGCGGCCCAAGCGGGGGTCCAAATTCTGTTGGAAACGCATAGTGACCACATAGTCAACGGCACCCTGGTGTCTATCAAACGGGCTTTACAGGGAGACTCTGGCGTGGCTCCAGAGAAGGTGAGAATTTATTATTTTGAGAAACCACCAGAAACATATCAGGCGGAAGTGATAGCGGTGCCGGTCCAAGAAGAGGCTAGAATCATTAAACCACCTAAAGGTTTTTTTGACCAGTTCAAAAAAGATATTAAAATCTTAATGGGGTTCTAAAATGGTAAAGATAAAGTCTTTTCTGTTATTGCCACTGGTCAACCAACAAGAGATAGCACCGTTTATTGACTTTAAAACTTTTTATCAACGACTAGAAAAAATAGTTGACATTTTGGAGCGCGAAAAGGAGGTGGACTTGTTTTATGATAACGAGAATATTCGTGATTTTGAAGAACCGCTAAAAGAACTTAATGAAGACCTGGTCTCTCCGCAATCTATTTTCGCTTCACTGCTGAGTAATGCCAGAGATATTCGTGGTGTAAATTTTCAGGGTCGCTACCTGGTCTGGAATTTTCCTGAGAATCATACGGTCCTAGACAGTCAAACTAAATTGATTATCAAAATGGTTGAAGAAACTTTGTTGAATCAAAGCCAGACACCTAAAACTCAACATAAATACCTGTTGTTAAACTTCACGGACCTCTGTGCCACCAGAGCATTTTTACCCATTATTAAAGACTGTGGTGAGGAGAAATGTCCTCAAATGGTTTGTATTCCGCAAATTATTGACAAAAATAAACTAGAAATTTGGTTAAGTCAAAATCGACAATCAAGAGTTTTTAATAACAATCCCAAACATGGTGAAAGTGGTAAAGGTGTGAGAACAAATAAGGGTGAACAAGTGTCGGCACGTTTATGTAATGCACGAGAAGCGCAGGCATTACTAGATACAGCCATTGGCTGTGCCAATATCACCGACGAGTTATATAATTTTGATAGAAAACATGGAAAATACATCGTCTTTAAAGACGAAAATACTCCTAACAATACTTATCACGGCTATCATGTCGATAGTCTTGATGAGATACTGAAGTATTTAGCCGCTAATGGAAATGACTGGAGGGCACTTAAAACGAAACTAGAATCTTTAGCTAAAAGGGATGGATAACGATAAACCGGTGGTCCACTCTACCCGGACTACCCAAGCCTGGCTTGATTATGCCCGTCAAGTCGTGGCAGTCGAGTTGTCGGGAACGGGTGAGGTTTTTCTTGGTGGCGAAGGGGGAGTGTAGGGAGGAGGAGTAAGGGGCACCAGTAAACCAGATTTGACAACTTTTGGAAAGTTGTCAAATCTGTGGTTTGGTTTTAGATTTGACAACTTTCGAAAAGTTGTCAAATCTCGAATCACCACAGATTTGACAACTTTTCGAAAGTTGTCAAATCTCGAACTACCGCCCACCCTACACTGACTGAAATTAAGAAGACTCGTCCAGTAGTGATTGTCAGCCAGGTAGGGTGGGCAACAGGTTTATCGTTGCCCACCACACCCGTCGACCTATCGTGGTAAATGGTGGGCAAACAAAAGGACGTTTGCCCACCCTACTAGCTGCTTTGTCTCGCCATTTGTGATTGAAGAAGTCTCAAATGGCAACCTAGAGGCAGCTAACCGACGGTTACAAGTAGTTTCTCACTTGCCAATATTGCAAGCGAATGAAGAAGTCAAGAAACTGGCTGATACCTACTTTGTAGCCATCAACCTGCCAGAAAGAGCTCGACTGGATGCTTCTCATTTAGCTATGGCGGTGTGGCATCGGCTAGACTATCTACTTAGTTGGAACTGCAAACATATTGTCAGTGCTAGAGTTAGGAAGATAGTGCAAGAACTTAATCAACAACGAGAACTGTTAACACCAATCTTATGTACCCCAACCGAACTAATGGAGATATAATTATGTGGAAAGACCCGATTGTGGAAAAAATCCACGCCATTCGCTTAAAGATAGAAGCCGAATGCGAGGGGGATTTTACTAAGATTTTCGCCCGCGCGGTGAAGATTCAAGAACAGTATAAGGATAGAGTGGTAAGCGACCCAGTGAAATGGGCTAAGGAACATTCGCAACCGGTGATTCCGTTACCAACGAGTTAAGCCTGCTAGGGTGGAGGCAAACGTGTTTGGGTTTGCCTAGCTATTTGTTAAGTCTATCTTATACTGACTTCATGGCATTACGGCTAACGCTTCTACTCCAACGTCTTTTTATGATTGTAATTTTGACAATTTCACCCACCAACCTGGGTATTGCACACCAGGTATGCCAACCCGTATCATACCAGAATGATTGATTTTCCAGGAGTAACACACTCATGTTAGACACCCAGCAACTGCCAACCCCCAATCCCATACCGATGGGACGGAGTTTGCCACGGCTTCAAACGCCAGTCACACATACTTTTCCCAGACTTCCTACTCAAGACGACCTGCCTGCGGAGGAAAATGTTCCTCTCAAAGACACTTGCCCCAGACTTCCCACTCAAGACGACTTACCCTCGGAGGACAACGTCCCTATGGAAACTGAACCCCATCGCCTACAAATGGAATTCCTCATTGACACTCTTCGCCCATGGTTGGCCACTCACGGTGGCGGCTATGTCAGTGGCAATATGTTTGTCTATTTTAGTGAAGCGCAATTACGTGATGAGGACTTCCTTGGCCCCGATGTTTTTGTCGTCTTAGGCGCCTCTAACCACCTGCGGAAAAGTTGGGTCGTGTGGCAAGAACACCAAGGACCAGACGTGGTCATTGAACTGTTATCCGAGAAGACCGCCAAGAATGATAAAGGCAAGAAGAAACAAGTTTATCAAAACCAGTTAAAAGTCACCGAATATTTCTGGTTTGACCCATGGGATACCGATGACTGGGCGGGGTTTGAATTAGTGACGGGCCAATATCGTGAGATTCCCGTAGACGCCCACAACCGTTTACCAAGCACGGCATTAGGATTAGCATTAGTGCGTTGGCCAGGCGTATATAAAGGTCATGAACGAACTTGGTTAAGATGGACCACTCTGGACGGAAAATTGTTGCCCACCGAGGCAGAGTTAGCCAAGGCCGCACAACAACGGGCTGAGGCCGAACAGGTCGCACGACAAGCGGCCGAAGAACGGGCTACAGCGGCCGAAGCTGAAATTTCCCGCTTGAAGGCATTATTGGGATTGAAAGCTGAATAATCAAAGACGCTTGGCTATCTTAGGATAACATACCCGTATCAGGATGCCAGGCACGGTAGTGATGCAATGTGGGTGATGGTGCCATTAGGACTGCCAGTCCTCAAAGGACTGGCAGTCCTCGGTCATCACCCAGATTGCATCACTACCCAAGAACTTAATCAACAACGAGAACTGTCAACCCCAATCTTATGTACCCCAACCGAACTAATGGAGATATAATTATGTGGAAAGACCCGATTGTGGAAAAAATCCACGCCATTCGCTTAAAGATAGAGGCCGAATGCGAGGGGGATTTTACTAAGGCGCGGTGAAGATTCAAGAACAGTATAAGGATAGGGTGGTAAGCGACCCAGTGAAATGGGCTAAGGAACATACGCAACCTGTGATTCCGTTACCAACGAATTAAGCCTGCTAGGGTTAGGGCTACCCATTGCGGGCAGGTACGCACTGCCTGTATTACTCCTCTCTTAAATAACTCACCTTACGCAACTAAACTGAAATAAGGTGTATATGATTATGTGTTATTAGCCCATTTATGGCTACTTGACATTTTAATTAAAAAAGTTGGAGTCCGGAATTTATTCCGTGCCATAGCCGTTGCCGTTGGAGTCCGGAATTTATTCCGTGCCAAAGCCGTTGGAGTCCGGAATTTATTCCGTCCTTGGTCATGGCACGGAATAAATTCCGGACTCCAACTTCGGGCCTGTTTGACACTTTGCGTAAGATGAGTTAAATAATTAATTCCTAGCAATCTTATACTCTTACACTGGAGCGCAATAAGAATTATTGCGCACTTTCTTGACTTTTTAATGTTTAAATGCTATCATATAAAATTGGGGTATGCCTTGTGTGCAACACCTGTTCTAATGTGTGAAATCGCTGAAACCGCCATTAAACACGTTGGAGTAGAGGCTTTAGCCGGTTGGAGGCGAAGGGGGAGTGTAGGGAGGAGGAGTAAGGGGAACCAGTAAACCAGATTTGACAACTTTTCGAAAGTTGTCAAATCTAAAACCAAACCACAGATTTGACAACTTTTTGAAAGTTGTCAAATCTCGAATCACCACAGAGTTGACAACTTTTCGAAAGTTGTCAACTCTCGAACTACCGCCCACCCTACACTGAAACCAGACTAAATCATCTATCGGTTATTTATTCAGCAAATACGGCAAGCACCGATTGACCAATTCCTAGAAACCAAGCAACTTTCGGACCTGTTCACCCACGAAATAATAGGAGATAAACTTATGTTTTATCAAGAAGATATACCAACCAACCAACCAACCAACGCAAAAATCGCGCCAACTTCTCCATTTTTGCATTATCCTTAGCGGGTTAACGCTCATCAGCACGTTTCCTGCCTTCGCCGCCTACGTCCCACTCGCTGGTGTCCGCCAAATAGCTCTTGGACGTTATCACACCTGTGCGCTGACCACGGGTAGCGGCGTGAAGTGCTGGGGCATAAACCAATATGGTCAACTCGGCAATGGCACGACCAATAACAGTTCCACTCCCGTAGATGTCACGGGGCTCACTAGCAGCGTGACAGCTATCTCTGCTGGCGGTTATCACACCTGTGCGCTGACCACAGGTGGCGGCGTGAAATGTTGGGGAGATAATGGTAACGGTCTACTCGGCGACGGCACGACCACTCAACGTACCACTCCCGTAGACGTCACTGGGCTCACTAGCGGCGTGACCGCGATCGCCGCTGGCACTTCTCACGTCTGTGCGTTGACCACGGGTGGCGACATGAAGTGTTGGGGAGCTAATAATACCGGTCAACTCGGCAATGGCACGACCACTAACAGTTCCACTCCCGTAGCTGTCACGGGGCTCACTAGCGGCGTGACGGCTATCGCCGCTGGAGGTTATACAATCCATCACACCTGTGCGCTGACCACAAGCGGCGTGAAATGCTGGGGTATTAATAATGCCGGTCAACTCGGTAATGGCACGACCACTAACAGTTCCATTCCCGTAGCTGTCACGGGGCTCACTAGCGGCGTGACGGCTATCGCCGCTGGAGGTGCTTACACCTGTGCGCTGACCACAGGCGGCGTGAAATGCTGGGGTGTTGGTGCTGGCAGTCAACTCGGCAATGGCGCGACCACTAACAGTCCCATTCCTGTAGCTGTCACGGGGCTCACTAGCGGCGTGACGGCTATCGCTACTGGCAGTTTTCACGCTTGTGCGCTGACCACGGGTGGCAACGTGAAATGCTGGGGAACTAATACTAACGGTCAACTCGGCGACAACACGACCAATAACAGTTCCATTCCCGTAGCTGTCACGGGGCTCACTAGCAGCGTGACGGCTATCGCTGCTGGCGGTTATCACGCTTGTGCCTTGATTCCTGGCAGCGGCAGAGTCAAATGTTGGGGCTTCAACGCTCATGGTCAACTGGGTGACAACACTACCACCAACCCTAACCCTAATACACCGGTGTATGTGTTGATAAATGATACGTCCCCTACCGCTACCAGTGTCACGCTCAGTTTAACTTCCTCTGGCACGCCCACTTGGAACACGGGCGAAACTTTAACCGGGAATTATACCTACAGTGACGCAGAAGCGGATGTGGAAAGTGGCACCGTGATTGTGAAGGTCTGCGGAATCTGTTAGCGGTGAAAGTGGTCAAGGAAATGAAATGTGAAGCGCAATTTGGCACTGTGGAATTGCCACCAGTCGTGGTGATACCTGAG
>DZAL01000412.1 GCA_022729575.1 Thiomargarita sp.
CTATATGGCTAAGGTTGTCGTTATGGATGAATGGATTTTGCAATTGGCTCTAATATACCATAGAATCCCAATAAATTATTGGTGATAATTCTGAAACAATACTCCATTAAAGAGGGCAATGTCAAACATGCTCAGAGAACTTCGTCTTACTCAAAATGAGCTTATTAACACTCGTAAACGTTGGTTTCAAGACGATTACTTTGATTTATTCACCTGGCAAGATGATACCGATCACATTACCAGTTTTCAACTATGCTATGACCGTCTAAATAATGAGCGGGTTATTGCGTGGGATAATGAGAAAGGTTTTGGCCACCATCGAGTAGATGATGGTGAGGCTTCTCCGCATAAAAATATGACTCCCGTATTTGTCAGCGATGGACCCTTTTCTGCCGAGGAAGTGATTCCACGATTTGAACGAGCCAGTCAACAAATGAATGGAACCATTAGCTGTTTTGTAATACAAAAGATTATTGAATATGTCCTACAACAACAACTTGGCACTAACTGATTCTGTGCTACCAAGAATCCACCATTCTAACGTTGAGTCCGGTTGGTATTTTCAACGTTTAACTACCACCAGCGTTGAAACCATTCAATCTTTACTAGACCAACTAAATTTTCCACAGGAAAAACGAAAACTCGCCTGCAAAACTTGTCGACACCTAATTACCACTCAAGACCATAAAATTGAAATCAATGGTCATCATCACCACCGTTTTACCAATCCCAGTGGTATTACGTTTGAAATTGGCTGCTTTGCGAGTGCCACCGGCGGTACTCATAGAGGAATGCCGACTTTAGAATTTACTTGGTTTAGCGGCTATTCTTGGAACTTGGCACACTGTGCTAACTGCTTAACTCACCTAGGCTGGTTTTATCAAGCCAGTCAGGCGGAGAATTTTTACGGCTTGATTTTAGCCAATTTAATAGAAACTTAGAGTAATCCATCATGATTAAATCACCTCGGTTAGCCATACTTATTTTATTATTCACCGTCGCCCTCATTGCTTTCCCCAGCATAGGTTGTTTTTCAGCCACTAAAGGGTTGCCGGTGATGACTCTTACCCTGCCAGACGGTAGCCAGTATCAAGGTGCTGTGCTCAATAAGCAACCACATGGTCGGGGTGTAAAAACTTTTCCAGACGGTCGTCAATACTCAGGTTTATTTCGCAACGGTGAATTTGACGGTTATGGTGTCATGTCTTATCCAGACGGACGACGGGAAACTGGAAACTGGCAGGCCGGCAAATTAATCTCAAACACTGAGAAGATCCAAAAAAATTGAATAACTTTGCCCTCACCCCCCGGTCCCTCTCCCTTTGAAAGAGAGGCCAGGGGTCACTGCCATTAAGTTAAGCCGGCCAAAGACACCTTGAAGGTCTAAAACCAGACCTTCA
>DZAL01000291.1 GCA_022729575.1 Thiomargarita sp.
CTTTCACCACCTTCTTTCCCGTCCCTCGTTCGCCTCCCACTAACCGCGTAAATAACACCGCTAATTCTTGATAAAACTGTTTATTCAACAGACGAGTGTCTAACACCTGTTGCCAGGCTTCATGTAAGGCGACGAAGCTATCAATATGATGGTCTTCCTTCAATCGCTGATAAGACAAGTCCGCTAAAATATCCAGATGGGCCCGATGCGGATGGGTCACCGAAATATCTTTAATCAACGTCACCTTTTCTAACACATCACGACTCTCCTCACGCTGATGCAAACGACGATTGATAATCGATAAGGTCAGACATTCTCCATAAGTAAATATCACCATCACGGGTTGATTGGCAAAGCGATTCAGGTCACGAGTCATTTTAGCCAATTCGGTACGTGAGTAATGCGACTGTTTCAACTCAATGGCAAAAAACAGATAAGATTCCATAATGGTGTTATCGACTTGTTTCGGGCCTGCGGAAGCAGCGAAGAGGTCTTCCCAGGTGAGTTGAAACAAGAGTTGGGGCACCGCGGCAAACTCGTCAGTCTGGATGGGAAACACTTCTTGAAATTCGGCCAGATTGGCGAAGTTAAGACCGGTGCGGTCACTGTGATAACCCAATGTGTTTAGGAGTCCTAAAGCATTTTTAGACTTCAGGGTGGATTTAAGATGTTCTCTAATGTCGTTCATAACAATACCTCGTAATTTTCAGATGACCAGGAGTACAAAGCGTCGCTTTGTGGTTTTCAAAGCGACACTTTGGACTCCTGAGTTGACATTTATCATTTATCTCCATTCCCACGCCGTTCGTGGCAACGAGAAAATTCAAGGCAGTGTATAAAAACCTGCCTGTTTAAAATGACGGTCATAGCTTAAAGCCGTATCGATACCATACCAGTGCATGATGACAAAAGAAGTACAATCGGTTAATCCCCACTCCTTGTCCGGACGACTTTTAAACAGCGTCTTTGCTGCTTGAGTAATCTCCGTGCCCGCTGGTACCACTTCAAACGAATCATCTTGTTCAAATAAGTCCATCAGCTTGATGGCCAACGCACGATATCGTAGCCGCGACAAACCATCACACAATTCTAACAAAATATATTCACTGGTGACTTTATGAACATGTTGCTTGGTCAGTTGTGCTTGCACCGTCAAAGCCCTTTGATATTCCACATCATCACGGTTAAGCAACGCGATAAAAAATGAAGTATCGATAAAAACGTTACGGGGCAATTTCATCTGAAATGACTCGTCTGGTATATTCATCAAAATGATGTGACAGGTCCGAAATTCCCATGGGTTGTGCCATCTGTGCCATAGTTTGTAGCACATCAACCGAGGCTTTTTCGGTCGGCAGAGAGGTCCGCGGTGATGCCAAAACCGTGGCTTCGATTTTCAAACTCTCCTCAAATTCTTTGACTCGTTGTAATAAACGGGCGAGTGGCAAACTATCCGGAATGCTAAGAGCAATTTGCATAATTAATAATGATTTCTCCGATTGGTGTCTATCAGGTTGTACATCAAGTTTTCAGGGTTGCTTGGGAGTTTCGGGAATGAACTTGGTTCATTCCCGAAACAATTTCAAATAGTCAGTACCTAACACTTAGAGGCTCATTCATTTACCTCCCCTTTGTCTTCCTCTCGGAAGCCAGCGGATGGGTTTTATCTTCCCCTACTCTATCAATTAAACGGTCTAATAAAGCCACCGCGTATTGATAGTCTGGTTCGGTATGCAACACATGAAGATGGCGAGTGGTTAGAATTTTTACAATTTATTGACGCGAACCAGTTCATTCGCCAAAGACGAGAAGTCTTTGAGTTCTCGGTCAATTCGCTGTGCCAATTGAAAAAAATCGTTGTCACGTCGACACACAACAATGCCAGAGTGAGGTAGCCCAGTCTTGTGCAACGCTATGAAGTCTTTACGATTTAACGTGAGGACCGCACGTTGTTGATGGCTGGCAAAATGCAACACCTCCTCATCTGGAATCCCTTGATTGGCTTGTCCCATTTCAAAGGAAGTGAGGACATCGTAACCTAACTGTCGTAATTCTTCAACCACCGCACGAGGAAAATTTTCATTGGCGTATAATTTAATCTTCATCTTGGTTTGCAATCGCTTGGTCAATTTCTGATTGATGTGCCTGATAATACACCCAGGTTGCCTCTAAATCCTTTGGAGTCAACGATGGATAATTATACAACAATTCTTCGTCAGTCATTCCTTCTTGACGAAAAGCAACCAGGGTCCAGACCGGAATCCGAGTGTTACGCAGACGGGCGTTGCCTCCACAGACACCAGGGGTACGTTGGATAACCACCTCTTGCGTATGTTTCAAAACGGAGTTGTTCATTATTGAGTCACCTCTATAAAAAAGAATACACATCTTGGACATCGGTTGGACGAAAAGGAATCCAACACCTGTTTTGGACTCCACCCTTTCAATTATACCACATCCATCGATTTCCAAATCGTCAGACCCGCAATATGTTCAAAATCACTGTTATAGGTCACCAGATTGGTTAACGTAGGAACTCCAACTTACCCGTTCACCTCTGCAAGCCTCTGGAGTTGTTGAAACGTTGCCGGCATTTGGTTAACCAAACGTAACAGTTTATCTAAGGTGAAACTTTGAATTGCTTCACCTGTTTCATACTGAGAAAAAGCGTTGACTTCTCTACCAAATAGGTCATCTGCTTGTGCGGGTGTCAAGTGGAATTGTTCACGAATTTGTTGAATTTCTTGACTGGTTAGCAAACCGTTCTGTTTTCTATATTCGTCTAAAATTCGTGCTTGATTGACTGCCGCTTGAGAAGGTGTGACGATTTCAGAACCACATAACGAACAGATGGCAAAATCGTATGTCACGGTAAACTGTTTACTTTGATAGTTCACCTGTTCCAGACCCACTTGTACAAGTAGTTGTCCTTCTTCACACATTGGACAGGTTACCAATTGATTTTCCATAATAGATTCTCTCAAGTTAATTAAGTAACCTCGTTGTCATCCTAGTCTCGGCAAATGGAAGGAACCGATTAGAACGTTGGAGTAGAGGCTTTAGCCGGTGGGGGTTGGCACCCAATTAAACATCGAGGCATCCCCACCGGCTAAAGCCTCTACTCCAACGTTCATTCTCTTAAAATATAGCTATCTAGCGTTGGTTATTTCACGCACTAACAGAGGTTTTGCACACAAGGTAAATATGCAGGTATGTTTTTGGTCAAAATTTAATTCACCGTCAATTTATGTAGCTGTTAAGGAGTCCAAAACCTGTTTTGGACTCCTTATTATAATCCCCTACCCCCCTTCAACCACCGCAATCTCCTCCTCCGTCAACCCATACAACTGATAAACCAGTTCATCAATCCGTCTCTCCCACTCGCTAGTCTCCTCGCCCCGTGCTTTCGCTGTCAGGATTTTATCAACTAGCGTGATAAACGGTTGTGGTTCGGTTTTGGAGATTTGAGGAATGGGAATTTGTCCAATATAAATTGAGAAATGACGAATCCCTTTTTCACCCAATTGGGCAGAAATTAACCGATAATACCAATTGATTAAGGAAGAATTTAAAACGGCTAAAAGATATTTTAAATCTCTACCAGTGAAAAAATAAGCTGTATTCGACAAAGAAAAGTAACTGCCATCAAATGAAAAATACAGTCTTTCTGCAATATCAGGATAAACCAGCTTCTCCCTCTCAAACTCTTGCCAATAAGCAATTTGGTCTTGAGTTTCAAACCACTTATTTCCGGTCTTTTTTCGACAACCACTTTCACCGCTTTGATGTAACCGCTGGCCAAAACTGGCCAAATAATCTCTCACCGCTGGATAATCATCAATATTCAGTTTCAAGCTAGGAAAAGTCGCAATAATCCACAACCCCGCCCACTGATACCCATACCGCTTAATATCCCGCCCCCGCAAAATCGGTTTCAGAATCTCTGCACTGCGCGGGTCTTGTTCACAAAGCCGTTCTTTGGTGGCGGTGTCAATAATAAAAGCCTCGTTGAAACCCGTTAAAATGCCACGATAGATTTTCACATCCCACTCTTTCAAGGGCACTCCTCGCGCTTCAATTTTCGCTTTCAAGGCTTGCACTTCGGCACCACCTAGATTGAACCCTTTTTTGTTCAAACTGCTTTGTGGCATGGGCATCAAAGAAGTTTCAACACTAGGTAAATCACTGCCCACCCGCAACATCTGTGTTTCGCCCGCCGGTCCCTTGGCAAACAACAAAATATTAGTGTCCACGGTGGCATCGAACACTTGCTTACCTTTGAAATCAATCAACTGCAACAAAGACGTTTCGGTCAAGAGAAAGTTCCGCAACTTCTCCCCATAAGCGGTTCGCATCCATTTATTCGACGTGATAAACGCTAGAATTCCGCCCGTTTTCAACAAATTAAAGGACGCTTCATAAAAATAAGTATATAAGTCGGAAGTGCCGGTATAGACCCGATAAGATTTTAAATCGGCTTTCAAATGCTTAATCGCTTCCTGTCGCACATACGGCGGATTCCCCAACACCACCTCAAATCCCTCCGTCACCCCAAACATCCACACCGGGTCAAACCAGGCACAACTCTCGTCCTCAAACGGTTTCCAAGTCGCCAATTGCGACACTTCCGAATCCTTCCCAGCCCATTGCAATACCTTATCCAACAACGATTTTTGCACCTCCTTAAATTGCTTCTGCAATTCTATTTTGGCCGCGCCCTGACTATTCAAATATTCTCCGCGTAAGAGTCCCAATAAAGTCACTTCGTTGCGCACTTGCGGTTCATACAACTGCCAATCTAACTGAGAAATTCCTCGCAAAGTATTGGCACAGACAAATTTAAATGCCAAATTGGGCAACGGTAAAATGCCGCGATTCTCTTCCGAATCGGTGATATTCTCCTCCACCATCAGAGACAAAAAACAACGCAAGCGACTGATTTCCACCGCAATGGGTTGAATATCCACCCCATAAATACATTTCTGCAAGATGCCCAATTTGCGCGTGTAATCCCGGCGGACAGTTCGGTCTGGGATAGGGTCCAAGAGATTCGTTGACCACTGCTGACAATCCGGATCCACCCGTTGTAACAGTAACATCACCTTCTGCAAAATCCCCATTGGAAACGCGCCCGATCCACACGCCGGGTCAAGAATTTTCAAGCGTTCCAAGGCTGGCAAAATCGCCCGTTTCTCCTCCAGAGACAACTTCACTTCGCTAGTCTGATACGATAGCAACGAGTCTAACTTCTCCAAACTGAGTTGGGTTTGACCATGTAGAAAATATTTCAGACTTTCCGTCACCATATAATCCACAATCTCCCGTGGCGTGTAATAACTCCCCGTCGCCTTCCGCGCTATCTCCCCGGTTTCAGGGTTGATTTCGGCCAACAAATTCTCAAAAATCTGCCCTAACATCTCCGGGTCAATCGCCACTTGCACTTCAATGGGTGTATTCTCCTCAATGGTGAAGTGATACCGTTCGAAGCATTTTAACAACTCGGTCAGCCACTCGTCTGGAACGAGTAACGTATTCAAGGTGCAACTGCCATCGTAAAAATCATGCACATGAGGTTCAAACAAGCCCCCATTGAGGAACGGAATCGCGGCCCAGTCGCCCGTTTGAAAACTGGGTTGACGGTCGGCGAGAGGCTGATTCAAGGTCTCAAAAAATAGCGGTTCTAACACGGCGTGATAAAAATCGAGGTCTCTTGATGTCGTCACTGAGTGTACCGACAAAATCGCTTCAGGGACTAACGATAATCCAGAGGCCGAGGTTTTCTTCTGTAAAAACCAGCAAAACA
>DZAL01000091.1 GCA_022729575.1 Thiomargarita sp.
CCTGCTGGCTGGCCAAACTCATTATGGGACAACTGGATAAGGATATTACTATATTAGTTAATTTCAGCAAGCGTAGGGTGCGTTAGGCGCGTCGGTTTGCGCCGTAACGCACCTGAAATTCCCCTATTATAGTGAAATTCCTCTGAACCTATACTATTTCCTCTGGAGCGCAATAAGGATTATTGCGCCTGACGGCGCGTAGCGGCGCAATAATTCTTATTGCGCTCCAGAGGGTATGTACAATTTTATATGAATTTTACTATACTGTTTGGTTGGTGGTTGGTTGATGGTGGCACGGGAAAATGGGTAGTGATGCAATGTGGGTGGTGTCTTAGGACTGCCAGTCCTTTGAGGACTGGCAGTCCTGACTGTACCATCACCTACATTGCATCACTACCGAAAAATGGTGCGTTACGCTATCGCTAACGCACCCTACGACTACTCATCTTACGCACCACCATCCCTAGCTCCTCCTAACTAAGGCGGGGAATCTTCCCGGCGAGGCCGGTAGTGCTTACTCCCCTCCTTACCAAGGGGGGTGGTTGGGTTAACCGTGCGTAAGGTGAGTTACCTTACTTATCCTTCACTTCCTCAAATTCCGCATCTACCACGTCCGCGGGGCCACCTTTTTTGCCCGAGGTTTTGCCGGCGGCCGCTTGAGCCGCCTCGGTGAAACCTTCGGTCCCGGGGTGAGCGCCACTGGCTTGTGTATAAGCTTGTTGGGCAATCTTACCGGAGACACTGGCTAAGGTTTGGGTTTTGGTTTCCAGCGCGTCTTTGTCATCACCTTGGAGTGAACTCTGTAAGTCTTCAATGGCCGCTTCCACTGCGGTTTTATCATTGGTACTGACCTTATCTCCTAAATCTTGCAGTGATTTCTTAGTGGCATGGATCAGATTATCCGCTTTATTACGTGCTTCTACTAAATCATGGAATTTCTTATCCTCAGAGGCATGAAGTTCGGCATCTTTAACCATGCGTTGGATTTCTTCTTCGTTCAAACCGCTGGAGGCACGAATTTCAATCGATTGTTCCTTGTTCGTCGCTTTGTCTTTAGCCGAGACGTGTAAGATACCGTTGGCATCGATGTCAAAAGTGACTTCAATTTGTGGCACGCCACGTGGTGCGGGTGGAATGCCCGTTAAGTCAAATTTGGCTAACGATTTGTTAGCTGAAGCCACTTCGCGTTCACCTTGCAACACATGAACGGTGACGGCGGTTTGGGTATCTTCTGCGGTCGAGAAGATTTGAGAGTGACGAGTGGGGATAGTGGTGTTTTTTCCAATTAATTTGGTCATTACGCCACCCATGGTTTCAATACCCAAGGATAATGGTGTCACGTCGAGTAAGAGCACGTCTTTAACTTCGCCGGCTAATACACCGGCTTGAATGGCGGCCCCAATGGCCACGGCTTCATCGGGGTTGACATCTTTACGTGGCTCTTTGCCAAAGAGTTTTTTGACAATTTCTTGAACTTTAGGCATCCGGGTTTGTCCACCAACCAGAATGACTTCGTCAATCTCTTTGGCGGATAAGTTAGCGTCTTTCAAAGCCAGTTTGCAAGGTTCTAAAGTACGGTCCACCAGGTTTTCTACTAAAGATTCTAGTTTGGCCCGAGTCAATTTCAAATTGAGGTGTTTCGGTCCACTGGCATCGGCGGTGATGTAAGGTAAATTGATCTCCGTTTGTTGCGCTGAAGACAGTTCAATCTTGGCTTTTTCCGCCGCTTCTTTTAGACGTTGCAAGGATAAGGGATCATTCTTTAAATTAATCCCAGATTCACGTTTAAATTCATCCACTAAGTAGTCAATAATACGTAAATCAAAGTCTTCACCGCCTAAGAAGGTGTCTCCATTGGTGGCCAAGACTTCAAATTGATGCTCACCATCGACTACGGCAATTTCAATGATGGAGATGTCAAAGGTGCCTCCGCCTAAATCATACACGGCGATTTTGGCATCTCCACGTTTCTTATCCATGCCATAAGCTAAGGCCGCGGCGGTAGGCTCATTGATAATGCGTTTGACTTCTAAACCGGCAATCCGGCCGGCATCCTTGGTGGCTTGTCGTTGGGAGTCGTTGAAGTAAGCAGGTACCGTAATCACAGCTTCTTTAATGGTTTCACCCAAATAATCTTCGGCGGTTTTTTTCATTTTCATGAGAATCCGCGCCGAAATTTCAGGCGGTGCCATTTTTTTGCCTTGGGCTTCGACCCAGGCATCACTGTTGTCTGCTTTGACGATTTTATAGGGCACCATTTCTATATCACGTTGTACGACATTGTCGTTATATTTGCGCCCAATTAAACGTTTAATCGCAAACAAGGTATTTTGGGGATTAGTTACCGCTTGCCGTTTAGCCGCTTGTCCAACTAATATTTCACCATCATTGGCAAATGCAACAACTGAAGGAGTAGTCCGGGTGCCTTCACTGTTTTCAATAACTCGGACTGTTTTACCTTCCATTACCGCTACACAAGAGTTGGTGGTGCCTAAATCAATACCTATGATTCTGCTCATAGTTTTATTCTCCTTTAAATTATGAATCTTTAATTGAAATTGATAGTCTTGATCTGGAGGCTTAACCTCAATTTTCAAGTGAATTTTAAGTAGGCTCCACTGCTTTAGCGACAATTACTCGTGCGGGCCGCAATAAACGGTCATGCAATTGGTAGCCTTTCTGATGCACATAGATGACGGTGCCTTCTTCTACATGAGACACTGGTTGCATGGCCATTGCTTCATGCCAACGTGGGTTAAATTTTTCTTGTTTTGGTTCAATTTCCTCCACTTCAAATTTTTTGAGGATGTCACCTAACATTTTGACGGTTAAAGCAATTCCCTGACTTACCGCATTTAAATCAGTTTCTGGTTTGCTGGCGGCTTCTAAGCCTAATTCCATACTATCCTTGACCGCTAACAATTCAGTCACGAATTTTTCTAGTGCATATTTGTGAGCGTTTTCCAAATCACGCGCTGTGCGTTTTTGTAAATTATCAACTTCTGCTTGTTTGCGTAGCAGGCTATCCCAATATTTTTCGGCCTTTTGATTAGCCTCAGCTAATTTTTGATTGGCTTCAATTAATTGGTAAGTCAGTTGCGCTGCCGTTGAAGAAGTGTCTGTCGGCATAGATTCTTCCGGTGCAGATTCTCCCGGCATAGATTCTTTTTCTAATGCAGTAGCCTCAACAATCGGATTAATTACATCATTTATAGATGTATTATTTATAGTATTGACAGAAGTATGGTTTACTTCTTGAATCTCTTCGGACTGGACCATAGACTCATTTTTAACAGTAGATTGATTATCTGTCATCATAACTCCTGATTTGTACTAGATTTCTGGGGTGGGATATTTATGGGGATAGACAATCAAGATTTGTAGAGTGGGTGATAAAAAAAACGGATCGAAAGACGTGGCTAGTTTGACAAGATTGATATATAAAAAATGGTGAATGGTTGTTAATCAAATAGTTAGTGACAAAATTGATACACCAAATATTAGCAAAAAGTTCGAAACTTTCTGGAAGTGACGATAACCAGTACATAACTCGAAGTTTAGATTTGACAACTTTCGAAAAGTTGTCAAATCTGGAAGCAACTTCAGTCAATCAATGATTGCTGAGAGCGGAACCTAATAATTTTGCAGTTAAATCAACAATTGGAATAACTTTTTCATAGGCCATTCGTGTCGATCCAATGACACCTAATACGCCAATCAAGGCACCATCTTTGGCGTGGTAGGGGGCAGTCACCACGCTACATTCTTCAAAAACTTGATAACCAGATTCTTCACCAATAAAAATTTTTACCCCTTGAGCATTTAATGACTTGTCAAGTAACTGTAAAATATCATACTTTTGATTAAATGCTAAAAATAAATCACGTAATTTTTCTAAACTAGATAAATCTTCCAATTCCATCAGGTTAGTTTGCCCAGACATAACTAAAGCAGGCTGTGCTAATTCGGCATGGTCAAAAACCTTATTGGCCACCTCTTCAATAGTAGAGTGCATGACTTCATCCATGATTTTTCTGGCTTCTCGTAAATCCCGTAGCAAATCTTCCCTGACTGTATTAATGTCTTTACCGACAAAAGCCGCATTTAAATAATTGGCCGCTTGCTCTAATTGTGCCGATGAATAAGGACGAGTGGTATGAATAATACGATTTTGCACTTCGTGGTCATTAATAACCATTATTACTAATACCCTGTTTTCCGACAATGATAAAAATTCCAGATGACGCAAGGCATTGGTTTGACGACGTGACCACATAACCATACTGGCTAAATGGGTCACTTCTGATAGTAAATGCGAAGTTTGTTCAAATAATTGAGATTCTGCCGCCGATGGCAACTGGAATTGACTGCGTAAACGTTGCTCTTCTTGAATATCCAAAGGTTTTAATTGCAATAAGGTGTCTATAAATATTCGATAACCACGTACCGTCGGAATCCGACCCGATGAAGTATGTGGAGAGCGTACTAATCCCATTTCTTCTAAATCTGCCATCACATTGCGAATAGTAGCAGGGCTGAGATCAAGATGAACATCCCGTGATAAAGTACGTGAACCTACGGGTTGACCTTCACGGATATAACGATTCACCAAAACTTTCAGCAAGTGCTGGGCACGTTCACTGAGATTAGAAGTAAGCATGTTATATCACCATTATGTATATATTTTATTAGTAAAATTTATTTAGCAGTATTTTAAAGATATTATCTATGAACTATAAAATTTTTTCGAAATATCCTTAGTATCCATTTATGATTCATTTAGAATGCTTATAATTATACTAAGTGTTTCTGACAAATTTTCCAGAAACCTCCATTCTTATCTTGATAATCACATTATAACCAACTTAGCTACTATTAAGTAGGCATATTTCACCCCTTTTCCAAGAGCATCATAAATCATGTTCAAACGTATCGGATTGATTGCTAAACGTGGGGACCCACGAGTTAAAGGTTGTTTAGATAGATTGATCAACTTTTTACAAACCCGTCAAGTGCAGATAATTATTGATGCCGCGAGTGCCCGTTTAGTTTCACATTCTAATCTCAATATTGCGGCCAATACCGAAGCCCTAGGTATTCGTTGTGACCTTATTATTATCATTGGTGGCGATGGTACATTATTACAATCAGCCCGCTTACTGGCCAAACACGACATTCGTTTAGTCGGTATTAATTTAGGTAAACTGGGATTTTTGACCGACATTAATCCACAGGAAATGGAAAAATATCTCAGTGAGATTTTAGACGGATTATTTATCGAAGAGGAGCGTTTTTTAATCTATGCTGAAGTATATCGAGATGGACAATGTTTATCTTATTCTAATGCGTTAAATGACATTGTGATTCATCGTTGGAACATGTCTCACATGCTCACCTTTGAAACCACCATCAACGGTCATTTAGTGAGCCGTCAACGCGCCGACGGTTTGGTCATTGCCACGCCTACCGGTTGCACCGCTTATGCGTTGTCAGCAGGCGGGCCGCTGATCTCGCCTTCGCTAAATGCACTCCTCCTCGTCACCATTTGCCCACATACTCTCACCAGTCGCCCGTTAATCGTCGATGGTGATAGTTGTATTCAAATCACTCTATGTCGAGATCAAATTGGAGAGGCGCAACTAAATAGTGATGGTTTATTATGTCAGCGGTTGATTCCTGGAGATCTGGTAAGAATTGAAAAACGTCAACAAATTCGCTTAATTCATCCTCAAGGACATGACCATTATGCCACCCTGCGGGAAAAATTAGATTGGGGAAAATGGCTTTGATTCACGCTCCTCGCCATGGGTGTAGCACCGATTTTCTAAATTTTTATGGTAATATTCTTACCTAAATGTTTCTTAATCACTCAGCTTGAACCACTACCAGGAGATACGATGACTATCGCTTTACACTCGTCATTACCCACGTTTTCTCCATCACCAGTATCTCGTGTGACGACGGAATTATCGGCCAACTGCTTAATGGTTTCCGAAGCCGACTATTGGGAAAATTATTATGAAAATTCAGATGTAGTTTATGAATGGAATAACGGTTACTTGGAGGAAAAACCGGTGTCGGACAAATCTACTATCTTGATGTACCAATGGTTTTTAGAACTGTTAGGCTATTTTCTCAAAACCTATCCGCTAGGCGATCTGGTATTACTAGAAACCGCTTTTCGCCTGGCGTTACCTCATAAAACCACGATTCGTAAACCCGATTTGGGCCTGGTACTTCACTCTAATCCAGTGCCTTACTTACCGTTTGACAAATCCTACCATGGCATTTGTGATTTATGTGTGGAAGCGCTATCTGACTCCAAACCAGGGGAGTTAACCAGAGAGCCGAAAACGAAATTTGAGGAATATGCCAAGACCGGCGTGACCGAATATAGTAATATTCACCTACTGTGGTACCTCTGAGGGATAACACCCCTCGAAGGGGTGTTATCCCTGCGGTTTGGCCAAACTTATTATGGGACAACTAGATAAGGATATTACTATATTAAGTACCGAAGCAGAAATTTTCTCGTATTTTCTTTCGCCCCTCTCCCTCTGGGAGAGGGGCCGGGGGTGAGGGAAAATACCGTCGAATTTCTGCTTCAGTACTTACCTACTCTATGCGACAGGTAAACCAATGGCGTTTTACCGGTTGAATGCCAAAGGCGTGTATATACCCATGACACGAGAAGAAAAGGAGATAATCAAATCAAAAGTGTTGCCCGGCTTTCAATTTCGTATATCAGACTTGGCACAACCGCCCACCGTGGAGGAATTGATAGCAGATCCAGTCTATCAAGGTTTTGTGCTCCCTGGCTACCAAGAAGCCAAACGGCAGGCCGTGGCCGTGGAATGGCAGGTCGCGCAGGAAGCACAACGAGCGGACCTAGCCGAGCAACGGGCCTTGGCCGCCGAAAGTGAAGCAGGGATAACACCCCTTCGAGGGGTGTTATCCCTCAGACTTTATATCCGGACCGGCGAAATGTCTCAAGGTCACCAGCCACGATTTCCGTAGACTCAGTAACCAGCTAAGGTAAGAGGTATTCCACGCACCGTTTGAGAAAGAGCACCGTGCCAAAGTGGTGCTACCAAATTGAGCTTAACTACTTAATAGCATCGAGTTACCCTAACTCTCTGACAGACCACTACTGGACTGCCAACGTCACTACTCTTCCCATAAACAAAATTACTCCCGACCGACTATCCCGAATCACAAACAGAAATGGACGATTGGCGCGAAATTCGATAATCTGTACTACGCCCTTTTCAACCGCTCCAATCGCAGTAGCGGCCGTTGCCTCGGTACCTCTTTCGTTGACCTCCACAAACGCCTTATGAAGCACTTGGTCTAAAAACAAATCTTTACGACCATTCATCCCAGCAAAATCGGCCCTCTCACGGCTAAAAGCCTCGGTCATCCCTAATTTTTGAAGGGACTCGATTAACTCCACCGACGTTTCTACTTTAAAGCGAGGTAAATATACGGCTACGGTTTTTCGTTTAAACGGAATCGTTAATCGCGACCGCAACTGCTCAAGATTTCCTTCAACCGTGGTGAGAGGAATACCCTCATTGGGCAAAATGATGACCATGGTCAGTCCACCTTTTTCACCAGACTTCCGAACATAAGGCAATTCTAACATCTGCATCTGGCCATCCTCCTGATAATTAAACCGACCCTCTTGAAACATCGTGGGTACTTTGGGGGCTGACACTTTTGATACCTGGAAAGGCAACCGTTGAGTCTTGGCCTCATCAAAAGGCGATAACCAACTACCGTTAAAATAAATGGCATTGGTCAACAGCAAACGAGTTTGAGGCGTAATAGTTTCTCGCTTCACCAACTCCTTTATCTTCCCCTGGGTCTCTTTCTGGGTCCATTGGTTGATTTTCGCTATTCCTTCTGGGCTGGCAAAATCTACACTTTTCAAACCAGCTTGATAATTTTCATAAGTGAGGTCCATAAAATCTATCAAAAACTGAGAACCTTGCTGTACCCATAACGCATTAGCCATCTGTAAAGTATAACCATTCTCGACCGCGGAAGCCAACAAGGATTGATTTAGGGTCGAAAAATCCGTGTGGAAGGTAGTTGCTACCGGAAAGTGTAACGTCTTTGCCATTTCTTCAGCAGTTTTACCACGCGCACCGGCATAGGTCATGGCAAACGCGGAAGAGATGCTATAAGGAGAAAAACACCAATTACCACTGGGCGTGGCTTTCAATTGTTGTCCATAGAGGGTAGTCGCAAATTCATTGATACCTTGGGCTACTGTTGTAGAATTATTGGTTGAACTACCTTGATTAGCAGGTACGAGATTCTGAATGGCAACAGGTCTTACTGGCGGTGTCGACAGTAGCGATTCCATAGCACACGCACTGAGAGCCAATCCAAAAAGACCAAAATACATCGTTTTTAATAAAATTTTCATTGAATTTATCCTCAAAAAGTTAAACCTGACAGGTCTGTTAGACCTGTCAGGTTTGATAGACCCGTCAGAAATTAAACCTGACAGGTCTAACAGACCTGTCAGGTTTGAATACTTCCTAATTACAACCTTCCTCCCCCTTACCACAGCTAAAAAAGGCATACTGCCCCACCTGACACCGTTGTTGATGTAACATCGCAATCACTTGACCAGGCTCAGGTATAGACGATTGTTGAGTTTCCAACAATTTTTGCAATTCTCTCGGTGGCTGGTCACATAAAATCGCCACCAAATGGTCTCCCCCGAAAGGCGCCATGATTTCCAATGGTTTTAGGGAATAGGGAAATCGTGCCAAGGTTGCGGAATGGTTCAAACGGTCCAACGGATATAAAAATTGCAACTCACCATTTCCCGCCAAATTAAACAATGTTAAAGCATTCAAACCGCCACGCTGGTCCTTTGGCGAAACACTAAAATTTAGCAACTCTCCTTCTGGATGTAATTCATCAATGCGAGCCGGTTGTTGGTAACCACCTTTCGTCAAATGAATACGCACCGGTGTCAATCTCATATCAAATTGCGTGGCCAGTGCCTGTAACAGCAATTCCTTATCGATAACTCGTTGCCATTGAGTTGCATTTTGACTCTCTAAGCTAACGGCTACTCGGTCCCCCGTGTTATAAAAAACGTCAACCTGTTCCCCTGCTTTTACCACAAAGCGTAAATCAAAATTGTTACCTTGCGCCAAACGATAACGTTTTAACCCTGGCGGTGCCGAACCATTTTTTACTCGAATGGCCACCTCGGGTAAATTGAGACTCACCGGCGGCAAAGAGGGTGGGGTAACTTTTTTTCCCAGCAAGGCAATCACCGGACGATTATCGGAAGGTCGAACTTCGGGGAGTTGAACCCCATTTCTCTGGGAGACGTTTTGTTTTAAATAATCTTCCAACTCAAATCGTTCTAATTCTTGATTTCGATTTTTAGCATCAGCTTCTCCTTGAAGAGCCTTTGCAAAAAACCAACTTAAGGCACCGTGAGGTCTATCCATTTCGGTGATTTCACATACCGGTGAAGCATCTGACTGTTGGGCGGTGATAAAGGTAACATGTGTCAATTGTTCCTTTCCATCGCCATTAGTATTCGTAACTATTGTTTGCTGATCGGCGGAAGAAATTTCGCCAGCATAGCGACACATTTTTGATTCCCCTTTACTTTTGAGACCTCCTGAATGACAACTATCCGCCACAAACACAATATTAAATGGTTTGGCATCACTAAACAGTTGGATAAGTTCATCATCGATAATGACAGCATCGTAAAGTACCAATGTTTCATCTTTACCATCCTGTTCATCCAGGGGGTCTTTATCATTTATTTGAGAACCATGACCCGCGTAAGTAAAGATTAAGGTATCTCCGGGGTTGGCTCCCTTCACCATCTGCTTCCACGCCTGGATAACCCCAGCTCGAGTGGCTCGCTCGTCTAATAAGACCCGTTCCTCCGGCAACTGCACTTGAATATCACGCAGTCTATCTCTGATTAACGTGGCATCATTCACCGCCCCTTTGAGAGATTGTGTCACTCCTGATGAGGCTGAGTATTGGTTGATGCCTACCACCAGGGCATGTTGCGTGGCCAACAAAGTGGCGTGGTAAGAAAGACCAGCAAACGCTAACGTAATCCCGAAGAAAGTAACTTTGGATGACATGATTGATTTCTCCTAGTTTATTTGAAACGATAGGTGATTGAGAATCTGAGTGGAATCATTTTTTCCTTCACGGAATTCAATTGGGTACCCTTCTCTCTAATAGGAAACCCCGTTTCGTAAGAATAGTAATCTCCAGAAAGTGTCAAAGAAACGGGGTAATTAGGAAGCTTGTATCGAAATTTGAGGCCATACGTTAACCCCTCATTATCTCCTTCTTCATGAATACTATTTAGCTTGGAATCATACTCGCTGTTTAGCCAAGAATAAGCCAAGTTCAATGTCATGGCAAAATTCTTATATACCCCTGCAATGGTAATTCCCCCGAACATCCCATTCGTTTTAAGGGTGGTGGAGTCTTCCGGGTAGATACGAGCTGGAGAGCCTAATGGATGAAATCTGTGGGTACCATTGAGTTCCGCCTTACTTCCCTTATACCCTATCGAGGCCCCTGCCAAAACATAACCAAAAGTTTTGGTAGCACCCAGGGTTAACACATAATCTTGACGCTTAAAATCGACATTCCAATCAGCAATAGCAGGTGTGTTTCCAACTAAAGTGTCTCGAAATTCACGGTCATCACCTATGTCGGCCCATTGGCTAGAGAGGTCGACAAGGACATCGACTGATTTAAGAAAACTCAGGTTTACAGAGGAGGCAGTAAGCCCTACTCCTGCTCCTAAAAAGGGGACATTATCTTGCCATTTGACATCATCAGAGGCTTTGAAATCCTCTTGATAGGTGTAA
This sequence comes from Thiomargarita sp., assembly GCA_022729575.1. Lineage (GTDB taxonomy): Bacteria > Pseudomonadota > Gammaproteobacteria > Beggiatoales > Beggiatoaceae > JAABRD01. The sequence continues at coordinate 10,887 of DZAL01000091.1, forward strand.
CGCATTATACCTGGAGTGATGTCCCCTGTGACACCAAAATCAACCGCCCATGCGGTAGTCACTGACATCAGGTTTGCCAAGAATAGTGCCCATAAAACAGCATCAAAATGGTCCTTCGGAAAAAAATAGTTCATGGTTAAGTTCCTCGTTGTTTGGTGGTGAGACACCAGGTAGTGATGATATGTCCCGCCAGATCTACGAGGTCTTCAAAACCTCGTAGGTTTAATTTGACGATGATTTTTCGTCGGTAAACTCAGGGTCTCACTTCATGGTCTTGGTACGGAGACGCTACTTTGTTGAAGAAGCCTCTGGTTCACCAGTTTTTTCCTCAGTAGGGGTATTAACGCCCGTTGTAGAAACACCTCCTGCCTCAGTATTTTCATCAGGGATGGAAGTATTAGCGTCCGCAGCACCTTCTGTCTCAACATTTCCATCAGAGGTGGGAACATTAGCGGCCGGGGTAGCAGTCGTTTCCACATTAGGTGAGAAGATAATTTCCATGGTCGCTTTCACCTTCTTACTATCATCCTTACCTTCTATGAGGTACACCGTGTAACCCAGACTTTGGTCCGCAGTTAAAGAAGTAGTCTTGCTACCGCCAAATTCCGGCTTCGTCGAATCAGTCTCACTTCCCATGTCTTCTGCTTGCTCCACACAAATAGAAATTTCAGAGATTTCCTGGTTGTCACCCTCAAACATTTTCAATCTATTACCACTCTTATCAGTCTTGGGGGCTAAAGCCTCAAGAGCCTCACAACCTTGAGTTTTGTGCTTCCAGGTGTATCTCCATTGCGCGGCCGGCTTCTCGGAGTCAATGCCGCCCAACGTTTCCACCTTGAGAGATTCTGGGAAAAACTGCTCTTTATTCGTTACATTCACATTCTGTAGTCTCTTCTGCACAAAATAGTCGTAAAAACCCTGTAAATAAGCAATAATGCAAGATTGGGGGTTCTTCTTGCAGTCTGCCAAGGTGTCGGGAGCAGCTTTCTGGCCTACGTCATAACCTTGTTTGAACACCCCATTGGGACATTCAGTGGGGTTTTCTTGACACGTTTTCAACTCTTCATCAGTCATCGGCTTTTCTATTGCTGTTGTTCCAGCCGAATTAGTAGCCTTTTGACCGAGACCGAGATTGTAACCCTCAGTAAAGCCTTTCTTCGGCACACTTTGGCACTGGTCAGTGTCCTCTTGACAAGATTTTGCCACACTATTTCCGTCCTCTTCAATGACATAACCGGCTAGACTCAATTGGCCCAAATTGAAACCGTCTTTGAAACCGTCTTTATTGGCACATTTTGCTTCTTTGCTGTCTTGATTAGCCTTGGAATCCTCTGGAACTCCTTGACAAGACTGAGCAGTACCGTTTTCATCCACATACCCAGTATAGAGTTGATACGCATCTGAGTTGTTGGCTGAAGTCTCCACCTTAGTTGCCGCTGCCTGACCTTCATCATAACCTTCCTTGAAACCTTGCATTTTGGCACATTCCGCAGGGTCAACATCGGTTTCGTTACAAGATTTGACTACACCATCCTTCACATATCCAGTAGTCTCTTTGTGGCCAGCCAATTTGCCTTTCTCGTAGCCCTTATCGAAACCTTCCTTATTAGCACATTCCGCAGCATCAGCATTGGCTTCGTTACAAGACTTTGGCTTTGTGGAAGTCAAGTCCACATAGCCCGTATACTGGGCGGTTGCCCGTTTTTCACCTTCATTGTAACCTTCCTTGAAACCTTGCTTTTTGGCACATTCCGCACGGTCAGCCTTGGCTTCGTTACAAGACTTAACCGTAGGTGATGGACTACTCGTGTCGACATAGCCGGTATAAGCAAGCTCTGCTTCCGTTTTACCGTTCTTATAATCATCTTGACAATTAGGCACAGTGACAGAATTTCTCCCGTCGTTATAACCATTAGTATAATCGTTTTCATGACAATTGGGTAGCTTGACGGAAGCAATTCCATCTTGACGACCCAGATCATAATCGTTTTCCTTACAATTGGGCACACTGACCGAATTTCTCCCTGCTTGATAACCTTTGTCATAATCACCATCTTGACAATTGGGCAACTTGACGGAATCTTTTCCTTCTTGAAGCCCTTTGTTATAATCTCCTTCTTGACAATTAGGCAAAATGACCGAATCTTTCCCCGCTTGATAACCACTGTTATAGTCTTCCTGACAATTAGGCACGTTGACTGAGGCTTTCCCTTCCTGAAAACCTTTGTCATAATCACCCTCCTGACAATTGGGCAAAGCAGGACAAGTAGGACACGCTTTAAATCCGTCATTATAACCATCATTATAACCATCCTGATAGCAATCCGCCCAAGCCACGTTGCTAAAACAAGTCAACGCTACCGTCACGCTGGTGGCTACCGTTATTCGTGTGAAATCAAATTTCATAAATAAACCTCCATTGAATTAGAATTAAACCATCAAATTAAACTTAGCAGAGTAGATACCTTCGTCGGAAAAATTTTAGTTCCCTAACGACTGTTTCTACTCCACTCACCTTCCAAAAAATCACGTCTCAATACCATCGAGTAGGGTGCGTTCCACGCACCATTCGGCAGACCGCATCGTGCCTAGTTGGGCATGGGACGCACCTACTTTAAATTGTTATTTAAACCCTCCAGGGGGAGGAGAAGGAGGACGAAAATAAAAATCATCTCCTCCCCCAGTGTCACCATTGATTACTGGCTTTTGACCACTCGTCTCCCTATCCATCTTCTCCCCGACTATTTTCAGGATTTCCCTTAGAGGCTTCGGTTCTTTAATCAGTTCGAGGAGTAATCGAGTATAGGGGCTATTTTGGCCCTCACCGCCATCATTTGCTGCCTGGTATCTACGGGTAGCCGAGGCAGTAAGGGAGTCATCGGGTTCACTAAACAATTTGGGGTCGCTGTTGTCAGTGACGGAGTTATTGTTCTCACTAGGTTTGGGATTACTGTCCTCGTGCCACCCCAATCCTTTTTTAGGAACACCTTTAGAACCCTTTGCCCCACTTGGGGTTACTCCACCCGTTCCCGTTTGATTGCAACTTATTAATAGTTTTTTCTCAACGGGGGTGCGGCAGTTATCGAGAATAAACAAACTCCGGGTTTTCATTCCAGCACGATTTAACTGGTTAATCTCCTTGTAGAGAGACGCTAACGCTACAAAGCCTTTTAGATTTGCTGAAGCAGTGGCTTTAGCAGAAGATAAATTAGGCGCGTCTATCGCAGCCAGACAGATATTGCCCTGGGATTCAAGAACACCGTGCCCAGAGTAGTAAAATAAGCCAACCCGTTCTCTCTTAGGGGCCGTGTCTGCCAGTCTTTTCTTAAACTCCCGAATGGCGCCTTCCATTTCATGTTGATTGGCATTTTCACGATAAATCACATCAAATCCTACCTCTTTCAGTGTCTGTTTCATCTTTGAAGCGTCACTGATCGGGCTCTTTAGAGTTTCCCATTCATGGTAGTCCCCATTTCCAATGACCAGGGCAATCCGCTGTTCACCTTGAAGCAGGGAAGCTAAATCCATCCCCGCACAAGCCACTAAGGTGAGGCACGATAGTAAAACTACAACGGGATATTTGAATAACATAATGTTTCTCCTTTTGAAGTTAAGTTAAAATTGATACGTTGGAGTACGGAATTAATTTCGTACTCCTACCGACCATTAATTACACGCTTTAGAATCAGACATTTCCTCCTCAGAAAAGGTTACGCGCCGGTCGAGTTGGTAAATTTCCTCTTTGGTATATTTATTTCCACGGCTTAGTGTTGGAGGGTCTCGTTCACCCTTAGCTATAACAGTAATCTGATTGGCATTAAAACCTGCCGCAATAAGTTCTTTCTTCACCGCTTCAGCCCGACGTTTTGACAACCGGCAATTGTAACTATCTGTATCAATGGGATCAGTATGACCCATTAGTGTGATATGCTCTGGGTGTCTCCCCTTAAAATATTCCTTCAAAGTTTCCACAGATGCTTTGCCACGCTGAGTAAAGGTGTCTTTTCCAAAGACAAATTGTACCGGCACCGCTGTGATTTCCTCCGTTGGGTCACCCCGAATAACTCTTTTAAGAGAACCCTCCATCAATTGGACTTCCATCGCTAAGTCAGCGACTTTCTGTTTTTCCGCCGGCGACGGTGAAATGGGGGTAGCCCCAGGGTCATTCAGCAAGTCCCAGGCACTCTCAAGATACACAAAGGCATCTTGCCAATTTCGACGTCGCCAGGCAATTTCACCCAAGGTAGCTTGTGCTTCCCATGACTTAAATGGAGTGTAGGGGTATCGCAACAGTTGTTCTGCTTCATCATCTTGATCTGCTTGCAACAGACGTTTAGCCTTCACCACCACCAGTTCTGATACCTTTCTTTCTATGCTATCTTCTTCCTGAGAACAAATTCCTCGCTTTTTCAGATCCGGTAACCAGTCTTTTACCAAGGTTTCTAAATCCTCGGTTTGAGGAACTTGGCAAGAGGAAGCTGTGAATTGGCTATTTTGCTTACCATTGCCTCCTGAAGATCGAGTTTCCAGACAACCAGTGACAGTGAACCAGGTGACCGTCCACAATATAATCATGATGCCAGGTTTCTTCATTAATGAACCCTCCTTTATTTGAATGTTAAGACCTGGAGTCCAAATCTTCAGATTTGGACATCCCAAATCTTCAGATTTGGACTCCATGAATAAAAACAGTTACTTATTGGTGCCGTCGACCAATTTTCCTACTTCCAATTTTTTGGACAGCAACCATGCTGGATAATAGTTTTCGGCAATATCTGCCACTTGTTGATAAGCCTCAAATGACCATTTCCCGTTTTCTTGCGTGGCTAACCAGGTGGCTTGCAAGGTCTTTCGCACGGTCGCTGGTAATTCCGTTGCCTTAGCTTCTGGTGGATAATTAACGGTGGCAGGTTGGGTCACCACCGTAAAGCGAAATGGGGTTTCGTTATTAGCGTTATCTTTGATAATCGCTTGATATTCTCCCGGCTTAAATTCCACCTCTGAGATTTTTATCGGTGGCTGTTCAGTCTTCAACGGAGAAGGCAGCAATACCGAGTTATCTACGCCAGTCACAGTGATGGTGTAGGGGGATTGACCGCCCCACCAAGTAAGGTAAAGTGGGCGTTTACCGGCAAATAAATAAGGTGGTTGCTCTTGACTATTTGGCCAGGATATGGTTACTGGGTCGGCGCTACCGTTACTTTTGATGTTAACAGGGGTTGTCGATCGTAACAGATGCAATGGTTTTTCACAGTGGGAATCGCCAGGTTTGGTGTTGTTGGAATTGTATTTTTGGTCGACCTGAAACAGTGGCATCAACAACTCACCAAATGGTTTCCAGAAATTACCCAGGCGACTGGGTACAGTACCTTGCTGCTTAACTTCGTAGGGAGAGTTTTGGTGTTTCACTTCGACGAGTTTTAATTCTCCTAACTGTAAGCAAACCCAGGCGGCAGCGGTCGGGACTGTCACTTTATCTCCTTGATAGACCGGCGTGAGTAACTTGGCTTCTTCCTCCGGACTAGAATCGCGGCGTTGGATTTTGACCGGCGGATTGAATTGTTCAATCCAACCGGCAATCATTGGGGATTCCGCCGGTTTTTTAACCGTTAGGATGAGTATCAATGACAGTGCTAATAGTGCTAATAAACCCACCAATAGGCCAATATGAAAATTAGAATAACGCATAATGATTTCCTCTTTAGTTTCTATTCGCAATAATTCTGGGTGGTCATGAAATATGAGTGAAACTCACAGATGCCATCCCTTCGAGGGATGGCATCTGTCAGGGTCATTAATTCACCCTATTTTAAGGTTCTCTTCGTAACTTCGCTAATTCGGCTTTTTCCTTTTTACACTCCGCTAATTCTTGCAATTCTTCAAAGTGGGCGATGAGTTGATGCAACATCACGCCAATCAGTGGCAACAGGAAATTTAACCATACCCCGTATTCAAAGAGTAATACACTCGATGGAATCAGAATAACGGCTATGATGATTCCTAACCCAAGCGCAGCGGTTATTGAATTAAACCGAGGGTGAGCAAAAATCCAACTAACGATTAGGATGAGACCCAATTCTATCCCTAGATATTGAATGCAAGGTGGCATCGGTTTCAATTCACCAAATTGGATCAACGAGTGCAACGCATTGATGACGACTAAATATCCTGGCATGAAACCCAGAGGGGTGGCATGGATGTCGCCACTTTCTTCATAACTACCCCCAATGACGATAACACTATTTTTCAATAAGGTAAGCTCTGGGTCTAATGTTTTCTCATAGTCGAGTAGCCACTTTGCCGAAAACGATGTCATCAGGTAGGCTTGTCCTTTTTGCACTACGGGTCTAGCTTCTCCCTCTTCTGGTTGATAAGGTATCGTGTAAATCAACCGGCGGTTCAAGTGCGAAGGTAATAAATTAATGGTTAAGTCATTGGCTACCGTTACCTTAGCTGTTTCAGCGGCCTTATCTGGCGGATTAATACACTCGGTTAACGATTGCCACCATGAAGCGGTGTGATGTTCTTCCTCACTCTGAGGATTGGCACAGTCTTTAGGCAAAAAGTGCTGTCTCAACGTGTTGTTAAGTTCGGTGACACCGTTAGGAGTATCCTTCAGTAACTTAGCTGCCAGTAACTGAATGGAGGGTATCACCGTGCCCGGTTGGGGGTCTGAAGAGTCACCTTGACAGGTGGCTTCCCATAAATTCCAACGCCGCAAACTGCCCGAAGAACTAGGTTCAAATAAGGTGGAACCCCAGTGCAAATAAGGCGACTTGGTCACTGCCTCGGTATCAAACGGTGTGCGTTTGGAGACACTATAAGTCAACTCACCACCGGCCTTGGTCAACCCGGTTTGTAGCGCACGGGCAAAAATGACCGGTGGGCAAAAATCAGTGGGTTGATTTTGACCCTGGCAATACGTCTCCAGATATGTTAATAACTCCGCATCTTGTTCCGTCGGACGACTTAACTCAATATCGACGATGATGAGTTTAGGTCGGCCAGCATTGGCCAGTTTAAGTAATTGGAGTAGTTTATCACGAGGGGTTAGCAGAGGTTCCCCCCATTCACGATAGGTCGACTCATCAATGTCAAATACCACAAAGGGATAACTGTCCTTTGGTGGTGAAATTCCACGATACCAGCTAATCACCTGATCAATCCCCCAGTCATCAATGTCATGAAACAATGATGGCATCTGCTGTTCGAACAATAATAGAAATATAGCAATGATGACTCCACAGGCGAAATTCCAGCAGAAATCTTTCCAAAAGTGAGAGAGGTTTTCCCACCAGGTGCGAAGAGACTTCCAGAGGCATACTATTTGTTGCCAGGACCGTTTGAAAAAAATTTTCACGGTTTCAAATGGTTTGCTTAAAAAAGATAGGTTCATGTCAATAAGTAACTCCTTAGAATGTTAGATGAAATTGGACCGTTTTAATTATTTTATTCCACTTGATATTTAACGACGGCCACCAGAATGCCAGGTAACTTAGAAGTGAACCAGTTATTCACCTCTGCTTGCCCATTTTTGGTATCTATCGGTTGCCCCTGTAAGCTTTGAACTTTCCTCAAATCACTTTCCTGGGTGACTAACAAGGCAATTAAAAAGTGGGTGCCTGGGTCTTTTGAGACTTTAAATCCAGTACAATATCGCAAATTCTCGTCAGTATTGTTGGGGATAACCAATGGTTCATTCGCCAGCCAAGGTAATTCATTTTTGTCAACCGGTTTGTCAAACTGTTCTCGATAACAACGACTAGGAAATACTTGATGCAGAGTGCTGTTGTCTTTAACTTCGGCGTTAAATATAAAGAAATACCCGTCTTCTTGAGCAGTGACAGAGAATTGCAGTTTCTCACCTGGTTGGAAGAGATCGCGAAGTGAGAGTTGGAGTTGTCCCCTTGGAGGCGGTTCAACTTCTTCAAGTTCAATCTTTACTTTCGCCTGTTGTCTATCTCCACTCTGGTGCTTAATTTCCCGACCAGCCCCATTTTCAGTATTTCCAATATTCTTCCAACTTGGACTAGCTGTCGTAAGTTCTTTTTTCAAAACTTCTATGAACACATTAGTGAACTCGCTACCCGTTTTGAGGACAACGGCTACTTGTCCTATATTAGCACTCGCAAAAATAATAGAACCTTTAGATTCCAAAAAAAGTTCACGATAGTTTTCTGGCTTGACTTCTGCTTCTGTTGATAGTGGATGACCTTTTGTCGTTTCCCCGTTAGAAGACAACGCTTTGTTACAAGTATCCGCGATAGCAATTAGCAGACGAGGTTGAGACATTTTTAGCTTTTCAATGACCTCTTTTTGAAAATTCAGTCTATTTTCTCTTTCTTGGCAATTATCTTTTCCTGCCACGCAAAGGTCAGGCCATCCTTTTTCTTGCAGGTCTCGGCCACCATGACCGGAATAGTAAAAAATGACCAGGTCTTGGGTGGTCACACGCTGAGAAACTTGTGCTAATACACTAATAATCTGTTGCTTAGAAAATTGGTTTCCATCAATAATCTTTACCTCGTTGCGCAGTCCCGTATGTCTAGTAATATCATCTAATAATCCAGTCATATTTTCCTTGTCTTTTTTGGCACCGCTACTGCTAGTAGCGTTCCCATCATTGGTATCTGCCACAATAATTCCATACAGAGATCCATTCTCTCCAGAGGATTTAGTCACCAGATAATTATCTGGCTCCACCTGTGGTGAGGTTGATTCTTTTATGGATGGCATATTGCAAGCCGTGAAAAAACCTAAAAAAAGAATAATAAAAACTTGTTTAGTGGTCGTCATTGTTATAAACTCCCTTATAGTAGGGTGCGTCCCACGCACCATTTGCCGTTGGTAGTGATCAACTTAAACCTCGCAGGTCTTCGAGACCTGCGAGGTTTGGCCCGGTGAATGGTGTGTGGGACGCACCCTACCTTAGTTTATTTTTCTGCACAGATTGGCAGGAGATCATCGTCAAGACAACATTCTTTGCTAGGGTCAGTGGGATGGGGACTATACTGATTTTGAGAACAACGTCCCGTAGGGGAAGGTTCAGACCCCTTGAGTTGAACCGAAGTGATTGCACGAACGTCGACCTCTGATTGCGGTTGTTGCTCTTTCTCGACCACGCGAGAAAAGGGATTGCCGGGTTGGGTCTGAACCTTAACGGTGATAGGTTTTTCAGCATCCTGCATGATTTGATGCCAACTGGGTTCAGATACGGAAGTAGCAACTTGTTTCGTCAGGCTACTTAAAAACGCGCTCGTGCTCGTATAAACCCCTCCCGTGTTGGAATCGCCATAAGAAAGTTGATCCGGTATGGAACTTGACGCAATAATGTGGCCCCGATAACCTAAAAATAACTTTTTGTAGTTGTTGGGATCCTCGCTTTCTTTAGTGGCTATAGCTTCCTGTTTTACCGGGGTGTTACAAGCATCAGCCATTACTATTAATAAACGCGGTGACTTCCGTTGAAGGCTGGAGAATACCCAGTCTAAATCAAGCATCTGTTCGCTTCTTGTTGGACCATCCACGAGTAAAGCCGGCCATTTTGATTTTTTATCGAGCTGCCGACCACCATGACCTGAGTAGTAAAAGAACACCACATCCTGGTCTTCTACAGAGAGTTGGTTGATAACTTGTACCACTCGGTCATAGTCACCTGGATTGCCAACTTTGAGGATTTCTGGACGTGCGGATAGCTTGGTGTATTTTGTAATGGAATTTATGAGGTTTTGTATATTCTGAAGGTCAACCTTGACACCATCACCAATTCCTTTATTTTCACCAATTCCTTTGTCATTCGTATCTCCCACCAACACAGCATGAAGCGTGGTCGCTGGGGCCAGAGAAAGAGAATTTGAATGCTCGGGGGCTTGCTTGGTCGCAATGGTGGTTGGGGTAATTATTGCAGGCTGGTTGTATTCAACCGGTGTACATGAATAGAGAAAAGGTAAGACAAAAAGGCACCCCATCATTTTTCTGATGAGATTAGTTTGGCAAGAAAAAGTGTAGGCAATAGAAGGGGGTAGCAGACAAGCTGCTAGGATTATTTTCTTTACTTCAATGATATACCCTATTGACGCGGGGGGGGGGGGTAATGTTGTACTTCAATTTCATAATAGACATAAATTTTTACTTCAATTCAAATTTAATGTATATATGAAGGTTAATTGAGATTGTAAAAGTTTGTCAAATATTATTTTTTAATTATAGTATAAATTTTAATCATGATATAATATTGCAATGATGTTTAGTGGGGAATGGTCAGGTGATTATCATCTCAATAATCACATTATAACCGACTTAGCTATTAGGTAGGCATATTTCATCCATTTTCCAAACGCATCATAAATGATGGTGACAGTTGTGTTCAAATTACTTTATGTCATGACCAAATTGGAGAGGCGCAACTAAATAGTGATGGTTTATTATGTCAGCGGTTGATTCCTGGAGATCTGGTAAGAATTGAAAAACGTCAACAAATTCGCTTAATTCATCCTCAAGGACATGACCATTATGCCACCCTGCGGGAAAAATTAGATTGGGGAAAATGGCTTTGATTCACGCTCCTCGCCAAACGCCGTCCCACCTTGACCAATCTCGTCCAAAGCTGAAGGTTTAGACTCCAACGCGACTTGCTCTCGTTCCTACGCGGCTTGCTCTCGTTCCCACGCGCCGGCGTGGGAATGTCGTCGGGACGCGCCAACGTCCCTTTCCCACCACGTTGGCACCTGGGACGAGAAAAATGTTACGGCGCTGGAGTCCAAATCTTCAGATTTGGCAACGCCGTCCCACCTTGACCAATCTCGTCCAAAGCTGAAGGTTTGGACTCCAACTCGATTTAACTTAATGGCAGTATGTGTACGAAAGGGGGGTAATCCCTACTAACTAATGGAGGTATTAAAATCCAGGTGCTAACTTTCCTAAATCTTACCAGTTTTAGGTTTCCTCAACCTCACCGGTTGAGGAAACCTCGGCGATTCTAAGTTTCCTAAACCTCAAAGGTTTAGGAAACTTTGAGCTTTGATAACTCCTTGAAGGTTAACACCTCCATTGGTTTGGAGGGACTACCGAAAGATACGTTATCTATAGATTTCGAGTCGGTGACTTATTCAGAATCTTAATTTTATTTAAATTTGAATTATAGAGCCAATTGCAAAATCCATTCATCCATAACGACAACCTTAGCCATATAGG
>DZAL01000292.1 GCA_022729575.1 Thiomargarita sp.
ACCAGACCTTCAAGGTTAAAACCTGACCGGGGGATTCCTTAACTTAATGGCAGTGACGCTGGCGCGTGGGAACGAGATAACTAGATAAATCAATATGTTGCAAAGTTGTGTAGGGTGGGCAAGTGTTTATTTGCCCACCTTCGCTATTTCGCAAAATGGTGGGCAACGATAAACCTGTTGCCCACCCTACCTGGCTACCTGGCTATGTGTAAGTCCTATCTATAATTAATTAAACCATACCCTTGGTTGACACCGATTAAAAATATTATGCACTCACCTTACACCATCACTCGCCGTCAATCACGAGCCATTCAAGTCGGTAACGTTACGGTCGGCGGTAACGCACCCATTTCCGTGCAAAGCATGACCAACACGGATACGCATGATGTGGTAGCGACCGTCGCCCAAATTCAAGCTCTACAAAAAGCTGGTGCCGATATTGTACGAGTCTCGGTACCTACCGAAGCCGCGGCTGAAGCTTTCGGTAAAATCAAAGCCGCCGTGACCGTCCCGCTGGTAGCAGATATTCATTTTGATTATCACATTGCTTTAACGGTGGCAGAATTAGGCGCGGACTGTTTACGCATCAACCCCGGCAATATCGGTCGCGAGGACCGAGTAAAGGCGGTGATCGACCGTGCCCGTGACAAAGGTATTTCCATTCGAATTGGAGTCAATGCCGGCTCCTTGGAAAAAGATTTGCTAAGACGATATGGGGAGCCAACTGCCGAGGCTTTAGTCGAGTCAGCTTTACGTCATATTGACATTTTGGATAAATTAAATTTTCCTGATTTCAAAGTGAGTTTAAAAGCCTCCGAAATTTTTATGACCGTGGCCGCCTATAAAAAATTAGCCACTCAAATTGAACAACCGTTACATTTAGGAATTACCGAAGCCGGTGGCCTGCGTTCCGGTACGGTCAAATCGGCGATCGGATTAGGTATGTTATTAGCGGAGGGGATAGGAGATACGATTCGAGTCTCTCTCGCGGCTGATCCGGTAGAAGAAGTGAAAGTCGGCTTTGAGATTTTAAAAAGCCTGCATTTGCGCCAAAGAGGGATTAATATTATCGCCTGTCCTTCTTGTTCACGACAAAATTTTGATGTCATCAGCACGGTCAATCTGTTAGAAACTCGTCTGGAAGATATTTTGCAACCTTTAAATATTGCCGTGATAGGTTGTGTGGTCAATGGTCCTGGGGAAGCGAAAGAGGTTCAAATTGGTTTGACTGGCGGTACTCCTCATCTACTTTATATTGATGGTAAACCTGAGCGCAAGCTCACTAATGAAAAACTGGTGGATGAATTGGAACTGGTGATACGTGACTATTTAGCAACTCATTTTACGCACAGTTAACTCAACTATCCCCAGCCTCTCCTTGGTAAGCTACTCTATGCACACCAGTTGGTAATATATTGATTTCTTCTCGTTCCCACGCGCCAGCGTTGCGGGAAAGGGACGCTGGCGCGTGGGAACGAGAAGAAACTTACTGGTGTGCATAGAGTAGCCAAGATAATGGAGGTCTTAACCTTCAATGAGTTACCAAGGTTCAAAGTTTCCTAAACCTCAAAGGTTTAGGAAACTTAGCACCTGCCAAGTTTAGGAATCTTCGACTCCGGCGGTAGGGTGTATCAGCGAAGCGTCATACACCACGGCGGTTAGTACCTCCATTGGCTGGTAGGGACTATCCAACCTGTTCAAAGGTTCAGAGGGTTACGCTATGAAGTATAATCCTGTCGTTAGGTTTTAGGTATCTTTAACTTTGACCACTGTCGAAGCGTTGTCAAATCTGCTTTCAGCCAGGTGATGATGAGTATAAATGGCCAAATCTCGTCCTGCGCGGTCCCCAAATAATTTTAGATAAGCTGGGTGACGAGTGACTAATTCAGGGTGTCCAAAACAGCATACTTGTTGGTTTAAGCAAATTACTGAATCAGTCGCTGCCATTACTAAATGTAAATCGTGTGAGACCATTAAGATGCCACAACCTCGTTGCTTACGAATTTGAGTAATCAATTCATACAATTCATATTGTCCCGTCACATCTACTCCTTGAATCGGCTCATCTAAAACCAATAAATCTGGCTCTCGCAACAACGCCCTGGCTAATAAAACCCGTTGCATTTCTCCTCCAGAAATTTTTTGCAATGGGCGTGATAATAAGTTTGGGGCACCGACTTCGGTTAAACTTTGTTGTAATCGTTGGTGATTACTCACGCCACTTAATTTGAGAAAACGGGCGACGGTCAATGGTAACACGGGGTCCAGTACTAGACGTTGTGGCATGTAGCCAATGCGTATTCCTGGAGATAAATAAACTTGTCCTTGTTGCGGTGATAATAGACCTAAGACGACTCGGACCAGTGTAGTTTTGCCAGCGCCATTGGGACCAATTAAAGTGATAATTTCACCTCGTTGCACGGTTAATGACACATTTTGCAATGCCGGGTGGACCCCAAAATTGACGGAAACGGCTTGGACTTCAACTAATTTATCATTTATATTCATTTGGTTATAAAGATACCAACGATTGGCAGTGGGGGCACACGCCCATCAATTCAATGGTCGATTTTTCGACTTTAAATCCTAATTGATGCGCTTGTTGAAGGAGATCGGCATGAAGGTGAGGTGCCTCTAATTCTGCGGTATTACCGCAAGTTTGGCAAATAAAAAATTGCCCAACATGGGGAGAATCTGGATGTAAACAACCAATAAAAGCATTTAAAGAGGCAATTCGATGAATTAAGCCTTGTTTTAGCAAAAAATCGAGTGCGCGATAAACGGTGGGGGGGGCGGCCCGACCGCCTTGGGTGTTTTGCAGTTTTTCTAAAATTTTATAAGCCCCTAGAGATTTATGGCTTTGCCAAATCAATTCCAACACTTGACGACGTAAAGGGGTCAGGCGTGCGCCCCGCTGTGTACATAATTTATTCGCAATTTCTAGTGCTTCAATGATACATAGACTATGGTCATGAGTTTGCTCAGAAAAAGGTGAGCGATAGGAAGAGAGTGACATGATTTATTAAGTGGGTCCTTTTTGGTAACTTATTTGGAATATTTGGTAGCCATGTACCAGGTAATGGTTTAAACCTGACAGGTCTCGAAGACCTGTCAGGTTTGAGATCTCGACCACTATTTTTTTCTATTGTATGTTATAATATACCTGTTAATAAATTTAGTCAAGAGGGATAATCAACAATGTTGCGATATATGATATTGTCCATAATTGTATTATGGAATGTAGCGGTCAGTGCATCTCCACAAGTGCTGGTCACTATCAAGCCTATTTATGCGCTAGTGAGTGGAGTTATGGGAGAAGTAGGTACACCTACTTTATTGTTACAAGGGGGTGAATCGCCTCATAGTTATAGCTTGAAACCTTCGCAAGTTAAACAATTACATCAAGCCAATTTGGTCGTGTGGGTGGGTCCTGGCATCGAGAAATTTTTAGAAAGGCCATTGTCGCTGTTAAATAGCAATATTACCGTGTTGCGCCTCTTCGATGTGGAAGGGTTGAAACTGTTAAAAGTCCGTAACAGTGCCGCTTGGGAAGACCATTCACCTGATCATGCTTCTCTCTCTAAAGAATCCGGTCAGCCGGAGGAATTTGACCAGCATTTTTGGCTGGATCCACAAAATGCTCAAATCGTCGTCAAAGCCGTAGTAGCGGCATTGAGTCAAATTGACCCACTTTCAGCCTCACGTTATCAGGATAATGCCATTCATTTATTGGAACAATTAAAGCAGTTAGATGATGAGTTGCAAACTCAATTAATCCCTGTCAAAAATAAGAATTTCTTAGTTTTCCACGATGCGTATCAATATTTTGAAAATCGTTATGAATTATCAGCCGTGGGAGTTATTAATTTACATCCTGAGCAAAATTCTGGTGCTAAACATTTACATGAATTACGTGAGACTATTAAAATTCAAAAAGTGCAATGTGTGTTTAGTGAGCCTCAATTCGAACCAACTTTAGTGGCTACGGTGATAGAAAAAACTGAAGTTCGACAAGGTATTTTAGACCCCTTGGGGGTTAATTTACCCGTAGGTTCAGATGGTTATTTCATGTTATTACGACGATTGGCTAAATCATTACGGGATTGTTTATTATTGAGCTCTGAGGGATAACACCCCTCGAAGGGGTGTTATCCCTACTTGAGCTCTGAGGGATAACACCCCTCGAAGGGGTGTTATCCCTACTGGCTAAATAGAATTTATATAGAATTTATCAGGTTAAACTCAATACAGTTTTTATCTTATACCAAAAATTATTTATTTGATTTGGGTGGTCTAATATGGATAAACTGATAAAAAGATGATAAATTTCTTTCGCTCAGTCATGCTCTGAGTAGGTATAATGATTAAAACACACCATGGGAGAATGAAATAAGATGATTAAACCCTACGGCTCTGACACATTAAATCCGTTATTTGTTTATGATGAGAAAAAACGTCACGACTTGATAAAAGAAGCAGACCGTTTACCTTCTTTATTGATAAATTCAGCCGCTGCTGGTAATGCAGTCATGTTAGGCGCAGGCTATTTTAATCCCCTTAAAGGATTCATGAATAAAGCCGATACGATCAGCGTAGCAGACAAAATGTGTACCACCAATGGCCTGTTTTGGCCGGTGCCGATTGTTAATTTGACTCAAGATAGCTCTGGGATTAAAAACGCTAAACGTATTGCTTTACGTGACCCTAATGTCGAAGGCAATCCTGTGCTTGCCATTCAAGAGGTGGAAGCTATTGAAGAGCTTAAAGATGAGCAACAGGAATTTATTACTCAAAAGATTTTCCGCACCACGGACCCTGGCCATATCGGCGCTTCAAACTTCCTCTCTCAAGGTAAGATACTGGTATCGGGGCCTATTCAAGTCCTTAATTTCAGTTATTTTCCACAAGAATTTCCTGACACTTTCCGCACTGCCGTAGAAATTCGCACCGAAATTCAAGAGCGTGGGTGGGATAAAGTGGTCGCCTTTCAAACCCGCAATCCGATGCACCGGGCACATGAAGAGTTATGCAAAATTGCCAAAGATGCCGTCAAGGCCGATGGCGTGTTAATTCACATGTTATTAGGCCAACTTAAAGCCGGTGACATTCCGGCCCCAGTGCGTGATGCCTCAATCCGCAAAATGGTCGAACTTTACTTCCCACCCAATACCGTCATGATTACGGGTTACGGCTTTGATATGCTCTATGCGGGCCCCCGCGAAGCGTTGTTACATGCAATTTTCCGCCAAAATGCGGGTAGTTCCCACTTTATTATTGGTCGTGACCATGCAGGTGTCGGCGATTATTACGGAGCCTTTGATGCTCAAGCCATTTTTGATGAAATTCCAACTGGTGCCTTACAAATAGAAATCTTCCGGGCGGACCATACAGCTTACTCCAAGAAATTGAACAAAGTGGTGATGATGCGTGATGTCCCTGATCATGGCAAAGACGATTTTGTTCTACTTTCTGGTACCAAAGTGCGAGAAATGTTATCTGCCGGCAAAGATTTACCGCCAGAATTTTCTCGCCCAGAAGTGGCCAAGATTTTAATGGGATATTATCAAAGCCAAGCCGGACAAAGCTAAATTCATTAAAAACTGACCTTACGCACCCCCCAACCCCTTCTTGGTAAGGCTACTCTATGCACACAACTTTGCAATATATTGATTTATCTCGTTCCCACGCTGGCGCGTGGGAACGAGAAGAGCCGCGTTGGAGTCCAAACCTTCAGATTTGGACGAGATTGGCTAAGGTAAGACG
>DZAL01000413.1 GCA_022729575.1 Thiomargarita sp.
AAGTTACCGTGCCTCCGGAATTAAGATCACTACTAGGGGCCCATTTAGTGCCATCATATTTTAGGATGTTTCCTGAGACTAATCCTGTAAAATCAACATTTATTCCTTTAATAGAGTTAATAGTGGGATTAGGGTAACTTCCCGCTAAATCTCCACCCGCAGCCCCACTGGGTGCTCTTGAATCAGTAAATCTTGAATCGTTACCGGCTGCCACTGTGCCAGCTGTTGTTCCGACATTTAATACTGCGGCACCGCCTAAGCCCAAGTTTGTTCGGGCTGTTGCAGCGGTAGCCGTTAATTCACTTAAATTATTAGCTGGGTCTAGTGGTGTAAAGCCCAATGCGTTTTGTTTGCCATTAAAAGTGTTCCAATCAGTAGAAGATAAGTAACCATTAGTTGTTGTATTAGCTTGGCTGATGCTAATGTTACCAGCTCCAGCACTCAGGGGTGGTAAAACGCCAAGAGCAGTATAAGAGCCCCCTCCTGTACGCTGCACAATGCCTGATAGAGCGAGTGATCCAATTCCTGTAAGTTCTGAGTTTAATGGTTGCCCATTGGTAATGCCATATCCACTTAAAGTCGTGGGCGTACCAGTAAGAGAAGCAAAACTTTGCGGAGGGACTGAGCTAATATAGCCCTCATCATTTGTAAGGTCTGATACTTTTGTTGGTATTGTCGGTTTACCCGTTAAATCAGCATAAGCTCCGCTTGTAGCTACTGTTGCAAGCCCTGAAGAAATATCACTGGCTGTTAATGTAACATCTCCCGCACGGCCGGCAACACTTGTTACTATTCCAGAACTTCCGCTATCAGTGGCGCATAGCCATCTTGAATTTGCATTGTCCCATTTTAAAACTTGGCCATCAAGACAAGCTACATTGTTGGGTTTATAATTAAAATAAAGCCCTAGGCCTCCACTAATAGAACTAATTTTATCAACTCCCACATTGTTAACTGTGGGGTTAGGATAAGTGCCTGCTAAATCTCCACCTGCCGCGCCACTGGGTGCTCTTGAATCTGTAAACCTTGAATCGTTACCAGCTGCTACGGTATTAGCTACTTGTCCAACATTTAAAGTGATTGCGGGTGTGCTTGTGCCATTAGCAATTGATATGTAAGCGTTCGAAGAGCTAACAGAAGTTACCGTGCCTCCTGAGTTAAGATCACTACTAGGAGCCCATTTAGTGCCATCGTATTTTAGGATGTTTCCGGAGACTAAACCTGTAAAATCAACATTTATTCCTTTAATAGAGTTAATAGTGGGATTAGGGTAACTTCCTGATAAATCGCCTCCTGCAGCGCCATTGGGGGCTCTTGAATCTGTAAACCTTGAATCGTTACCGGCTGCCACCGTGCCAGCCACTGTGCCTACATTTAATAAGGCCG
>DZAL01000414.1 GCA_022729575.1 Thiomargarita sp.
TGTTGTAAGCAGGCATCGGGCCTGCGTTCTCTACAGCGCCGTCAAAAAGCGCTAAATTTTAAGGGGTGGCCGCCCGTAAAAACGGCCGAAAGGGTATAAGATGCGTGAAGAGATTTACGTATTGGGCCGTTCCGGCCCAATTAGATATGAAAACGAAACGTTGGCGCTTTCTAGCGCCAACGAGGCGCTCCAGAAGGCGCAGTTGGAATTAGACAAAGCGCAGGCGGCGCTCACGGCACTTGGCGTGGCGGCACAACGCCGCTACGATGCCGAGAACGGTATCGAAGAATAAAGAGGTGCGGCGCAAGCCGCCATTTTTTTTAAAAAAACTAAAGGAGAAGATAATGGTAAATTTGAATATTAGCAAGGGTAGTTGGTTGAAAGTGAGGTTTCAACCAACCGACCCGTTGTTGTTGACAAAAGTGGAGGATTTCGAAAAACTCCAAGATGGCTCCGTGGTGGTGCGTTTATATGTTGCGTTCAATTACGACGCCGGCCGCGAATTAAGCAACATGCTAAATGTCACGTCAAATGAGTTGCGAGCAGCAACTCATTTGAGTCTCACAGACGACCGCCCAACGGTGGGGGCGTCCGATGACGAAGGCGACGACGAAGACGATGAAGTCGCCGACGAAGGATACGAAAACGAGGAAGACGAAAACGAGGACGACGAGGACGAGGACGAGCGTGTACATTATCCAAGCGTAACAACTTACACTGAAGTAAGCAGGCGTTACACTGCGGATAAAAAAGATTTTGGACTTCCGTTGGGTAGTGGAGAGGCAAAATCTTTATTGCTATTGGCGGACCAGACATTAGATAACGTCTGGTCCGCGGTAGATGCTACGGTAATCGAATCAGGGCATCAGTTTACAAGACTGATGAAACCCGATTTGGTTTTCAGGGTAATCGAAGCAAAAATTGAAGATTTGACGAACTTCGAAGAGATAGATATTCTATCTCAGGAATGGTATTCCATAAACCACCGTCCGTCCAACCAAGTGGTCCGGGCAAAACATTTAGGCAAAAGCCTATGGTTTGTCCACCCAGACGACCGTAGTGGGGTTGGCGGGTTTGTCGAAGGGAAACCCACAATTATCATCAATGATACGGCAACGTATCGGGACTTAATAGTATCAAAAATGGTGGACTTCGATTCAAGTGAGATTAATCTCGATGAAGTCAATCCAGATATTGGTGGTCCTGAAACGCTAAGGGTCACCCACTTTAGCCCACACGCTATAACAGAAATAAGCGGGGACAAGATAGGAAAAGGATGGGTACAAACCCTCACCTATTACTATCTAACCACACGAAAATTTCCATGGGCGGTCTTCGATACGACAACATTCGAAACGGCCAAGGTATTTGAACGGCAAGGAACAT
>DZAL01000007.1:0-55268 GCA_022729575.1 Thiomargarita sp.
CCTATATGGCTAAGGTTGTCGTTATGGATGAATGGATTTTGCAATTGGCTCTACTTTTAATTCACCCTAAATGTATTTATAACTCATTATACTTCTAGTGCTACCAAAAATGATAGTCTTATGACATTTTAGTTAGACTTTATAACAATTTATATGCAATAGTTCACAACTTGGTTTAATTAATATAATATATAGACTTTCTAAACTCACTTTACGCATATAAGTATTGCTACAAATTGCTAGAATTTTCTGTAGTAAATAACTCATTGATTAATAACGATTCACCCGCTATGTGTGCGTAAGTCTGTATTTTATTAATTATTACGTGAATTAAATCAGGGTGTTAAACTGGACTTAACCCCACTGTGATAAAATTCATAAAGAATGGCAGATATTTTGCGTTTAATTTGACTTGTTGACAACTTGTTATTTTTGGAAATTTAATTTATGAAACACACACGATACCATCGACCACAGTCACACCATGGTTTGTTGAAAACTATCGGTAGTGGAATTTTTTTATTTACTCTTATTGTTTTATTAACGCAGTGTACACCTGCTCCTAAAGCTGATCGACTTATGAAGCCGGTCCCTATTAACCAAACCTCTGACCAATCTGGCATGCCTAACTTTCCGCCGCCAGAAGCCGTCAGCAAACCAGTCGCGGTGCCAGAAAATGTTCCCGCTACTCCCTTACCTATTCCTGCGCCCATGCCACCGAAACCAGAAGTAGAAGTACCAGCAGTCACCGAGCCGAAAGAGGAGAAACCACCGGTACCGGCCCCGGTGACCCCCTTCCCTCCTGCACAATCCTCGATGGAGGTGACACCGACTCGTTTAGAAGTGGACTTGTCTACGCAAAAATTGAAGATATATGCAGGGGAGCAGGTGATTAGAGATTATCCTATCTCGTCTTCCAAATATGGAATTGGTAACCAAGCCGGCACTAATAAAACGCCCTTGGGGAAACATTATATTAAAACCAAAATTGGTGAAGGTGCCCCAGAAAATACGATTTTTCAAGCACGGGCTAATAGCGGTAGAATTGCCAAAATTGACCAAGAAACCGGAGATTTGGTAACTTCTCGTATTATGTGGCTAAAGGAGAGTGACGAGACCGACCCCAAATTTGCTGGGTCCAATTCTTCTTATAGACGCTTTATTTATATTCATGGCACGGCGGCGGAAAGAAATATTGGTCGTCCGGCTTCTCATGGTTGCATTAGAATGTATAATAAAGATGTGATTGAATTGTATGAGACCGTCAAGGAAGGTTTACCCGTGGAAATTATATGTAGCCAACAGAATCCGGCGACTGGAGAATGTCAATATGATAATGCGGTGATGAGTAAGATAACACAAGCGAATAACAATACGGTTAACCATGCGGACTAAAAGTTGGCGAGGTCTGTCGGGAAAAGGTAGTCAGACACCAGGTAGTGGTGACCATCACTAAACCTGACAGGTCCCAAAGACCTATCAGGTTTAAATCATTACCGGCCTCTCTACCATGAAAAAATTCTCGAAATCCGGTAGTCCCTCCAAATTAATGGAGGTCTTAACCTTCAATGACTTACCCAGGTTCAAAGTTTCCTAAACCTCAAAGGTTTAGGAAACTTAGCACCTACCAGGTTTAGGACTCTTCGCCCCCGGCGGTAGCGGTAGGGTGTATCAGCGAAGCGTCATACACCACGGCGGTTAGTACGTACCTCCATTGGCTGGTAGGGACTACCCAAAATCCATGCTTAATTTTTAATTTTTAATTTTTAATTTTATTAACTTAATTACAACGCAAACAATAAATTTAACAAATTCTTATCATCAGTATAATCGCTTATCAAACTACCATTGCGCTCAGATCTAATACGTCCCTGTTGAGGAGAAGAGTTACCATCATAACGTTCATCGAAAATAATTGCTATTTTGGGAGGAATTTCAGTAAAACCAATAAACACGCCAGAAAAATTAAATTGATAGGAACCTACACCGATCCTTCCTATCATAAACGCATTCGGTGGACCAGTATTATCCGTAATCGCCCCATTAATCATCTGAGCGGCGCGTAAATGCTGCCAAATTTTTCCACACTCTTGCGTATACCCTTTATAGTCACCATCAATTCTACCATCGGCATCCCCATTATCAACGGTCTTTAAATCTTTAAACCTACTCATAGATGAATCATCATTACCCGCATAGCTATCATCTCCCGGCAAGGCACTATAACGCTCTTGATAAGTAAATATCGCCCGAGATAAATCGTTAAAATTAGTTTCAAGGTTTTTCATTTTCGCATCCGTGATCAACTCTTGCCCTTTAAGGACACTACCCAATAAGAGGCCAATCACGACCACGACGATTGCTATTTCTACCAATGTAAACCCTGCGGCTTTATTCACCATAAAAACCTCTCACTTTCCCGAAACTGGCAAAAAATAATTACTTATAACAACCGTTTACAAAGAAAAGTATAAATTGAGACTGCTACCAGAGCCAGTATATTGTGCCATTGAATCACTTTGAATTTTACCTTGGTCGGAATAACCATCATCTAATTTGGAATCTAAGATTAATGCAATCTCGTTGGAAATATCGGCAAAGCCAACATAGGTTCCAACCAATGTCATCATACTTCTGGTCATGGTCAATTGTGAAGAAATACCCATTAAGCCACTAAACGCATGAAGGGGAAGATTAGTAGCAGTTTTCGCACCAGTAATTAAGCCAGCCGCACGTAGATGTGACCAGACTAGCCGGCTCTCATCGGTTTCCGTTTCTGAATTGAAGACACCATTAATATAACCATCACCGTTGCCTTGGTTAAGCTCTTCGCCAAAGTGAATCTTGGCCCGCGAATCATCTCCCGGCAGACTAGAATATCGGTCACGGTAAAGATAACACGCTGCTTGTAAACCTTGATAGTCATTTTCTAAATTTTTAATCTTGGCATTGGTTATGATTTGTCGTCCCTTTAAAGTACCTCCTAATAATAATCCAATGATGACCATGACAATAGCTATCTCTACCAGGGTAAATCCCTTTTGCCGTTTCATGGATGACACCTCCTTAAGGAATTTGTTGTGGTGCAGTTACTACTAGAAATTTAGCGGTTAAGCACCTGACTGAACTAACCAACACTACAGTGAGAAATACAAATTATAGAGGACGGTCTTAGTATTATAGTCGGTGATGTCAGCCGTTGCACCACTGGTGTCTCTCTGTAATCCTTGAATGGTACCTGTTTTAGGTTCGCCATCATCACTGTGAGATTCTAAGATTTTTGCAATATCAGAGGGAATACTGCCAAATGCAATCACCAGACCTGCAATACCACCACCGGTAATCGTAATCCCCGTGGTTACCCCCGTCAGTCCATTAAACGCATTCGTTGGCTGTTGAGCATCCGTGGCATTACCTGCCACTAAACCGGCATTACGCATGTGCAGCCAAAATAGCCGAGATTCATCGGTGTCGGTGGTGGAATCAAACTTACCTTCAATTTTGCCGTTTCCTTGAGTCGGGCCAATCGCGGCAGTCAAAGTGAAGCGGGTCTTCGCTCCCTTATCATCACCCGGCAAAGCCCGATACCGGTCTTGGTAATTGTAAATAGCCGCCGTAATGCCATTAAAGTCGTTTTCCAAATTTTTAATTTTAGCATTGGTAATAATTTCTCGCCCTTTTAGCACTCCTCCTAAGAGCAAGCCAATAATCACCATCACAATGGCGATTTCTACTAAGGTGAAACCCGCTTGCTTTTTCATTATCTTTACTCCTATTGATTCAAATTCAAATGATGAGATTAGTTTAGTGTAAGATTTTCCAACTTTTTAAAAGTTGGAGATACTAGATACTATACTCCAATGATAAGTATAGCATACTTTAATGAATTGAGTAAAATTTTCCAACTGCTTTAAGATTTGGAACATCTACTTACCTTCAGAAGCCATTGATTTGGCGGCCAACTCCTGCAATTTTTGATTCAGAAATTTAATTTCATTCAGGTCAGTTACTTGCTCATTAGTTAACATCCCTCCAATAATTAACTGAGCTTGCTCAAACTCGCCTAAATCTTCCAAAATAAAAAGTTGCATTTCTCGCGCCCACGTAGGTATTTTAGTCATTCCTGGCGTAGCATGTTTAGCTATCGATCGAGCGTATTTTAATGCCAACGGCAAATTTTTCAAACGATGTTTCGCCAATAGAGTAGCTTGAGCCAACCATGGCCAACGAGAATTGGGTTCAAGCAAAAATTGTTCATAAACCAACTCTAGCATTTGAGTCATTTTAACAGGATCAGTCACATTAGAATAGACATGACTGGCAACCAGTAATGGATATTGGCTACGCGGATCCAGTTGAATAATACGTTCCAACCATTGTCGTAATGCAGTATAATTCAATTGTTGATAAGATAAAAACTGTCCATTTTGATTATCAAAAGACTGTAGCCACAACATCAAAATTTTAGCCGTGACTATCGTATCTCCCAAACTTAATAGCCGCAAAGTTGAAACACTCGGTGGCGATCTCAAAGGCTGAACTTGAGCACTAGGCGGAAGAAAGTACTGAAACCAAAACATTTGTCCTGAGAAACTTGCAATTAATAATATTATAACCATTCTGGGAACAGAACGCAGGGAGCGTTGGGGATTATTCATAAATTCACTCTCTTTTTCATTATCACTTACTTTACGCACTACCACCCCCAACCCCTCCTTGGTAAGGAGGGGAGTAGCATCACTGAACTCGCAGGGGATATTCCCCGCCTTAGCAAGGAGGGGCTGGGGGTGGTTGAGTTAACCGTGCGTAAGGTGAGTTATAAATTTTTCCGATACCAATCAAACAAACTCATGGCCACCAACAAAGTGACATAAATTGCCGTCTGTACTATTATAATCCAAAGATTCTCCAAATTTCCAGTCGCATACACCAACCATTCGGACTCAGTAAACTGACTAAGAGGAGGCAAGAATCTAGCCAGCAAATCTACTAATTGATTAACTATAAAATCAGTCCAGTTATAAACATTTTGCCATAAGGGCCCTTGAATCATCAATTGCATTGCCGTAATACTTCGCGACAACACATAAAACCCTAATACCATACTAAATGCTTGAATTGTCTGTGGAAAAGTGAGCACGCATAACAGGCTGGCCGCGCTAACAATAAACAACTCACACCCCAAGGAAAAAGTCCATATACTAACAACCTCCCAAGAAACATATTTTAACAAACTCACACCATATAAAATTGCCGTGAGCAGAGCAACCATCATAAAACCACTGAGTTTACCTAAAAGATAAGTGCTACGTCGCATTGGAAGAGACAACCATAAATAAATAGAATGTTCATGAAACTCTCTCACCATGCTAGTAATTACAAATAAACTAACGATATACACCGCGGCCAACCGTAAAAACGCCGCTAACCAACTACTTTGTATCGCTTGAGTTTCGATCAGCGTAATTGACCCTATAAATAGAGTTGAACCCATTCCTATTAACAGCAATATTATCATTACCCAAAAAAAACGAGTACGAATAGCTTCTATAATCACATAACTCGCTAAAATCAAAATTTGCGAACTTGCCATGCCATATTACCTATTAAAATCTGTTATAATAAGCTAACCCCTTAAGCAAGGTGGTCCCTGCCAACTCAGTTGGCGCATACTCCCTTATCAAGGAGGGGTAGTCATGCCAACTCAGTTACGGAATAAATTCCGTACTCCAAAATCGGTAGTCCCTCCAAATTAATGGAGGTTTTAACCCTCAATGAGTTACCAAGGTTCAAAGTTTCCTAAACCTCAAAGGTTTAGGAAACTTAGCACTTGCCAGGTTTAGAAATCTTAGCACCTGGCGGTTAATACTTCCATTGGCTGGTAGGGACCCACCCCAAAATTGCTGAAAAAAGTTATGAATCCCTCCCGTGGAAGAATGAGGGAAGGGATTCTTCAATGATGCCACTACAAAAAGGACAATCTTGTCATGCCAACACTTTCATTTTTAAAATTTCTGCCCTCACCTAAACATGAGCATCGCCTACTCGGACTAACCTTAATCAGTTGGCATATCATTTTATGGTGGGGACCACTTTACCCCTGGCTCTCTCAAATCGGATTATTCATCTATTTTTGCTTATTCCTGCTCTGGCAACCAATATGGGCCAAACCCACTCACTTAGAATTTAAATATTTGGTTTTATTAAGTGTTGGAATACTCTGTTTAATTCTCTTTCTCAATCCCTGGCTACTCCTCTGCTGGCAACTCACTTGGATCGGAGTGTTAGCCGGTCGTGACCTGGCTAAAACCAATGACCGCGTAGTTAATTTAGTCGCCATTATTTTTCTGATTCTGGAACTCTTTATCGTCAATATTCATCAACTGTTTATTTCACCACAGGTGATCTTCATCGATGACCTCGTGCAAGACAGTTTTCGTTATGGTTTACTCATTCTACCTCTCAGTTTCTTCGCCGTCACTGCTGACGATACCTTAGAACATCGCTATCATATTGATTTTACGCATAGTATTATTTTTTCCCTACTAATAACGGTGTTAGCTTTAGGCAGCTTAGTCTTGATGTACCATGGTCAATTTGACTATCCGGTCGCCCTCTTCCTAATAACTTTAGGTCTCCTCCTGTTTATTTTTATCAGTAGCTGGTTAGGAATTATTTTAACCGGTGAAACCGGTATGGAACCGTTATGGAGTCGTCACTTATTTAGTCTTGGCGACTCCTTTGAACAATGGTTAGACAACCTAGCACAACCGAATAACTACAAAAATTTAACCCCCGAAGAATTTTTACGGTCTGGATTCACTCAATTGACCAATTTACCATGGATCTCCGGCGTAGCCTGGCATTCTCTCTATGATCACGATTTATTAGGCCACTCCGACCAATATCAAAAGGACATCATCGTACAATCAATCGAAGCCAAAATTTACTCGCCTTATCGTATCAGTGGCAGTCACTATTTTCAAGTGAAAATTTTAATTCAACTGCTAGAATATTTTCACCAAGCCAAACGGCGAGAAGCCGCTTTTGCCCAACAAGCGCATTTACAAGCCATTCACGAAGCAGGTGCCAAACTTACCCATGACATCAAAAATCTGTTGCAATCGCTCCATGCCATTACTTCCGTCATCGAAACTCATCCCTCTGATCAATTTGGCGAAACCCAACGTCTGTTGCAAGGACAAATGCCGCATCTCACGCAACGGCTTAAACGTACTTTGGACAAACTCCAAAAACCGGCGGAATTTTCTTACTCGCACATTCCGGTCAGTCTGTGGTGGGATAATCTTAAAGCCCGTTATCGCAAAAGTGATATTGAATTTACTAGCCAAACCGCCAGCGATAGCGTCTTAATTCCGGAAGATTTATTTGATAATGTTTCGGAAAACTTGATTCAAAATGCCCTCATGAAACGTAAACGTGAGCCCTCTTTACAGATTGATGTGTCATTGCAGATTGACGACAAACACAATCTTAAACTGACCGTTGGTGACGATGGTAGTATGATTCCCAAAGAGATTTACCAGAATCTATTGACTAAACCAGTGACTTCCAAAGATGGTTTTGGAATCGGTCTTTACCAAGCAGTCAAACAACTGGCAAACACCGGCTACCGCTTGAGCATCTTAAAAAATTCACCTGGTCAAGTCTGTTTTCAACTGGCTAATACCGAAATCGCTGAAGTCTGAGGGATAAGTACTGAAGCAGAAATTATGCGATATTTTCCCTCACCCCCGACCCCTCTCCCAGAGGGCGAGGGGCGAAAGAAAATACCAGAAAATTTCTGCTTCAATACTTAACACTCCTCGAAGGAGTGTTATCCCTGGACCCTGGTAAAGATTTGACAACTTTTCGAAAGTTGTCAAATCTAAATCAGGCTACTACTTCAACAACGATAAAATAATCTGTTTAACTTCAGCCTCCTCAATTTCCCCTGGTTGCCGCCAAACCATATAACCTTGACGATTAATAATCACGGTAAATGGTAACACCCCGGAATTATTTCCAAACTTAGTAGCCACCTCGATCGCCTCTTTATCACCCACCAACACCGGATAGTTAATCCCTAAAGTCTTCGCCACTCGTTGCACCGATGCCACCTCATCAATGGCTACCCCGACAAATTGCAAACCACGCGCCCCATATTCTTGTTGTAACTCCACAAACCGAGGAATCTCATTCAGACAAGGCGGACACCAGGTGGCCCAAAAATTTACTACCACCACTTTGCCATCCCATTCCGAATTAACATGACGTTGACCTTGTAAATCCGGCAAACTAAAACTGGGCCGTTTAGAAAAATTTGACCCCTTTTTAAAAGTTATTAAATTTGACTCCGCCTGACTGGTATAATACACCGTGTAACACGTCAAACTGGAAATCACGCCGATGAGCACAGCGGCTGTCAACAAATATAATGGTTTCATGGCAAGACCTTCAATAAGTGAGAACGAAATTCAACTGCATCCATAAATCCCACCACCCGATAATTACGTTGCTCTTGACCGTTAGGAGAGAAAAATAATATCGCCGGGGGCCCATAAATTCCAAACTTTTTATACAATGCTTTATCCAATTCATCATTAGCTGTCACATCGCCTCGTAATAACATCCATTTCGTCAATAACGTTTGCACGGCTGGATCAGTAAAAGTAAACTGCTCCAATTCTTTACAAGAAATACACCAATCAGCATAAAAATCTAGCAATACTGGCTTATTTTGAGTACGTGCCAGGGCCAATTCTCGTTCGAACTCGGCCACGCCCTTAATTGGTTTAAACGAAACTGTCGTCACCTCCTTTTTAGAAGAGGGGCCAAGACCAGTCATCCCTGGTAACGGTTGCCACAGATTAAAATGACCGCTGGCGGCCCCTACCATTAACAAGATACCATAAATGAGCAAAATCACGCCCAGACCTTTCCATAACTTTTGCCATCCCGAAACGCCTACACTTAACTGGTCTAAGGCACCCATATAGACTGCTGACAAAATTAGTAAACTGGCCCATAATAACATGGTCACTAGCGCCGGTAAAATTCGGGCTAACATCCAAATCGCCACGCCTAGCAATAATACCCCAAACACCGCTTTCACCGCTTCCATCCACTCGCCTTTTTTCGGCAACCAATGCCCTGCGGAGGTGCCAATTAAAATTAGAGGTATTCCCATTCCCACTCCCATTACAAATAATGCCACTCCACCCAACATCGCATCACCGGTTTGACTAATGTAAATCAAAGCACCAGCCAGAGGAGCGGCAATACAAGGTCCCACAATCAAAGCGGAAAGGATTCCCATAATCGCCACGCCTACCAACTGTCCTCCCTGCTGTTGGTTGCTCCAATGCGTCAATTTAGTTTGTAATGTCGCCGGTAATTGCAACTCGTAACAACCAAACATAGATAAGGCTAAGGCAATGAATACTAAAGAAAAACTACCCAAGATCCAAGGATTTTGAAAAGCTACTTGCAAATTTTCCCCCAGCAATCCAGTCAGCGCCCCGGCGATGGCATACGTGAAAGACATCGCTAAGACATAAACTACCGACATATTAAAAGCGGCATAAGTATTCACCCGATCCCCTTGCCCTACAATCAAACTAGACAAAATGGGAATCATCGGATAAACACAAGGCGTTAACGATAACAATAGACCAAAACCAAAAAACAAGGCTAACGTGTACCATAAACTAGCCGACGCTAATAAATTGGCAATTCGGTCGGCTTCTGCTACTTCTACTTGACCTTGTCCCAAAGCCACCACCATAACTTGTTGCGTCGGTGGATAACATAAACCCGCCAACGCACAACCTTGATACTCTACCGTTAAAGTCACTGCTTCCGCTCCTGCTTTGGCATCTACCATCGTTACTGGTAAAATAATTTCTAATGGCGATTGAGTATAGATCGCCACCTGACCAAATAGCGGATCGTGTCGAAACGTGGCAGGAGGTAATTGCGGGGGGACTAATTGACCCTCTTTCGAGAGGGAGAAATTCATTTTATCTCGATACAGATAATACCCATCAGCAATTTGCCATTGTAAGACTATTTGAGTTTTAGCCGGAGAAGAGACGGAGAGAATAAAAGCCTCTGCCGCTGTTAAAAATTTATCTTCGGCGAGGGCTACTGTGGGTACTTCGGTACTTGAAATATTATCCACCGAATTATCCAGCGCCGATGGTTCAAATTCTAAAGATTTGGCCGCCGCTTTGGAAAAGCTAATGACACTGGTTTTTTCAAGCGGTGGATAACACAATTTATTTTCGGCACATCCTTGGTAAGTAGTCGTCAAAGTAAATTGAGCTAATTCTGAGCTATTTCGCACCGGAATTTTAATATCAACGCCATACTCATAGATTTCGGTAGCACCATATTTTATATCCATTTTGACTATACCGGCCGGTAATTCTGGCTCCCCCAAAATCTGATTACCCTCTTTCACCAGAAACGAAAATTTATCTCGATAAAGATAATAACCATGGGCAATATCCCAATGTGCAACCAAGATTCCAGAGTCAGTGAGGTGGACTGAAAATAAAAAAGCCTCGTCTGGTGGCAACACTGAATCCGTCAAGGTATTCGCCTCATTATTATTAAGTGGCGACTCCGATGGCGATAAATTGATGAGCGATTCCGTAGAGCTAGGCGAAGCCATCGGTTTTGGCAAATCTAACCCTTCTTCGCTCATCCCTTGACTACTCCAGAGCCAAAATAGTAAAAACCATAAGGTATATATGGTGCAAAAATTTTTCATGGTGATCATATAAAAAAGTTGATAAAAATTCCAATTAAGTAGTAAAATAGTCTCCCGAAATTATAACTCATAACTCAACCACCCCCGGCCCCTCCTTGTTAAGGAGGGGGGTATGCGTCAACTGAGTTGGCATGGTGTACTCCCCTCCTTAACAAGGATTTCCTCGTTCCCACGCTGGCGCGTGGGAACGAGAAGAAATCGAAAATTCAAGGCAGATTTGACAACTTTTTGAAAGTTGTCAAATCGAAAATTCAAGGCAGATTTGACAACTTTTTGAAAGTTGTCAAATCGAGATTTGACAACTTTTTGAAAGTTGTCAAATCTAAAACTCAGTGTAGGTTCACTTTCCGCCGCCTTGGCCACTTATCAATACATCGAATCTCAACATCTGGAGACTGGTCAAGATAAAAGTATCGTCTACTATAATATGGGGTGGATCTATTTTCAACAAGGTCAGACCGACCAAGCTAAATATTTTCTAAAGAAATCGTTAGCGATTAATCCAGCAGATAATGAGGCCAAAAAATTATTATCACAAGTGGGTAGTCCTGAAATTTAAGTAGTTGTAGTAGGTTGGAGTTCGCTGGTGCTCACTCCAACCTAGCAAATCTTCAAAGTGCGTAAGTACTCCAACGGCCAGTAATAAGCCTAAATCATAGAAAAATCGAGAACACCCTTGACTTTATGAATATAAACAAAGTACAATCAGAATCCTACGCACCATTCCCTCTTCAAACTCTTAGTGGTGCGTAGGATATTCTACGTGAGTTGTGATTAACTTGATTAGAAACCAACTTTACTCGTCGTTTCTAATAATCCAACCAACGTCAGACCGTTTTTTTCTGGTACTGGTTTCATCTTGATAACTATTGAAATTGCTCAAAACATGAACTTTAGACCAACACTAAACAGAAATTTATTAAAATCAACGCTAGGCGCTCTGGGCATCGTTTATGGTGACATTGGCACCAGCCCACTTTACGCACTCCGCGAATGTTTTCACAGTAGCTACGGTATAGCATTACAACCCGCCAATATATTGGGAATATTGTCTTTGTTATTCTGGTCCTTGATGATTGTCATTTCTCTCAAATACGTGACATTTATTATGCGAGTCGATAATCGTGGAGAAGGCGGAATTTTAGCATTATTAGCACTCACCTTGCGCGAAAAAGGAGTGATAGCCAGTGGTTACCGTAAACGTTGGTGGTTAATCACCATGGGTATTTTCGGGGCCGCATTATTTTATGGGGATGGCATGATTACGCCGGCTATTTCGGTCCTCAGTGCCGTCGAAGGTTTAAACATTGCCAGCCCGCTACTGGAAGCGTATACTATTCCACTGACGATTGCAATCGTCAGTGGATTATTTTTAATACAACAAAAGGGTACGGAACAGGTGGGCGCATTGTTTGGCCCCATTATGGTGATCTGGTTTAGCGTCTTAGCCCTGATGGGTATTTGGAATATTGCACAGCAACCGAATGTGTTGCAAGCCATTAATCCGTTGTATGCTGTGCATTTTTTTATCTTCAACCAATGGCACGGCTTTCTAGTCCTAGCGGCGGTGATGTTGGTCGTCACCGGTGGCGAAGCACTTTATGCCGATATGGGACATTTTGGCAGACGACCCATCCGTTTGGCTTGGTTTTATTTCGTTTTACCGGCCTTACTACTCAATTACTTTGGACAAGGTGCGCTATTGATTCATCATCCTGAAGCGTTGGAAAACCCCTTTTATCACATGATACCCTCGTGGGGACTTTATCCACTGATACTACTTGCCACCGTAGCCACCATCATTGCCTCACAAGCCGTTATCTCTGGTACTTTTTCTCTCACTCGCCAAGCCATCCAATTAGGCTACTGTCCCCGTTTAGAGATTATTCACACCTCCGCTGACGAAATCGGACAAATCTATATACCTTGGATCAACTGGGTTTTATTAATAGCCATCATTGGATTAATCCTCGGTTTTCAATCTTCTAGCAATCTAGCGGCCGCTTATGGCATTGCCGTCACCGGCACCATGCTGATTACGACTATTTTAGCCTTTATTGCATTGCGTAGTTTATGGGGATGGCATCGCTTGATCGCGAGCGGCATGATAATATTGTTTTTGAGCATTGATTTAGCATTCTTAGGTGCCAACACTTCAAAAATCGTTGCCGGTGGCTGGTTTCCTCTCCTGATTGCGCTACTCTTGTTCACGTTGATGTCCACCTGGAAACGTGGGCGGGAAATTTTGTCTGAACGCATTAGTCCAGATTTGCACCCGACTGAATTTCTAATCTCCATGATTACCAACTATCCTCCTTTACGAGTGCCGGGAACCGCCATATTTATGACGAGCAATCTCGACGGTATACCGACGGCTTTGCTACACAATCTTAAACATAACAAAGTGTTACACGAACGTATTGTATTTTTGACGATACTTACTGAAGAAGTACCGTGGATTGCCGAAAATGAACGTTTGAGCGTACAAGACTTAGGTTATAACGTCTATCGTCTCATTGGTCGCTATGGATTTATAGAAGATCCACAGGTCATCAAGTTACTAGAGCAGGCTAAAGAGTTTGAACTGGAGTTTGACTTAATGGAAACCACTTTCTTTTTGGCGCAAGAGACACTCATTCCTTCCAAAAAACATCCGGCCATGGCATTATGGCGTGAAAAATTGTTTATCGGCATGTTACGTAATGCGCGAAGTGCCACTGATTTCTTTAAAATTCCCAGTAATCGTGTGATTGAAATTGGCTCCCAGATTAATTTGTAAGTGATAACAATGGCGGTGGTGTGGTAGTTGGTAATGGTGTCAGATCCGTGAATCCAACCAAGTGATTAAGAGACCTTTAGGTGAGAATATTACTCTAATTAATTTATGAAAACTTATCAACATGATTTTCTGGCTTTGGCGATTGCTCATCGGGTACTTCGTTTTGGGCCGTTTACTTTAAAATCAGGTCGCGTTAGTCCGTATTTTTTCAATGCGGGCTTATTTAATACGGGCCGCGCATTAGCACAGTTGGGACGATTTTATGCTCAAGCGATTCAGGCGGCTGGGGTTGATTTTGATATGTTATTCGGTCCGGCTTATAAGGGGATTCCGTTGGTCGCGACGACTGCCATTGCTTTAGCTGACCAGCATGGGCGAGATTTACCTTATGGTTTTAATCGTAAAGAAGTGAAGGACCATGGTGAAGGAGGCATGATAGTGGGTGCGCCTTTGGCTGGTAAGGTTTTATTAATTGATGATGTGATTAGTGCGGGGACGGCGATTCGGGAATCGGTAGCAATTATTCAATTGGCCAAAGCACAGTTAGCGGGTGTAGTGATTGCGTTAAATCGTCAAGAGCGTGGTCAAGGGGAACTTTCAGCGATTACTGAAGTAGAACGTACTTATGGTATTAGAGTTGTCAGTATTGTGACGTTAGAGGACTTAATTAATTATTTGGCACTGCAACCTAATCAAGGAGAATGCTTGGAGTCGATTCAACGGTACCGACAAGAATATGGGGCGAATTAGATAATTTTGGATTTTTCTCCATGGTTGTTGGAGTACGGAATTCATTCCGTTGGAGGCTGGATGAATTACAGATTCCAACGGAATAAATTCCGTACTCCAACCTCAAAGAAGATTTGACAACTTTCGAAAAGTTGTCAAATCTATCGAAAAGATTGTCAAATCTATGTCGACGTTAATAACAAAGGAAAGAGAAGTTGAAAATAAAAATTGAATATAGCAGGGTAATAGTGGTGTTTGATTGGTTTGGAGCGCGAAGTTTTCAGGAGGAATTAATGAGTTAACCACTAATTATTAAGTAGCTGGTTCGCTTACACTTTGAACATTAGGGTTGGCAACCCAGCCTTGGAGATTTTTTTCAGAAACATTTATCTGTACCCACCAATCGGATTTTCGTTCGAACAGCACTTTTCCCCACCGGTCCACTTCCGCGGTGTGGTTAGCATCCCAACCTTCTTCTATATAGTAAAGTTTACCTTGGTACCAGACGATATGTAGTCCTTCGCCTTTAGATTCTAAATCGTAGAGTAAATCATCTTTAAGCAATTTGAGAATTTCTTTATTGTCCACCGAAGCCACGTCTAGGGGAAGCGCTTTGACTTCGGTGTCTTTTATCACTAGAATCTCACCATATTGGGAAGTATTGATTTGTCCTTCCATGGCTTCTAAACTCTGTTGCGCTTCCAATTGGGCCAGCGTAGCAGAGTCGAAAGAAGGTTGTTCATAGAGTGTCACCGATTCGTTTAAACTCCACTTGCCATAACTACACGCCCCGGCGGGGCAGCCGGCGCGTATATAAGGCAATCGTGGTAACACTTTGAGGTATTCACTCAGTACGTAGCCGGTTTGACCATCTTCTAGTTCCACTTTATACCAATTGCCTAAAAAATCTAAAATTTGAACTTTGCTATTTTTCTCCATTTTGGCCAAAAGTTGAGAAGACTCGCCAAAATTTTCACGAATATTTAAAGCGGTGCCAGCTTCAGTGGTGACCACTCCGAGTAACTGGAAGGTTTCGCCTTCTTCTTGTTGATTATCGGCTCTCGGTTCAGTAAACCAACTTTTGCGGGGTTTAGGACCTAAACTTTCTAATTCTTGGGTCCAGTTATCGACAAATTGCCCTTCCGCCCATTGCACCATAACTACCGAGACCGGCTGTTTGATAATCAGACGCAACATAGGTTGTCTAGGATTAATTTTGCCTTCTTTGAGGGCAAAACCAAGTAGTCTGGATTTAGTTAACACCACGAGAATATCTTGTTTTGGCGAAGAGAAGGCATCGACGGCATCGGGAATTTGTTTTTTGATAGTAGCCCAGGGTAGTGCTAGTGAGGTAGGTTTAGCCAAATCAGCCGGGATGGGTGCGGCGGTTACCTCAAAATTAGTGTATTCATTTTTGGCTAAAGCGTAGTGTCCTTCAATGGTCCATTGGCCGTTATTTCGCACAATCCCGCCGCTAAGGTTGCCCCATTCTTTAATATTTGGGTGTTGCTTTTGATATTCAGCGGCAGTGGTGGTAAACAGTTTACCAGTGTCTGGGCCCAGTAACTCAGTGAAATTGACTGGATCCATAGTTTCTAGGGGAAGTATTTGTAAGCCGCTGTCGCCAGTGCTACTACCTGTCCCCAAACAAGTTTGACTATTGACCGAGCTTATTCCTATATGATTGTTCTCCACAAATAAAATATCGCGGTAGTGGTAACCTATACATTGTTCACCATGTTGAAATTCAATCCCTTGAGGTTTTGGTAACATAGCCACATCAAATGCCTCAATTCCTTCCTTATTAGCCAAAAATGGGTTGGCTGGAGCATCAGAATCGGGAGGAGGATTGACCCAGACAAAATCTTCATTGTAGTCGTTATACACACTATGTTTGACATCGATTCGCCAAAATCCTTCCTCACCTGGCACTAACAAGCTGGTTTTTTCCGCGGTCAGTTTGAGTTTACCTTCTTGAGTACGCAACCAAAGAGTACGATAAGTGGCAGAGTCATCCATCACGTCTTCTTTGCTTTCCTGGCGCGGTCCTTCTTCGGCTGACAGTTGAACCATCGCATTGTAATTACCACCTTGTCGCAGACCCAGTAACAGGCCGTAATCTTGAGCAAAAACCGGAGCAGTGACTTGCCAGAATAAGGCTATTCCCACTGAAACTGACGTTGATTTTAGTTTAAACATGTTGAATAAATTTCTCCTTAAAATTGTTTGGTTAAATGTTTGAGAGCCGTCGTGAGGTACTACCAATTTCTCTTCCATACAGAATGTAATGCACTTCTGGTCCTTGAATCGGTACGATTGAGTTTAATTCTAACACTTTAAAATCTTTAAATATTCTTAAATTTAAAACTTAAATAAAACTACCGTTGCTACTAATATTTTTTATTTACAAGTCACCTTAGAGTCTTCGATGACTCGTACTTTTTCTTTTTCACCTTTGAGGTCATGATATTTCAGGGTGCCTTGTGCTTCCATCTCCTCTGGACAATCTACTGAGGTCGCAGTGCGCACAATAACATAAGTTTCATCATCAAAGCTCATGTAATCTTGAAACCCTTTGCCACCGGAAAGGCTGGGATCGGCTTCCGAATAAGCAGGAGGAACGTCATCCATGGTGGCGCGGGCTCCTTTGACTTTTACGGTTTTACCTTCGCAGGCTTTCCAGTCGGCGGCTTTAGCAGGATCAGCAATGGCACAATCCCCTGCGTATACGACAGAAAAATGGCTCACTAACCACATTCCAAAAAGTAGAAAAGCCAGTTTTTTAAATAAAATTTGATTTTTCATAAGTGTTTAATCATCAGTTCAAAAAAAATTTGCTCAGGTTTAACCAGCAATTATAATCACAATCTGTTAGGAAACATGGTATTAGATGGTTTGTTAACTTATGTATTTTATGGAGAAACTGATTTGAGTATTAAAAATAACAGTTTTTTAGGTTATATTGTTATAATAGATTAACGTTTCCCTAATTAAGTTTAGTATAGCAAAATAGTGATGGAAATGTAGCCATGTTTTAAAAACTGTTTGGAGTCAAAAATTTCTATTAAATTTTAATTAAAAATCATTATGATTTACACCACTAGCTAATCGTATAAGGTCCTATTGGTATTTTTTACAGAAAAAATCAGCCACTCAATGATATTAATTACGCCGAATTAATGTTGATTCGTATCATTGGTGGCGGAAAAGTTTCTAAAACAGATTTTAAAAAATTGTCAACTCTCGAATTGAGGCAAATTTGACAACTTGTTAAAAGTTGTCAATTCTCGAATTACTGCGGTCTAAGGGTAGTCCTCAATGCCATTAAGTTAAGGAATGTTACGGCGTTGGAGTCCAACGCTTCAGCTTTGGCAACGCCGTCTCACCTTGACCCATCTCGTCCAAAGCTGAAGCTTTGGACTCCAACTCAGCTTAACTTAATGGCATTGAGATTAAAACCTCACCACCTAGCCCAACGCGGGAAGACCTAATTGCTGATGGTCTAAATGAGTGGTCAAATCGTTCTTATCGTTCTTACCAAGCCAAAAAATTTTTCAATAAAGTCAAGCCCGCACGTTGACTTTTTTCCGGATGAAATTGCACTGCCACCACATTGTCTCGTATCACCGCCGAAGTGAAATCAATTCCGCCATAAAGAGTCGTGGCCGCAATCACGGAATCATCTTCGGGGACGACATAATAACTATGTACGAAATAAAATCGTGAATTATCGGCCACCGATTGCCAAAAAGGATGATGCGAATCAGTGAAATGCACTTGATTCCAACCCATGTGCGGGATTTTCAGACGCTCCCCAGTAACGGGGTCCAGCAATGGCTCCGTAAACCGGCGCACTTGACCGGTAATCCAATTAAAACCGGTCGTCCCTCCACTTTCCTCACTCTGAGTCAATAGCGTTTGTAAGCCTAAACAAATACCCAAAAACGGCTTCGAGATTAAGGCGTGCTCAATCACTTCACTCAAACCCGTTTGATTTAATAACTCCATGCAGTTACCAATCGCGCCCTGACCTGGAAATACTACCTTGTCAGCTTTCAAAATGACCTCCGGCTGGGCACTCACTTGCACCTGCCAATCATTCCCCGCGATATGTTCCAACGCTTTGCTAACGGAATGGAGATTACTCATCCCATAATCAATGATACTCACGGTTTTCATGATTTAGCGGTCGGCTCCTCATCACTGCCACGATCATCGTAACGATTACGCTCCAATTCTTCCAAAATCCACCCTCTCACTTTAGCCTGCTCACTAAACAATGGTTTTTCCACACCTAGCATGTAGCGATAAGTGGCAGAAAAAGGTAAAAAAGGCAGACAGAATAAAATTGCTATCAGAATAATAAAAATGGCAATTAAGTAAATTGCACTGGTATCTGGTTGTGTGGGTAAGTTTACGCCAAACAGAGTTAAAAAAGGTGATTCTTGCAAAACGGAAAGAAATTCTGAATAATGCCCTTTTATATTATAAGCCAATATAGCACTGGATAGCGCAATACCGACAATAATCATATCAGATAATAAACGAATCAGCAAAAATACAAAATAAATGCTTAAAAACACTAAAATAGCTACAACAATAGGTGAGTCCATCCTAAAATCCTTATTATTTTAAATTCAGATGAAAAACATTAAAATATTTTTAGTTAGTATATAGTCAAATTTGGTTAATTGGCTAGTCGGTTTCAAGATTTGACAACTTTTCAAAAGTTGTCAAATCTACAACCAACGGTTTTAGGATTTGACAACTTTTCGAAAACTGTCAAATTTACAACGATTCATCATCCGTAGTGCGTAAGCCCTGACGGCAATGGTATTGCTCTAAGGAAGAAATCACGGAGAGAATAACATTCTTCCCTAGTATCGCCAGGACCAACCCCTATCGATATCATCAGTATCATTCATTTAATTCAATTACTCTTACTGTATGTGATAGTGAATTTTTGGTGCCAATGGTGTTTGACGTTGTAACAAAGGTTGCAGCTCCTTTAAAGCCGTTTCATACACTTTATACTTAAAATAAACGACTTCATTCAAAGGATACCAATAATTTACCCATCGCCATTGGTCAAATTCTGGAGATTCACTTTCGTCAAAACGAATCTTACTCTCCTTCCCATAAAGGCACAATAAATACCAGATTTGTTTTTGTCCAATACATAAAGGGCGTTGGTGATAACGTATTAAATGACTAGGCAAACGATACCGTAACCAGCCTTCAGTAGCACCCAAAATTTTTACTTGTTTAATGGTTAAACCCAATTCTTCATGTAGCTCGCGCCACAAGGCTTGTTTTGGAGTTTCATGCGCTTTAATGCCACCTTGGGGAAACTGCCAGGCATCCTGCCCAACTCGCTTGGCCCATAATACGTTTCCTGCTGAATTGGCTAAAATAATTCCTACATTTTGTCTATAGCCATCAGTATCAATCATTGAAATTTACCTCTACAAGAGTTTAAATATTCCCGTTTATTGATTATTATCATTTACTATGATATGAAGATGGTTTTATGATTGCAAGACCTCTTAAATCTATCAGAAGTTGAATCATTTCTTTAAACTTAATTAAAATCAAATAATTATTTAATAATTATTTAAATTTAGCGCTAACAGTTCTTATACAATTTTTTATAACGATGTACTCATATTAACAAATCCACTGAATTATTAATAATTTTTATTAAGTGTATTTATTATATAAATAATGACAGCAATTTCTGCTCCATATACAAAAGTAGTATAAATGGCAATTCCCGTTCTAACTCCAAGAAGACTACTTCTCTGGTAGTCCCTACCCATTAATGAAGGTATTAAAATCTAACTGCTAACTTTCCCAAACCTTACCAGGTTTAGGTTTCCTAAATCTCACCGGTTGAGGA
Source organism: Thiomargarita sp. (assembly GCA_022729575.1). Taxonomy (GTDB): domain Bacteria; phylum Pseudomonadota; class Gammaproteobacteria; order Beggiatoales; family Beggiatoaceae; genus JAABRD01. The sequence continues at coordinate 20,185 of DZAL01000007.1, forward strand.
AACCTCGGCGGTTCCAAGCCTCCTAAACCTCGGCGGTTCTAAGTTTCCTAAACCTCGAAGGTTTAGGAAACTGACCGTTAACTCACTAATCTTACGCACTTTTAAGGCAACCACCACGGAGGGAACCCTCCTTGCTAAGGGGAGTATCCCTGGCGACTCCGGGCGTGTGTACTCCCCGCCTTACCAGGGAGGGGCCGGGTTTTGAGGTACCCCTTTTATTTTAGTGAAAAATTGTGATAAAACACTATTAAAATTAAGTAATAAAATTTGCTAAATCTTACCTAATGCCCTATTTGATTACACTTTCATGGTATAGCCTTTGCTAGAAAATTTGAAAAATATACATTTCTAAATTTAATTCTTGCGATAAAAACTAATATCTAGTAAAATACCGCCCGCGTCCGAAATCACCTTTAGAGAGACAGAGATTTTGCCATTATGAAACCTAATATTCATCCCACCTACAACGAAATCACAGTCACTTGCAGTTGTGGCAATGTTTTTAAAACCCGCTCTACTGCTAGTAAAGACCTGCATTTGGAAGTTTGTTCCGCTTGCCATCCTTTTTATACTGGTAAACAAAAGATTGTTGATACCGCAGGTCGTATAGACAAATTCCGTCGTAAATACGGAAAAGTTAATTGAGGTTTCGAAAAATTTGCGTAGTTTTTCCCCAACCGTTTATTTTTAGCGGTTTCGGGAAATCTCTTGGCTTCATTCGAGATTTGACAACTTGTTGAAAGTTATCAAATCTTGGTCGGAAAATGGCGTTGCTCAGTGCGTCAATCCCGGATTAATTCTACTTATAGTAGTATCCGTTGGCTGTTGGAGATTTGACAACTTTTTTAAAGTTGTCAAATCTTGGTCAAAGCATAAGTATGTTTGGCAATCATCTGCTCTTCATCGGTAGGAATCACCCAGACCGAAACTTGACTTTCGGCCGCACTAATTTGCGGTCCATGGCGCTGATTCGCTTCCTCATCTAATTTAATTCCCAACCAAGCGGTCTCGGTAGCAACTCTAGCACGAATGGTTGCGGCATGTTGGCCAATTCCCGCAGTAAAAATTAACGCATCCAATCCTCCTAATACTGCCGCCAACGACCCAATTTCTTGTTTTAAACGATAAATAAATAAATCAATAGCTTCGGCCGCCGGCGGCGAAGGATTGTTTAATAATTGCTGCATATCATTACTGATTCCAGAAACGCCTAACAGTCCTGATTGGTGATACAGCAAGTGTTGCAGAGTATCGACGCAGTAGCCATGGTTTAATAAATACAAAAGTACCCCAGGGTCAATTGCCCCACAGCGCGTCCCCATCGGTAAGCCATCTAGGGCCGTCAATCCCATCGTGGTTGCCACGCTACGGCCATTTTTAATAGCCGCCAGGCTGGCACCATTCCCTAAATGCGCCACGATAAGTCGTGGCGGCACCCGCTCAAAGTAATTCGGCAGGCTCTGCACGATGTATTCATAAGACAAGCCATGAAAACCATAACGTTTGATGCCTTGCGCCGTCAAAGTTCGCGGCAAGGCAAAGGTTTGTGCCACCGCCGGTTGGGTAGTATGAAACGCGGTGTCAAAACAAGCGACTTGTGTCAAGGCGGGTTTCAATTGAGTTAACGTTTTGATCGGGGCTAAATTATGCGGTTGATGTAATGGTGCCAAAGGAATCAGTTGTTCTAATTGCTGAAAAATGTCCGTGGTGAGGCAAACGGGGGCGGTAAATATCGTGCCGCCATGGACGACTCGATGTCCCACCGCAACTAGATTTAAACCGGCTTCCGTGGTTTCTAACCACTCCAGTAGCACCGCCAAAGCCTTTTCATGGTTGGCCGCCGGCCCTAATTCTTGTTGAATTAAACGATTGCCATTCGCGTCCTTGGCCACTATTCGTGGTTGAGTACCGATACCCGTAATATCAGCATGGTAGGCCATGGTTAAAGGTAAGCCAGAAGCGGCTGGCGTGGCAAAGAGGGAACATTTTATACTGGAGGAACCAGCATTAATAACTAAAATGGTGTTAGTCATAGCACAGTTTATAGGGATGAAGATTCAATATTTGGAAGTCTTGAAATCTGGGTGATACCAGCTTTCCTAAGCCTTCGAGGCTTAGGAAAGCTAACGTTGACACCAGCTTTCCTAAGCCTTCGAGGCTTAGGAAAGCTAACGTTGTTATCTCGTTTATTTCGTTCCCACACGCCCGTCTGGAAACGCGAAAACGCGAAACTAGAAAATATGGTAGGCCGTGAGGTACCAGCAGGCCATCCTCTCTCCGAGAGAGGTGCCGGCGGTGAGGGCACTACTCAAGAAGTAGCAGCCACCAATGGTTTAGTAGCTAACATCGATTTGATAATACCTATTTGTGCCTCTGGATGAGTCGTTTTAATCAGATTCATTATCTGGTCTAGTAATGGAGTTGGAATGTCCAGAATTAACAAAATTTCCCCCAGTGCGACTCGGAGTTGGAAATCTTTTAATTCATGGTTGGGAATATCACGCGCTATTAACGCTGAAACCAAACTACCAAAACTCGCTCCCACTACCGTCGTGGCCAAAATCGCGGCCCCCCCTCCCAGGACCACTCCCGCAGGGGGAAACACGACCGCTAATAATCCTGCCAGCATTCCTGCGATTCCACCTACCCCGGCACCTAACTCTAAACCGTGTAATAATTCGGTCTTTTGCAAAGCTGAGGCTTGGTGTAGCCCATCTAAGGGAATATCGTGACGGGCCACGACATGAATATCTTGTTGAGAAATATTTACCTTTTGTAATTCTGCCACCAATTGTTTGCAATGTGCAATATCGGGTAACATAAAATACAGTCTTCTACGCATGATAAACTCTCCAAGTAAAATGGCATCAAACCTGCTTAATCCTTAAAAAATTTCATCTTTTCATCGGTTAAGCCAGTTAAGCATAACCCGTTAAAATAAATTTTACAACTGACTGGAGATACTTTTTAAATGGTACTGATTTTTGATTCAGACATCATTTAAGTACTGAAGCATAAATTCTGCGGTATTTTCCCTCACCCCCGACCCCTCTCCCAGAGGGCGAGGGGCGAAAGAAAATACCAGAAAATTTCTGCTTCCGTACTTATTATTATTTATTACCATAACCTAATCAATGAGGATAATTTCAATGCCTGATGACTTAAGCGAAGCGGCTCTCTATTATCATCGGTTCCCACAACCTGGAAAACTGGCAATACAAGCCACTAAACCGTTAGCAAACCAACGTGATCTCGCGTTAGCATATTCCCCCGGCGTGGCGGCGGCATGTCGAGAAATTGTACGCGATCCCAAAGAAGTCGCCAGTTTAACCGCCCGCGGAAATCTCGTGGCCGTGATTACTAATGGCACCGCGGTACTCGGTTTGGGCGCAATTGGCCCCTTGGCCGCCAAGCCAGTGATGGAAGGAAAGGCAGTGTTATTTAAAAAATTTGCTGGTATTGATGTCTTTGATATTGAAATCAATGAAACTGATCCTGACAAATTAGTTGACATTATTGCTGGCTTAGAGCCGACTTTTGGCGCCATTAATTTGGAGGACATCAAAGCCCCAGAATGTTTCATCGTTGAAGAAAAGCTCCAGCAACGCTTAGATATTCCGGTTTTCCACGATGACCAACATGGCACCGCGATTTGTGTCAGTGCTGCCATATTAAATGGTTTGCGCCTACTTAACAAAGAGATTAGCCAAGTCAAATTAGTTTGTTCCGGCGCGGGTGCCGCCGCCCTGGCTTGTTTAAACCTCCTCGTGGATTTAGGCTTATCGAAATCAAAAGTAATTGTCACCGACCTTGAAGGCGTGGTTTATCAGGGTCGCGAGCAACTGATGGATCCCTATAAAGCCGTTTATGCGGTGGCTACCGAGGCGCGTACTTTAAGTGATGCTATTGAAAATGCAGATATTTTTTTAGGATTATCCGCGGGTGGGGTGTTGAAACCAGAAATGGTGGCGAAAATGGTCGAACGTCCCCTGATTTTAGCATTGGCCAATCCCACCCCCGAAATTATGCCAGAGGAGGCACGTAGAGTACGCCCCAACGCGATTATTGCCACGGGTCGCTCCGATTATCCCAATCAAGTGAATAATGTCCTATGTTTTCCTTTTATTTTCCGGGGCGCGTTGGATGTCGGTGCTACCCAAATCAATAAAGCCATGCGTTTAGCGGGAGTCCGGGCACTGGCTAATTTAATTACCACGACCGACACCGGGTTAGCCGCCGTCGAAGCGTCGGAAGTGTTAGACGCGGCGTATGGGGGACAACAACTCACTTTTGGTCCTGACTATATTATTCCCAAACCCTTTGACCCGCGATTGATTACCGCAATTCCGCCCGCCATCGCTAAAGCAGCCATGGACAGCGGGGTGGCCCGTCGTCCAATTAAAGATTTTGAGGTGTATAAAGAATCATTAGCGCAATACATGTTTCGCTCGGCGCACATTATGAAAGCAATTTTCAACCGCGCCAAACATGACCCCCGTCGCATTATTTATCCCGAAGGCGAAGACCGCCGAATTTTACGGGCGGTGGAAGTGCTCATTGATGAAAACTGCGTGAAACCAATTATCGTGGGACGACATAAAATTGTCCGGGAGCGCATTAAACAATTACGTTTACATATTCGTCCCGATGTCGATTTTGAATTAATTGACCCCGAAAGTTACGTCGCCAAGCGTCCCGAGTTAATAGAAGAGTATCACGATTTGATGGGTCGGCGCGGAGTTTGGCCAGCGGAAGCCGAATTGCGAATCCGCAGTGACACCATGGTGTTAGCTTCGTTACTGCTCAAACGCGGGGTAGCGGAAGCCTTAGTGGCAGGTCCCGTGGGCACGTTTAAAGAGCATCTACATCATGCGGTGGAGATTATTGGTTTACGAGAAGGCGTATCGGGACCGGCTTCGATGCAAATGTTAATTTTAGACAAGGGCACTTATTTTATTGCGGATGCTTATGTCAATTATGACCCGGACGCCAGTCGGACGGCGGAAATTACGATATTAGCCGCTAAAGAAATGATGCGCTTTGGCATCACGCCCAAAGTAGCACTGGTGTGCCATTCTAACTTTGGTAGCACCGACAATCCTTCGGCCATCAAAATGCGAAACGCTTTAAAGATAATTCAGCAAAAAATGCCAGAATTAGAATGTGATGGTGAAATGCAAAGCGATTCAGCGTTACTAGAAACGAATCGTCAACGAATTTATCCGAAGTCGAAACTCAAAGGAGAAGCGAATTTGTTGATTATGCCCAATCAAGATGCCGCCAATATCACTTTTAACACGTTAAAATCACTGGCGGATGCCGTCTTAGTCGGTCCAATTTTGTTGGGAATGCAAAAACCGGTTCATATTTTTAGTCGAATTGTGAGTACCCGCGGGGTTATCAATTTAAGCGCAGTCGCAGCAGTAGATGCCCAAACTTATACCGCAGCGGAAAAACTCTGATTTGACAATTCACCGTCAACCACCCCCAACCCCTCCTTATTAAGGGAGGGGAGAAAGAGGAGTGGTACCTGATTACAGCCAGACTCCCCGCCTTAACAAGGAGGGGCCGGGGGTGGTTATGCGCAAAGTTGTCAAATCTTATTTGTCGTCAGTTGCCGACTCAACCACATCGCATCCCCATAACTGAAAAACCGATATTGTTGAGCCACGGCATAAGAATAAGCCGCCATCACTTTATCATATCCACTAAACGCACAGACTAACATCAACAACGTCGACTCCGGCAAATGAAAATTGGTCAACAACGCATCCACGCTACGAAATTGATAGCCAGGGGTAATAAAAATTCGAGTCTCACCACTGAAGGGTTGAATTTCGCCACTGGCCGAAGCCGCTTCCAACGCTCGCACCGTCGTGGTCCCCACCGCCACCACTCGTCCTCCCCGTTGCCGCGTCGCTTGTATCTGCTGACACACCGCCGTTGACACCGTCACCGCTTCGGCGTGCATAATATGTTCACTAATATTTTCCTCTCGCACTGGCACAAACGTACCCGCGCCTACGTGTAATGTCACATAAGCGGTCGCAATTCCCAGATGCCGCAATTGCTCCAACATCGCCTCATCAAAATGTAATCCCGCCGTCGGTGCCGCTACCGCGCCTAAGTGGCGAGCATAAACCGTTTGATAACGATTGACATCAAAAACGGTATCCAACCGTTTGATATAAGGCGGTAACGGGATATGACCAATCGCTTGCAAAATCTCATAAACACTGCGACTATCTTCAAATTGCAACTCGAAAAAATGCTCCACTCGTTGCAATACCGTCACCCGCACGGCACCTTCCAATAATAATTGAGAAGGCACCGACGGTGTTTTACTGGCACGAATTTGTGCCAATACTCGTCGCTCATCCAATACTCGCTCCACTAAAATTTCTACTTTACCGCCCGTGGGTTTGTGTCCAAATAACCGCGCCGGCATGACCCGAGTATCATTAAATACTAACAAATCGTCTGGACGTAACAACGAAGGAAAATCAGTAAATACCAAATCTCGATAACTCTCGCTCTCTGAATCCACCACCAACAAACGACTACCGCTCCTAGAATCATTTGGATATTGAGCAATGAGAGTTTCAGGGAGTGAATAGAAAAAATCTGAACGTCGCATCATAAACAGTTTAAGTTCATCAAAATTTAGGAAATCTTATTTTAGTCACCTTACGCACTGCCAACTCAATCACCCCCTGCCTCGCCTCAATGCCATTAAGTTAAGCTAAAGTTACGGCGTTGGAGTCCAAAGCTTCAGCTTTGGCAACGCCATCTTACCTTAAACCAGTCTTGTCCAAAGCTGAAGCTTTGGACTCCAACACCGCTTAACTTAATGGCATTGCGGCCCCGCCTGGCTAAGGCTGCTCTACTCTATGTACATAAATAGGTTTCTTCTCGTTCCCACGCTCAACGTGAGAATGCCAGTCTGGGACGCACGGCACCCGGTAGTCCCCAACCTTCAGATTTGGACACGCTGGATTGGAGTCCAAATCTTTAGATTTGGAAATATAGTTGGCGGCGGGAAGCTACATTTCCAAATCTGAAGATTTGGACTCCAGAAATGATTTGAACTCCGGCAGATGTTTCGAATTCATGGCATCTGGTTTGGGGTAAGATGAGGTGAGATGCCTCCTCACCTAGGGGAGGCTAACTATTTTAACACACCTTCACTTTTAATACTTCTTCACCTTTTACATCAGTCAAATGCACTGCACAAGCAATACACGGGTCAAAACTGTGAATCGTGCGTAAAATTTCAATAGGTTGTTCCGGCTTTTCGATGACCTGACCTTGTAATGCCGCTTCATACGCCCCGGCTTGACCTTGTGCATCCCGCGGCCCCGCATTCCAAGTGCTCGGCACCACCGCTTGATAATTGGCAATTTTACCATTCTCAATCACAATCCAATGCGCTAACCCGCCTCGCGGTGCTTCCATGTAACCTACCCCTTGGGCCCGTTGGGGCCAGCTAGAGGGGTCCCATAAAGTTTCATTGAAGGTTATCGTATCTCCCGCCTTGATGTTAGCTATCAAATTATCATACCAGGTGGGCATTAAATCCGCAATCATTTTAGTCTCTAAAGTCCGTGCCGCCGTGCGCCCTAAAGTGGAATAAAGAGCCGAAATGGGCAGGTTTAATTTACTTAACATGGAATCCACCAATTCTTTGGCTTGTGGTTGACCTTTGGCATACATCATCAATACTCGTGCTAATGGTCCCACTTCCACTGCATACATTTTACCATCAGGCCCGATCCAGCGTGGCGATTTTAACCAAGAATATTCTTTTTCGACTTCCAATTGTTTATATGGAGGCGTAGGTCCTGTGTAATTTAACTGTGTTTCTCCTTGATAAGGATGTAAACCTTGGTCTTTCCCCGAACTGTAGTCATACCAGGAGTGAGTTACATATTCTTGAATTTGCTCCGGCGCATTCAGATCTATGGGATAAGTGACCGACAAATCACGGTTCAGAATGACTCCGGCCGGCACTAAGAAAGTGGTTGGGTCATCCAATCCAGTGGTCGGAAAATCACCATAAGTTAAAAAATTCCCTAGTCCTTCGCCTTGGCTACCCCACTCTTTATAAAAACTGGCAATTGCCAACGTATCGGGTAGATAAACTTGGTCCACAAAATCACGCATTAAACCAATAATATCCTGTACTTGCGCTAATCGCTTGGCATTGAGTGCGGAATCAGAATTTAAATCAATCGCACAAGGCACACCGCCTACTAAAAAATTCGGGTGGGGATTTTTGCCGCCAAAAATGGCATGTAATTTGGCCACTTCGCGTTGCCAAGTTAAGGCTTCCAAGTAATGAGAAACCGCCATTAAATTCGCCTCTGGAGGCAATTTGTAAGCAGGATGTCCCCAATAGCCTTGCGCAAAGATTCCTAATTGTCCTGATTCAACAAAAGTTTTCAACTTCTTTTGCATATCCGCAAAGTAGCCAGGCGAAGATTTCGGATAACTGCTCAAAGATTGAGCTAACTCGGAGGTGGCTTTGGGGTCTGCACTTAACGCCGATACTACATCCACCCAGTCTAAGGCATGAAGATGATAAAAGTGCATCACATGGTCATGTATATATTGAGCGCCAATCATCAAATTACGAATCAGTTGCGCATTGGGTGGAATTTTATATTTTAACGCATCTTCCACGGCGCGTACCGAAGCCAGGCCATGCACCACCGTACATACCCCACAAATCCGTTGCGCAAAGGCCCACGCATCTCGTGGGTCCCGGCCACGTAAAATCACTTCAATGCCACGTACCATCGTCCCTGACGAGTAGGCAGCGGTAATTGTTTTATTCGCATCATCCATTTGCGCTTCAATTCGTAAATGACCTTCAATTCGAGTAATCGGATCTACAACTAGACGAGTCATTGATATTCTCCTGAGATTTATTGGGTAGGGTGCGTCCCACGCACCACCACCGCCTCCTTGGTAAGGAGGGGAGTATCCTGCCCCACCTTGGTAAGGAGGGGGGATCCTGACGGTGCCGGTAGTGCGTACTCCCCTCCTTACCAAGGAGGGGTTGGGGGTGGTTGAGTTAACCGTATGTAAAGTGAATTATTCAGTAATCATAATCTTAATCGCTTTCGAGTTAGTCACCACCGTGCCTTCAGATAAACGATACCCAAAATAGACTTCCAGTGAGCCGGTGGCGATAAATTGCCCTTCATACATGAGCACTTCCTGCTCGGCGTTTAAAGTGGTTTGTCGAAACGGCACCAAATCAATCATGTTTTCTCGATTCCAAGGCAAAATATTATCCTTGGCATCTAATAAAAAGTACAAAGGTGATAAATTAGCGGGGGCGAATAATGGACGATAAGCCGCAAACACTACCAAATCAGCAGCTTGACCAATATGTGCGGGCTCAACTTTGATAGTACCATGAATGGCGACCATACGAGATAAACGTAGTGTCAGATTAGGTTGGAATTGCGTCTCACCTTCGTTGGTTAGGGCAATACCGCCGGCAAAAGTGGTGGCCGTGGCTAAAAATTGTCCCGTTGAATTGATGGCATTCGCTTTTCCCAAATAGGGCAAAATAACCGGCTCAGTAGCCGCGGTTAAGGCACGATAAAAGCGACCATTATCCCAAAAATTCGGCTCGGCACAACCCAAACAACCGTGCCCCGATTCAATCGGAAAACTGGTGCTCTCATTCCATTTTATCGTCGCACAAGCATTATGTGTCAAGGTGCCTTTACAACCTAATTTAAATAAACACCAGCCTTGTTTGGCCCCATTATCACCGAAAGTTTCTGCAAATAAGCCGTCATTGAAAAATTGTCGCCGCGAACATTTTTTATGCACGGTCTCACCATAAAATGAAACCGGCCGTTTTAACGTGTCCATTTCTGGAAATACGCCAAAAGTAATTAAATGAACCAAAATACTGGTAATCACCACAGGAATAGGTGGACAACCTGGTACATTGATCAGCGGTTTATTCGCCACTAATTCTGGCAAAGAAACTGCTCCTGTTGGATTAGGCAACGCATAGGGAATGCCGCCAAAGGAGGCGCAGGTACCCACCGCTATAATCGCCTTGGCATCTTGCGCAAAGCGCTGGAAAATTTCGACCTCACTTTCGCCCGCAGTGGTGGAATAGCCAGGGTGAGCCAGTGATAAGGAGCCTTCTACAATTAACACGTATTCACCCAGATGAGTCTCTCTGGCGGTAGCCAAGATTTGTTCCGCGGTTTCTCCTGCGGCCGCTTGTAAATTGTGATGATAATCGAGTGAAATTTGGTTAAAAATGAGTTCTTCGACGGAAGAGGTATGGGCGCGTAAAAATGATTCGGAACATCCGGTACAATTTTGAAACGATAACCATAAGACGGGCAATCGAGGTGCCGTCTCTAATGCGTGCACAATTCTAGGTATCATCGTGGGAGGTAATGCCAGTAAAGAAGCTATGGTCGTACAAAATTTGATAAAGTGACGACGACTGATTCTCTTATTCCATAAATAATTATCAGTGGTTAAATTAGTGTACATAAGTATTTTCCTTTATAGGATTTTCTCCTCCTTCAACCAATCTTGTAATTGTTCTAAACCTTGTTGTATATCCTCTGGCGGTGCTGTTAAAATGGAAGGGATACCAGTAATTTCCAGCGATTGACTTAACAAGATTTCGTCAGAGTTATAGTGCTCTACTACCCATAAGCCTGGTAACCGGGTTTCCCAAATCAAACTGCGCCCTAACGCTGTTAATTCGGCTTGAATTTCTCCTTTTCCAAGTACCTGAAATAATGTTTGCTTATCCTGCTGTGACAGGGGAAAATTACGTAAATCAATGGCAGTTTCTTCCTTCTGATGAAGTAACCTGGTCAACGCATGACGAATTTCATGGAGTAAAGGCAGTAAGGTACCCAAGGAGATTTTTGATTTGATTTGGATGGGGATATTGTTCAGTGGCATAGTTTTAGTTTACCAAGTTATTATGCAGAAAGCTAGTTATTATGCAGAAAGCTAGGGATAACACCCCTTCGAGGGGTGTTATCCCTTACCTCCACACCGGCGCGTGGAAACGAGAAGAAGGAAAGGTAGTGGGTGGTTGGGCGTGGTTTATTTCTCTACCAGATGCTCTGCCACCATTTCAGTCAAGCCGATGATGGGCAATTCCATCTGATAAGCTTCAAACCCTTCCTCTATGATAATACGACAATTGGCACAAGCGGTCACCAATTTTTCTACTTTCAATTCTTGTAATTGGTTCTTTTTACGATTAAACACTTTGGTGCGTAACTCATGTGCTTCATCAATGGCACTGACCCCACCGCCGCCGCCACAACACCAGTTCATTTTGCCATGGTCCGCCATTTCCACAAAATTCCTGGCTATCAATTTAAGCAGGTTACGTGGTTGTTCAATGACTCCACCGCGGCGGGCAATTTGGCAGGGGTCATGATAGGTTAAACGGGCGGTTTCGAAAATTCCGTCGGTTTTGAGTTTGCCTTGATCACGAAACTCATCTAACACTTCCAAAATATGCTTCACTTGGAATTTAAAGTAACGCCCCATTAAATTAGGCCCTTCCCAACGAATAGCCATATAAGCATGTCCACATTCGGGGCTGATAACAGTTTTAACTTGCAATTTTTCAGCCGCTTTCACGATACGACTGACTAACTCTTTGGCAATATCAGAAGCTCCAATTTGAATCCCACTGTTAGTTGCTTCAAACGCTTCCGTGGAAATGGTCCAGGTTTTACCTACATGCTTCATAATTTTGGCCACCGCTGCCAAATATTCAGGAAAATTGATAATTTCCATAGCAGACATCAGTACCAAAAACTCAGCGCCTACCTGGTCAATTGGAATGGTTAAGCCGGTATCGTTTTCAACATGTTTGATTTGAGTTTGCAACGCTAGCCATTTGAGTCCCATGGGACTACCGATTTGAATGGCACGAGTAGTGGCCCCAATTAATCCCGCTGGAGCATGACCGGCGGCGGCCATGCCTTCACGCGCTTTGCGAATCATGTAAACCAAATCGTTACCGACGGGACATACCATCGAGCAACGTCCGCATAAAGTACAACTGTCATAAATGTATTCTTTCCATTCCGCCAACTCCTCATCCTTAAGTGGTTGCGCTAATCCTAACCAGACTTTTAGACGACCTAGCAAGGTATATTCTTGCTCCCAAACTTTCCGTAACGGTGCCAGTTTGTGAATCGGTGTGTATTTTGGATCGTTGGTTTCGGTATAAAACAAGCAAGCATCCGCACACATGCCACAATGTACACAACTTTGGAAATAGGCGGCAATACTGATATCGATATTTTCTTTTAACGCTTGATAACCACGGGCAAAAGTCGCTGCACTCATACTTGTACTCCTTTTTGGGCGGCGCGGGCACCATTAGTCCAACGGGCAATGATAAAAGTGAAGGTGTGTATTAATTTAGTAAACGGTAACACTATCATCAAAATCTCTACACTGAGGATATGTAACGCTAACATCAAGGGATAAGGTAACCAGATATGATGAAACGCCAAATAGCCCGTAAATAGGGGTAAAAATGCCAGGGTCCAACTTAAATAGTCCTCAAAATCTGATAAAAACCGTAAGACCGGATAATACCATCGATTAATGAGTAAAGTGATCATGGCAAACAGACTGATAATGGTGATAATATTGATAACTGGCGCAGGTAAACCAGGCCAACTCACGCCTAACAGTGATTTTAGCAAAATAATATGCGGCGCAAATAAGAAAAAACTAATGAAAAATCCTAAATGGAACAGATAACCTGCCACGATAATAAACCAGGAACGTTGAAATACGCCCGGTTCCGGTGGCGCAAAGCGGCTAATCACGGTGCGAATACCCCCGGCGATCCCGTTGCTACGCACTGCCGCATATTGACGCGGGGAGCCTAAGAACAACATTTCTAGGAATCGCAAGGTGAGACCTAACACCAAAATTGCGGTAGCAAAATGAAACGCAGGCCCACGGACCCACAGTAAAAACTCGGTATAATTCATATCAGGTTCCTCAAATCACTCAAATCACTCAAATCAATCATCGTTTATGTTCGTTTTAAATCTGCTATGCTTACCACTTCATGGTGTTGCTTGGCTTCGGATTTTTTCTGCCGATTCAGCAAACCTCCAACTACGCCGAGGGCCGCGCCCCCAACCATTGCATAGCTTACGGCCGTAGCAGTACCAGTGAGGGGGACCGATAGGGCTTGATAAAAACCGCCAGCATCCCAAAAATCTGGTTCCGAACATCCCAGGCAACCATGACCGGCTTCAATGGGAAAACTGACCGCATCATTCCATTTAAAAATAGCACACGCATTATAAGTCACCGGGCCTTTACAACCTAGTTTGTATAAGCACCAACCCTGTTTTGCACCTTCATCATCAAAACTTTCAGCAAACCAACCACGTTCATAAAACGGACGACGATAACACCGGTCATGGATATTTTGCCCAAAAAACGATAAAGGACGCTTTAAACCATCTAATTGGGGTAACACCCCAAAAGTGACATAATGTGCGATCACACTGGAAATCACAATGGGAATCGGAGGACACCCTGGAACATTCACAATAGGTTTATCGGTAATTAAATCTTGTACCGCTACCGCGCCAGTGGGATTGGGGGCCGCTTTAGGTAATCCGCCAAAAGCCGCACAAGTACCTACCGCAATCACGGCTTTGGCCCCTTGAGCCACTTCTAACAAGATGTCTTTATTACTCATCCCTGCAATGGTAGAATAGCCAGGATTAGCCAGCGGAATGGAGCCATCTACCACCAGTAAATATTTGCCGTTATTGGCCTTCATCGCTTCGGCGCGTGCTAACTCGGCCGCTTCCCCAGAAGCCGCTTGTAAAGTATGATGATAATCTAATGAAATAGTATTGAAAATTAAACTTTCTAAATTTGGCGCATGAGAACGAGTTAATGATTCAGTACATCCTGTACATTCTTGAAATGACAGCCAAATAACCGATTGTCGCGGAGTATTTTCCAAGGCTTTAGCCAATTGAGGAATCAGCGCTGGCGATATGGCCATGAGAGAGGCCGCGGTGGTGCAAAATTTCATAAATTCACGACGACTAATCCCTTGACTACGTAGGCTTTCACCTATAGTAGGTTGCTTGGTCATTAGGATTTCCTCTTGATTAATAATAACATAACAGCTTTTTATGGAATTTAGTAATTTTTAATATTCTAATATTAACACAAGTCAATAGATTAGGTAAAGTGTTTATTTTGGGGAATGATAAATTTTAGTTTGGTAACCATGAAAAAATATAGTAATATTCCTACTTAATTTATAGGTTTTGAAAATCTATCAGGTCCGAGCCTGGTCCGCGATTCCACAGACCTGACAGGTTTTTGAAAGCTGTCAGGTCTTCCGCGTAAGTACTGAAGCAGAAATTTTGCGGTATTTTCCCTCACCCCTCTCCCAGAGGGAGAGGGGCGAAAGAAAATACGAGAAAATTTATGCTTCAGTACTTACCATGGTGTTGACACACTAAAACAGGTGTTGCACACAAGGTATATATTGGTGAGGTTTAGGAAAGTTAGTACCTTTCTGTTATATATCCTTACCTATTTGTCCCACCATGAGTTTGGCCAACCAGCAGGGATAACACCCCTTCGAGGGGTGTTATCCCTCAGACTTAGGTAGTCCCTACCAACTAATGGAGGTATTAAAATCCAGGTGCTAACTTTCCTAAACCTTACCAGTTTTAGGTTTCCTAAACCTCACAGGTTTAGGAAACCTCGGCGATTCTAAGTTTCCTAAAGCTCAAAGGTTTAGGAAACTTTTAGCTTTGATAACTCATTGAATTTTAACAAATTAATTGGTTTGGAGGGACCTACGGACCTACCAGAAAATTGTCAAATTTCTCTCCAAATTGATACAAATCAATTATTTTCGCTTAAACCCTCGCTATATTATAAAATGTTATCCTCACTTTACTTCAATATTTTTAAGGAATCCCTGTGTTTGTTCCCTTAATTTTTCTACTATGCAGTCTGATTGCCAGTCCAGTTTATGCGCTAACGGCGACGGAATTAAACTTAACTGTGATTCAGCGAATCTTTCCCGAGGCTAATCGCTTAGGTACGCCTCCCGCTGGTACCATTGCACTACCCGTTTTTCACGACCATGAGTTATTAGGTTATGCGATAGAAACTGACCGCGGCATCCGCATTCCGGCCTATTCTGGTAAATCGATCAATGCGTTGCTAGGGTTGAAACTGGATGGTACTTTAGCGGGCGTGAAAATTTTGGAACATCACGAGCCTATTTTGTTGGTCGGTATTCCTGAACAAAAGTTATTTGAATTTGCTGATCAATATACCGGCAAACATGTCGGCGCAAAAATCCGAGTGGGGATTTCTAAACAGCCCGGCATTACCAGTATGGATGCTATTTCTGGGGCCACGGTCACAGTTATCGTGCTGAATCAGACTATTATGCGCAATGCTTTGGCCGTTGCGCATTCTTTGAATCTGGTCAAGGGACCTCCGAAAATGATGACTCCAATCGCGCCTGCCAGTGTGAAGAGGGAATTATTTGAGCCATTAGATTGGACCGCCCTCTTGGAAAATGGTGGCGTGCGCCAATTGAAACTTACCCGCGGGGAGATCGATGCCGTATTTCAAGGGACGGTAGCGGAAAATGTCGACCAGGCTACGCCGAATGAGAAAGAGGAGATTTTCATTGATTTATATTACGCGGTGCTGAACATTCCTAGTATAGGCCGCAATTTACTGGGTGAAGAGCGTTATAAAACTTTAATGAGTGAATTGAAACCCGGTGAGCACGCACTACTGGTAGTTGCCAATGGACGTTATTCGTTCAAAGGCTCAGGCTTTGTGCGCGGCGGTATTTTTGACCGCTTTACGTTGCAACAAGGTGAAAGTACGATTACCTTTCGCGATTTAGATTATCAAAACTTGGGTGAGATTCCCAATACCCCGCCGTTTACTGAACGAGCTCTTTATATTATTCGTGATCGGCACCAGTTTGACCTCGGTCAAATTTGGCAAATAGAATTGCTGGTGCGTCGCCAAACGGGTCCTTTAGATAGTGTGTTTACTAGCTTTCGTAGCGATTATCAAGCTCCCGCAAAATACCTGAATTTGCCCCCGCCGCCGCCAGTCTTACCGGTCTCGCTCACTCTTTCCGGGATGACCACGGACTCGGAGAATAGTGCCGACCCTCTGCTGTCAACAACGCCAGAAGAGCCGTTATGGGTGGAAATTTGGCGGTTGCACTTATTTCAAATTATCGTGCTAGGTATCAGCTTGCTGGGTTTGTTGTTACTACTGTTTTTTCAAGATTGGTTCTCGCGTCGCCCACATTTTTTACATACCTTCCGGCGAATCTATCTGGCTTACACCTTAATATTCATCGGCTGGTACAGCTTGGGACAACTGTCGATAGTCAATGTACTGACTTTCAGCAATGCGGTCATGCACGGGTTTCATTGGGATTTATTTTTGATGGATCCCATGTTGTTTATATTATGGGGATTTGTAGCCGTCACCACCTTGCTCTGGGGACGCGGAGTCTTCTGTGGTTGGCTATGTCCTTTTGGGGCTTTGCAGGAATTGGTTAACGATTTGGCTCGTTGGCTCAAACTTCGGCAATGGGAATTGCCTTTTACCCTCCACGAAAAACTGTGGGCCATTAAGTACATCATTTTTTTGGGACTGTTTGGGATTTCCTTGGAATCATTGTCTCATGCTGAATTATTAAGCGAAGTGGAGCCATTTAAAACGGTAATCACTTTGGGTTTTAAGCGAGAGTGGCCGTTTGTCCTCTACGCTAGTCTGCTGATAGCGATTGCTATCCCGTTGCGCAAATTTTACTGCCGCTATCTTTGTCCACTGGGCGCCGCGTTGGCGATACCTTCGCGGATGCAACAGTTTTATTGGCTGAAACGACGTAAAGATTGTGGCAACCCGTGTCAAATTTGCGCCAATGAATGCGAAATTCAAGCCATTCATCCCACTGGCGACATCAATACCAATGAATGTCATTATTGTCTGGATTGCCAGAGTACCTATTATGATTCCTATAAGTGTCCACCGCTGATTCAACGGCGTAAAAAACACTGAGGAGTCCAAAACCGGAGTCCAAGACCAGTCTTGGACTCCTTAATTCTTTAGAGAAGAGAGGATGTTACTTATGAACGAACCAGAAAATACCGGTTTTAGCCGGCGACAATTTTTAGGCGCCTCTCTGGCGGTCGGCACTACTGCCGCGGCCGGGGGAATGGGAATAGGCATGTATAGTCAGGCTGTACAAGCGGATAAAAAGGAAGCGCAAAGTCCGCATGTGCCTCCTGGTGAATTAGATGAGTATTACGGCTTTTGGAGCGGTGGTCAATCCGGTGAAGTGCGAATTGTTGGGGTGCCTTCAATGCGTTTACTGATGTCCATTCCGGTGTTTAACCGAGATTCCGGCACTGGTTGGGGGTTGACTAATGAAAGTAAAAGAATCCTTGGTGATAGTTTAAAATGGCAAAATGGGGATACTCATCACATCCACATGAGCTATACCGCTGGCAAATATGACGGGCGTTATCTATTTGTCAATGACAAAGCCAATACCCGCGTGGCTAGAATTCGTTGCGATGTGATGAAAACGGATAAAATTACTATCATTCCCAATGTTTCCTGCATTCACGGTTTACGCTTGCAAAAAGCTCCGAAAACAGGTTATGTTTTTGCTAATGGGGAGATGATTATTCCACAGCCCAATGATGGACGCGACTTGGATAAGCCAGAAAATTACTGGACTCTGTTTTCGGCACTGAATGCGGAGACGATGGAAGTGGCTTGGCAAGTGATAGTAGATGGCAATCTGGACAATGTGGACACCGATTATACCGGTCGTTTTGCCTTCTCTACCTGCTACAATTCTGAGCGCGGAGTCGTGTTGGCGGACATGATGCGGGCCGAGCGCGATTGGGTAGTGGTCTTTGACATTCCACGTATCGAAGCAGCCATTAAGGAGGGTAAAGCGACCACTATTGGCGAATCCAAAGTGCCGGTACTCGACGGTCGCGCTAAAGCCGCCATGAATATCACAGCTTACATTCCAATACCCAAAAATCCGCACGGTTGCAATACTTCTCCCGATGGCAAATATGTGATGGCTAATGGTAAGTTGTCGCCTACCGTGAGTGTGATTGAAATTGCCAAACTGGCTGATTTGATGGATGGTAAACTTAAAGACCCGCGTGAGACGGTCATCGCGGAGCCAGAATTGGGACTTGGGCCTTTACATACGACGTTTGATGGCCGTGGTAACGCTTACACCAGTTTATTCCTAGATAGCCAAGTGGTAAAATGGGGAATTGAGGATTCGATTAAGGCTTACCGTGGTGAGAAGGTCAATTACATCCGCCAAAAAATCGACATACACTATCAAATTGGCCATCTCAAAGCGACTATGGCTGAATCTAGCGGCGCTGATGGTAAATGGTTAGTAGCACTGTGTAAATTTTCCAAAGACCGTTTCCTCAATGTTGGTCCACTGCGTGCCGAAAATGACCAGTTGATTGATATTTCTGGCGATGAAATGAAGTTGGTACACGATGGTCCCACGATACCAGAGCCGCATGATTGTATTATGGTTCACCGTGATATTGTTAAGCCGCTACGAGTTTGGAAACGTGATGACCCCTATTTTGCCGAAACCGTGGCCCTGGCTAAAAAAGACGGAGTAACTCTGGAAAGTGAGAGTAAGGTCATTCGTGAAGGTAACCAAGTTCGGGTTTACATGACTTCAATGGCACCAGTATTTGGATTAACTGAATTTAAAGTTAAAAAAGGTGATGAGGTCACCGTCACTATCACTAATTTAGATACCGTGGAAGATTTAGCGCATGGCTTTGTGTTGGTCAATCATGGTATATGTATGGAAGTGAGTCCTCAAATGACCAGCTCAGTCACTTTCATTGCTGACCGACCGGGTGTACATTGGTATTATTGTGTGTGGTTTTGTCATGCGCTGCACATGGAAATGTCTGGACGAATGTTAGTGGAGGCTTAACCTTACGCCAAGGAGTCCAAAACACGTTTTGGGACTCTCCGATTGTTAGCCAGCGTAGGGTGCGTTAGGCGCGTCTTTTTGCGCCGTCACGCACCTTTTTGTATTTTTAGGAAACATGGTGCGTTACGGCGCAACAGGACGCGCCTAACGCACCCTACGCTGGCTGGAGTCCAAATCTTCAGATTTGGACCTGGGCTTGCCAAATCTGAAGATTTGGACTCCAGCAGGCTGGGAAATTCCTTAACTTAATGGCATTGAATGGATATACTCTGTTGGGTATATACTCTGTTGGCATGATGAGGGTAGCCGAGTAGGGTGGGCAAATGGGCGGTACAATGTTGATAAATCCGTGATTTTAACGCCCATTTGCCCACCATTGGAATGCCATTGATATTTGGGTTTTCCCTCGTTCCCACGCTCCAGTGCGATTGGGTCGGAGGCAAAGTTACCTCTGCCGTCCTCCCACACCACCGTACATACTTAACGTATACGGCGGTTTTTAAAGTGTTAGCGTATTATTTATATTTACTCGTTCCCACGCGCCAGTCTTGTAGGTTGGGTTTAAGCGTAGCGTGTAACCCAACGATTTTTCAATATTTTTGTTGGGTTATGGCGCAAAAAGACGCGCCGCAACCCAATCTACATGGCTGCAACGATTCGTGACCACGCGCTTGGCAATCGTCGAGTCCGAGAAACTGCTTGGCATCGCGGAACCGAAACTCAATCTGAAAACGCGCTTGGTAGTAGCGCACTAACGTTTGGGGGCACCAGTCGAGAGCGGTAGAAAACAACAACGCGGTTTGCACTTTGCGTAAAAATCAATGTAGAGCAGATTTTTAAAACCCTATCGCTGCATACGGATATTAAAACGATTTAAACCATGAATCAAATACCAAAATGCTGGATTATTGCAGGTGTTAATGGCGCAGGGAAAACAACATTTGCACTGGAATATCTATCAAAGTTTACTGATTGCCAGCAATTTATCAATGCAGATTTAATTGCGGCTGGATTGTCACCGCTTGCACCAGAGCGTGAATTAGTTGCGGCGAGCCGAATTTTTTTACATGCCATTGAGACGCGAATTTCCCGCCGAGAAAATTTTGCGTTTGAAACGACTTTATCAGGGCGCGGCTATTTAAAACTAATTGCTCGATTACAGCGGGAAAACTGGCAAGTCAATCTACTGTATTTAGCATTACCGAATGTTGAAA
Source organism: Thiomargarita sp. (assembly GCA_022729575.1). GTDB lineage: Bacteria > Pseudomonadota > Gammaproteobacteria > Beggiatoales > Beggiatoaceae > JAABRD01. Next base: position 40,477 of record DZAL01000007.1, read on the forward strand.
TGTCTATCAAGCGTGTAGCAGAACGAGTTGCACACGGGGGGCATAATATCCCAACGGAAGCTATTAAACGTCGTTTCCTACGAAGTTTATATAACTTATTTTATGAATACCGTCATTGCGTTGATTACTGCTGTTGTTTTCTCAATAACGAGGAAACACCTGAATTAATATTTGAACAGCAAAAACAAAATTGCAACATTGTTCATAATAATTTTTATCAACTCCTTATTGAGCAGGCTAAATAATGAATGTTTCACATAATCCACCTAGCGCACAAGCCTTAACAATTCTTTCAGCCTTACAATCGGCAGTCACAAAAACTTTAGAAACCAAAAGACGCTTAGGGCATTATGCGGTTTTCTGGAAAAACGGTGACATAATAGAAAAACATTTTACGAAGTTTGGTATCATGGAAGGCGAATTTATTGTCCCTGACAATTTCGATAATCCATTGCCAAAAGATATTGAAAATGAATTTTATTCGGCGAATTTATGAAACTTAAAATACAGAAATATGACTAAATTAAAACTACACACTATCGACCAAAGCACCAATGGGAAAGTGAAATATGGAGTCATAACGAATTATGCGGATTTATTGCAAGCCGTGAAATAGTTTTAATGGCTACATCATTTCATCTTACCTTGCAAAATCTCACTAACACCCTCTCTATTTACAACAATTGTTTATTTAATTTTCGGAGTCATTATGCAAATACAACAGCAAATCATGCAGGAATTAGCCGATATTCCAGAACCTAAGCTTTTTGAACTTTATGACTTGATTCATTATTTTAAACTGGGCTTAATCCACGAAAAAAAATCTATGCAGGAAGAGGATTTTAAAATTGATGCTCAAGCTTGCTTAGAAGCCTTTGAAAAAATACAACGCGGTGATAAATCAGGCTTAACTGAAATAGGCGATATTGACGAATACATTGAGAATTTAAGATATGAAGTTAGCCGGGTAGGGTGGGCAACACGATTGACCGTTGCCCACCGAATCCAACCCAGACCGAAAAGGTGGGCAAAGTTTGCCCACCCTACCTGACTACGCTTACAGAAGGATAGGGGAGGAGTCATGATGGCCGGCTTACTACTACCAGGAAAATAAATTGGTACCGATTATTTTATTGATATTTCTACTATTATCTTCAAACCAGCCGGTCTGGGGAGAAGGCCTGCTATCGGCCCAAGCCCTCATCAACGCCGCGGCTACGGGAAGTATCGTGGAATTACCGCCGGGGCGTTATCGCGGTAATTTAGTCATTGACAAACCTTTAACGGTGCGAGGAAAAAACGGTGCCACCATTCTTGATGGTGCCGGGAAAGGACACGTTATTCTAATCAAAGCACCGCAAGTGAGTGTCTATGATTTAGTGATTGAAAATTCCGGGGTCAATCTGACGACGATGGATGCGGGAATTTTCGTCGAACGAGGGGCGGCGCAGGTACATATTGAAGGTTGCACTTTACGTAATATCGCTTTTGGCATCTGGTTAGATAGCGGACGAGAGGCTAAAATTTATCATAACCAAATTACTGGTAATCTCAATTTGCGCTCCCAAGACCGAGGTAATGGCATTCATCTCTTTAATGTGCAACAGGCTGAAGTAGCCGCTAATCACGTTTGGCAAACTCGTGACGGGATTTATATCGATACCAGTGCCAAAAGTATTTTACGCGATAATGAATTGCACGACTTGCGTTATGGTATCCACTATATGTTCACGCAGGAGAGCCAGGTGATTGGTAACTATACTCACCACACTCGCACCGGCTATGCTTTGATGCAGTCACAAAAATTAATGGTGCGCAATAATCGCTCTGAATTTGACCAAAATTATGGTATTCTGTTAAACTATATTACGCATTCCGAGATTTCTGGTAATCGAATCTTAAATGTGGAGCGGGGTCGCAATCCCGTGGGAGAGGGTGGCATGATTCAGGGGGCGGAAGGGAAAGCGTTATTTGTGTATAATACGTTGTATAATCATATTACGGATAACCTCTTCGCTAACAGTGAAATTGGGATTCATCTCACCGCGGGGTCTGAGGATAATCTGTTGTATAATAATGCGTTTATCAATAACCAAACTCAAGTTAAATATGTGGCCACCCGTTCTCAGGAGTGGTCACAACAGCGGCACGGAAACTATTGGAGCGATTATCTGGGTTGGGACCGTAACGCGGATGGGATTGGTGATGTGGCTTATGAGCCAAATGATGCGGTGGATAAATTATTGTGGCGTTATCCAACCGCCCGCTTGTTAATGCACAGTCCCGCTGTTGAAATGTTACGCTGGGTGCAACGGGAATTTCCAGTATTACGGCCGCAGGGTGTGAAAGACAGTTATCCCCTCATGCACACTCCAGTTTTGATGTCAACCATGGCAGATGAAAAAGGACCTTGAACCCATGATTCTTCCAGTTACTTTTGAAGCAGTTAGCAAATCTTATGCGCAGTTACCGGCGTTACGAGAACTTAGTTTTGAAATAGCGGCGGGTGAAGTGGTCGGCTTGTTTGGTCATAATGGCGCGGGTAAGACGACTACGATGAAGCTCATTTTGGGGTTGATTACTGCCGAAGTGGGACGAGTTTGCTTGTTTGGTGAAAATCCGGGGAGCGGGCAGGCTGGTGCTTTGCGTCAACGTTTGGGATATTTGCCAGAAAATGTTAGTTTCTATCCGCAACTTACTGGCCGCGAAGTGTTGCGCTATTTTGCTCGTTTGAAAGGAGTGGCGTTAAGTCGGGCGGAGGCATTGTTGGAACAAGTGGGGCTGGGCCCGGCGATTAATCGGCGAGTCAAGACCTATTCCAAGGGGATGCGACAACGCTTAGGTTTGGCGCAGGCGTTATTGGGGGAGCCGCAGTTGTTATTATTGGACGAGCCAACGGTGGGACTTGACCCGGTCGCTACTCATGAATTTTATCATACGCTTGATGAATTGCGGCAACAGGGTTGCAGTGTGATTTTGTCCTCGCATGTGTTACCGGGGGTAGAGCAACACATTCAACGGGCCTTGATTCTTGGCCAGGGGCGATTATTGGCGGTCGGCAGTTTGGCAGAGTTGCGACAGCAGGCTGACTTGCCGGTACAAATGCAGGCGCGGGGTGTCTGGCAGGTGGAGCAACTGCAAAGTTTACTCGCTAATTTACCGGTTCAAGTTCAGCGACTTGACAATGTTTCACTGCTATTAGAGGTGCCGCTGCACGTTAAACTCGACGTGATACGCCAAATACTCACTTTACCTGGTGTGCAGGATTTGGAGATTCAAGCACCGACGTTAGAATCTTTGTATTTATATTTTCACCTTATGCACGGTTAATTCAACCACCCACTGCCCCTCCTTAACAAGGAGGGGAGTATGCGCCAACTGAGTTGGCAGGACCAACTCCCCTCCTTACCAAGGAGGGACAGGGGGTGGTTATGCGTCCGGAGACCTTGATAAATGAAAGCCGTTTGGATTGTAGCTGTTAAAGAATTTCGTGATGGTTTGCGCAATCGTTGGATTGTGGCCATTACTTTGATATTTTGTCTGTTAGCCGTAGGCTTGGCTTATTTTGGGGCGGCGGCTTCGGGGGCGGTGGGATTTACTTCGTTACCCGCGACTATCATTAGTTTGGCTAGTTTGGGCGTGATTATTATTCCTCTGATTGCTTTGCTGTTAGCGTATGATGCCATCGTGGGAGAAGATGAAAATGGTACGTTATTACTACTTCTCACCTATCCATTAGAGCGGGGACAATTGCTATTGGGAAAATTTTTGGGGCATGGTGGGATATTGGCGGCCTCCACGGTGTTGGGATTTGGTGCCGCCGCCCTGGTCATTAGCTTAGTGTCGGCCCGTGCCGCCTGGCAAGAGGTGGCACTGGCGTTTGCGCAGTTTATGGTTTCAGCTATTTTGCTGGGCTGGGTCTTTGTCGCGTTTGCTTATCTCATCAGTGTGTTTAGCAATGAAAAATCTCGCGCCGCTGGACTCGCTTTGCTGACTTGGTTTGGATTGGTGCTGGTGTTTGATTTACTGTTGCTGGGAATCTTGGTAATCACTGAAGGTCAGTTACAACCGGCGTTATTACCTTATCTGTTGCTCCTAAATCCAGCCGATGTATTTCGCCTCACCAATCTCAGTGGGGCCAGCGCGGGTAATGTTTATGGCGGAGTGCTGGCCATGGGGCAGGAGGTGGGGTTTAGCGTGGCGACTTTGTTGGGAGTGCAATTGTTGTGGGTTATCGTCCCGTTGGTGGTGGCAGTACAGGTGTTTAAACGGCGTAAAATTTAGGGTTTCCAAAACTTGTTTTGGACTCCGTGGTCTAATTTAGAATGAGGATAAGGAATCGAATGAACAGAAATATCTTGAATTTCACCGGCTTTGCAGGTGGCATGATATTAATAAGTAGTCTATTTTTATTGGGCGGTTGCGATAATTTGGCTTCAGACCCCCAACACCAACCACCGCAGGCGATTGGTGCGGCGGATGAGTGTCATCTGTGTGGTATGTTGATTAAAAAATTTCCAGGTCCTAAGGGTGAAGCCTATCAGCGGGGGGATTCGCAAGTGAAAAAGTTTTGCTCTACCATGGATTTATTTAGCTATTGGTTGCAACCGGAAAATCAAGTTAACGTTCAAACTGTCTATGTCCACGATATGGCACGTAGTCCTTGGCAACAACCAGATGATGCTCATTTTACTGATGCTCGCACGGCTTGGTACGTGGTTGGGCATAGAGAGCGTGGTGCCATGGGGGCCACTTTGGCTAGTTTCGCTAACCGTGAGGAGGCTGAAAAATTCGCGGCTCAAGCGGGTGGAAAGTTGGTGCGTTTTGGTGAGATTACTTTGGAAATGCTGTCTGCTTTGAGTAGTCCTAAAATGTGAGTGATCACGCTAAGTACTGAAGCAGAAATTTGGCGGTATTTTCCCTCACCCCCGACCCCTCTCCCAGAGGGAGAGGGGCGAAAGAACATACGAGAAAATTTTTGCTTCAGTACTTATTTATTATGACTGGACCATCAGGACTGGCAGTCCTCAAAGGACTGCCAGTCCTAAGTTCTTACCTAGATTTCATCACGGTCCTTTTTGGAATCGGTGAAAGATTTGATAATTTGGAGAAATACTTAAATGTTTGACACACGACGTGGTAGTCTCGTTTTAATTAGTCTCAGCCTAAGTTTAAATGCTTGGTCGATGCCGACCACGGCAGTACCTGAAGTATTCGCAGTACCCGTTGCACAAATCTATTCCCAACATTGTGCTTCCTGTCATAACGCTGATCGTTTAGGCGGCACTGGGCCTGCGTTATTGCCTGAAAATTTGGAGCGTTTACGTCGACCTGAAGCCTTGAAAGTTATTGCTGACGGTCGCCTGGCCACGCAAATGGCCGGTTTTAAGGATAAACTCAGTGCTGCCGAAATGGGCGCGTTGGTAGAATTTATTTACACGGTACCGGCTCAATTGCCCCGGTTGGGATTGGCGGAAATTCAAGCGTCACGGGTGGTCCACCAGGCAGTGGAGACTTTGCCCAACCGGCCTATACACCAGGCTGATCCACTCAATTTATTTGTCGTGGTTGAGTCTGGTGACCACCATATCACGCTCTTGGATGGTGATAAATTAGAGCCTCTTTATCGCTTTCCTACTCGTTTTGCTCTGCATGGTGGGCCTAAATTTTCACCGGATGGACGTTTGGTCTATTTGGCTTCTCGTGACGGTTGGATTAGTCTCTTTGATTTATATAATTTCAAACTGATAGCCGAGATTCGGGCGGGTATCAATACGCGCAATTTGGCTGTGTCAGATGATGGTAATTATGTGATGGTGGCGAATTATTTGCCGCGCACTTTAGTGTTGCTGGATGCGCATACGTTGCAAGCAATTAAACTCTGGGAGGTCGATGACCAAAAAGGTCATACTTCGCGGGTCAGTGCCGTGTACACTGCGCCGCCGCGGAAAAGTTTTATTGTCAGTTTAAAGGATTTACCCGAAATTTGGGAAATTCCTTATCACGCTAAAGCCACCGCTTTACCGGTTTATACTGGAGTGATGCACGATTATCGTAAGGAATCTGGAGAGTCTCCTTTGGTGGATACTGATGCGTTTCCGGTGCGACGAATCTATTTGGATGCCGTCATCGATGATTTTTTCTTTGACCACAGTTATGAACATTTAATTGGCGCGGCACGGGAGGGTGAGGGTCAAGTGGTCAATTTGATAGTGGGACGTAAAATCGCTTCGATAGATTTGCCCGGAATGCCGCATCTGGCTTCTGGCATTACTTGGGAATATCAGGGTAAGCCGATATTGGCTACGCCTAATTTGAAAACGGCGGTGGTTAGCGTGATTGATATGCAAACCTGGCAAACTATCAAACGCATTGAGACGCTGGGGCCGGGGTTTTTTATGCGTAGTCATGAGCATAGTCGTTATGCTTGGGTGGACACTTTTTTGGGCAAAGAGAAAAATGCTATCCATTTGATTGATAAAACTACGTTGGAGATTGCGCAAACTTTGCGGCCAGTTGCCGTTGGCCAAACGGCGGCTCATGTCGAATTTGACCGCTATGGTAAATATGCCTTAGTGAGCATTTGGGAAATGGAAGGGGCTATCGTGGTGTACGAGGTCGAGACCTTGAAGGAGATTAAACGTTTGCCGATGAAAAAGCCTTCTGGTAAATATAATGTCTATAATAAAATTCATTATGTAGGTGGGACGAGTCATTGAAACCTGGTGTTAGATTTGACAACTTTCGAAAAGTTGTCAAATCTTTCTGACTGTCGAAAATACTTTTGAGGAATAAAAATGTTCGAGTGGCTTAAGAAAAAAATTGTTCTCCCTCCGATAATACCGGTGTCAAGTCAGAAAATAACCGCTAATAAAGCGGCGGTGCGTTACAATTCAAATTTAATCAGTGAGTTAGTGAAAGAGCATGAGGCTTTGCTGAAAGTTTACACCAAGATGTTGAGTGCGATCGAAACTAAAAATTTTTCCTCAATCGCTCAATATCTTAAAGAATTTGACCAGGGGTTGAGGACGCATTTGTTGCGAGAACATGTCGAACTGTATGTTTATCTTGAATATATTTTGTCTAAGCGAACACGCGCTTTTCAGGAAATGCACAATTTGCGGCTCGAAATGGATCATATTTCTACTGAGGTGATTACTTTTTTAAATGTTCATCAAGCTGCCCCCGTGAATGAGAAAACGATCGCCCAATTCGAACATGATTTTATACAGATTGGTGAAGTTTTAGTGGGGCGCATTCAACGTGAAGAAAATAGTTTGTACACGTTATACCAGCCGGATTGAGTGGTAACTCACTTTACGCATAACCACCCCCAGCCCCTCCTTGTTAAGGAGGGGAGTACACCATGCTAACTCAGGTGGTGTCTTCTCCCCACCTTACCAAGGAGGGGTTGGGGGTGGTTGAGGTGATAACAGATTTGACAACTTTCGACAAGTTGTCAAATCTCCTGGCAATTTATCCCGGATTGCCATCCACTCTGGCTTTTAGTACCATGGGTAAATATAAACTCACCCACAGCGTCATGACGATTAGCCAGAGGATACCCGACACTAGGTTGAGATATAAGAAACTTAACGCGGGTATTTCGGCCAAAATGCGTAAGATGGCAACGACAGAGATTCCCCAAAAACTAAACCAGGTTAGGTTATCCGCTACTAAGAAACGACCTGAATGGCCTAGCGTAACCCGAGAGGCCATCGCTATCATCATCGAGGTCATAAATCCAATCGTGAGCGCGTGTAAAGGCGCTTTGCCTAGAATCAGTGTACCCGTCGTCAGTAACCATAAGTTTTGCACGTTGTACAGTAATAGAGCCAGACCTAACCAGAGGAAGGCGAGGTGTAGCATGGCGAGCAAACGTATGGACCAGCTTTGTCGTAATTGCCAATAATAACTGTGGTGAAAGGCGAGTAGCATCAAAGGTATGTCAAAAATGAATCGCCAGGCCCAGAGTGTCGTTTCTACGGTGAGTAGCGCGTGACCGAGGACCGTGATGGCAATGATGGGTAAACTCCAGCGTGGTTGGACGATTCGATAATTGGGTAGTACGGTGCTACTAAAATAAGGTATCATCCGGTGAGCTACTGCGGTAAAAATGGGGACTAGAAATAGCCAAGGCCCAATTTGTATCACTGCATTCATTAGCCACCATTGCTCAGTCAGTGCGCTGAGTAAATAGGCCAGTATTCCTAAGCCTCCTGCTAATAGAGCCAGGTTAAGAAAGGTTTCATAATGTTTATCGCCGGCCGGTGCCGTGTAGTAAACCCGTAATAAGGCTAAAAAGCCGATGCCCCATCCGATTAAAACTAAGAGGAGGCCAGCATTGAAAATCCATTTATTCACGAGTAAGCCGGCATAAATGGCAATGATGCCACTGAAGAGACACCAAAAACTAGAGACATAAGATGAATACGTGACCTCTTTTCCTTTCATCCAACGTGGATAGGTTGTCATGAGGAAGCCAAAGATGAAAAAAATAAATATCCCATAAATCATCAAGAATCCATGAATCCAGGTACTCCAAACCACGGTCGGTAAGGGAGGCCACCAGTTGGTGTAGCGGCTCAATAATTCAATGGTCCACCAGAGCAGGGTGAGTAGGAGTTGCAAGAATCCGCCAAAAAACATCAGGCGATGCGGCGCGGCGGAAAATATTTGCCAAGGAGTTCGTGTATCCTTTTTCGGTGGTTTAATTTCGCTAAGAGGAATAAATTGTGTCGTTTTTGTATTCATAGTTTGGTGATTGGTGCTGAGTGGGTCGAAACTTGGTTACTTAATTCGGGCAACTCAACCACCCCCAGCCCCTCCTTGGTAAGGAGGGGAGAAAGAGGGCAATGCCATTAAGTTAAGGAATCTCCATCCAATGTAGGGTGGATTAAGCGAAGCGTATCCACCATGGTCGAAACTCTGGTGGATACGCTTCGCTTAATCCACCCTACCTTAACTTAATGGCCGTGCGGCTAAAGCCTGACCACCCGTAAATTAAAGCATTTCCCGTACATCTGGTTCCGCCCGACGAAAGATTACGGTAGCGGGTCCTAATAATAAAATCCACCAAATAAATGGTCGCCAGACGTTGGCCCAAGTCCAGGGTAAATCTTGGATGCCTCCATGAATCAAGGTAACAATATCAGCAATGGGATTAATGGCTAATACCCACTGCATTGACGGCGGCATTAAATTTGGCATGTATAAAATGGGGGTGAGATAAAGGGTCACGGTAATTAAAAAAGGGAAAATTTGACCAATGTCTTTTAAAAATAGACCAATGATTGATAGTAGATAGCATAGAGGTATCAACCATATTGATAGGAGTAGAATACTTAATATTCCCATTAGCATAACATTGATATTTTCCAATAACCCTACCGTAATAAACATGACTAAAGCATATAATAAACTAGATAGTAGTAATGGTAATAATGGAAGAATAATAATTGGAAATACGGCACGTCGATATAACCCACTAAATTCGCTTAATACATTTAGGCTACGCGATAATACTTCAGCAATTAATAGCCATGGCAACATGCCAATTAAAAAGTAATCAATAAAATTGACTCCATGGGGGAATTTGACTTTAAGTACAATATCCAATAGGAACCAAAAGCCAATCACTTGTAGCGCAGGTTGAAACAGAAGCCAAGCATTTCCCAATAGAGTATCTGAAGTCCGGGTAACAATATCACGTTTTATCAGTAAAAACAATAAATAACGGTGTTGATAAGCGGCTTGCCAGGGGGTTAACAAACCGATATAGGTTGCTATAAAATAACGTTTGATAAAATTAAACACAGCCATAATTGATAGAAAAAGAAATTTGATAGAATAGCATGGATTTTAGTAATATGACCTTAAAGAATCTGTAATTGGCAATCTCAGTAGTATGGTTAGGAAGATAAAGTTTTAATATTCTAAGGTTAACTACTGACTATATAATTGCTGTATAATTTCTAGTTACTAATCCACTAACTATTGACGTATTTTTAAGGGCGGTAGGTTATAAGTTATTATTTAATGAACCTAAAGTATGGATAAAATAACTGGTTGGTATAGATTTTGTCTAAAATAATCGCACTTTGTAAGAATTAAGTTACAAAAAAAAAATCGTGAAGGACTTGCAAAAGTGGGTTGTCATGTGCGATATTTATATCAAGTGTGTTGGATAAGCAACAGGCACTACCCAAAGTGTATCAATTTTGGTACTATTATAGGGTACTGGCAAACTTCAGTTTGCCAACTAGGGCTATCCAACTAGGGCAACTGAAATTGAATCAAGAAATTTAACTGCGGAGATGAGTTAAACATGAAAACTAAAAATACTGCATTAGCTACGGCTATTGCGCTGAGTTTGGCCACCGGTGGTTTTTTGACCAGTAGCCAAGTGTGGGCTGATACCTCTACACGTACTTTACAAACGGTAGTTGATAGACAAGTCGCAGAGGATGGTTTTATTTACGTCACTGCTGGAGAGACTATTAACTTGTCAATGTTGGGCTTAGACCAATACGGTAAATTGGATACTCTGGGCGAGCAATATGGTGCAATTATTTTTGCCGCGGTCAATACCAATAAAGGTGAAATTTTTGAAGGTAGCAATACGCCAGGCGAGAGAGAGGAAAATGCCAATCCACTCTTTGGCCAGTTTGCCATGGATCCTCCTCAAGAAAAACCTTTTAATAATCTGAAATACGTCAGATTAGAACAGGGTGCTGGGCGCGTTTTTGTCTATTATCCCCCCACTGTCAATACTCCACCGATTGTTGAAAAAACCGGCGTAGCAGGACGAGAGTATGATGAGTGTTGCTTTTTGCCTTGCGGCGATAAAATTCCACCAGATGAACTATATTGCCCTGATGACGACCGTACCGAAGTGACAGATCTTCCTCCTGTAGAGGAAACCATCACGGTGACGTTACAAGAAAGATTTGCGAATAAAGCCGGGGGCGTGGAATACAAAGTCATTAACACGGTCGAAAAGAAAATCAAGATACTTCCGTATTTGCCAAGAGTCAAGCAACTGGAAGTCATGAAGGTTGAGGCGGTCGCCGTGAATACCAGAAGCACCAGAGAAAAAACTGTCACTTTGGATTCTCAATCCAAATGTTCGGCGACTCAAGTGGCGGCTAAGAAGTGTGATGACGATCCCAATGATGGAATGAACAATGTCGAAATGACGGCGGGTGCTGAAGTCGCTCGAATCACGATTTGGGCTTTAAGAGATGACCCTACCTCTGCCACGGGTTTGGCTAAAGACCGCGCGGCTAATGGTAAAGTCAAATTGAAATTAATGAAGGTCGGCTCCAGAGAGTTGTTTCTGGAAACGGCCACGGTGGATATGTTGAATGGTGAAGTGGTCATCACCGCACCCATAATTACCCTATCAGGTAAATTTTACATTGAAGTGGTGTTGACACTGTCGGTTAATGGCGCGATCGACCCGACTAGCGACCTAGCCTTATCGACGACCACGAACAATGTGGGTATGTTCACAGCCGATATGCTGACCGTAAAAGATACGGGCAAACCTCGCAAATTGTTGTTAGAGAGTGTGAAGAAAGTGATCAGTGATGATGCTAATAATACTCCTTTCAATGCCGGGGCCGCTTGGAATGCTTCTACCATAGTTAAAGCGTATGTGTTAGATGAGTATGGTAACAAAACGGCCTTACCACCAGGATTGGCCAGTAAAGTTAAAGTCACTGACAGTACTGGCGTATTGAATGCCGGTTCTCTTAACCTGGATATTGCCACCGATCCTGGTCGTAAATGGGCCAAAGATGCGATTGGCGATGCCTTTGGTGATGTCTTAAGATTGGGTGAGGCTTCTTTAGTCGCGACGATTGATGGCGTGGCCAATATTCAATCCTCTGATGCGTTAAAAATCAAAGTGGTTTCTAAAAACTTAGTGGCCAGCCCGTATGTGGGATCCGGGGTACAAGGGGATATGGCTTATGGTGATATGGCCGGGATACCCGCGGCTAATCAAGCCTATCCAAGTGTCAATCGTTATTTACCCAACACTACCAACGTTATCAAAGATATTCAAGTAGGTACGTTAGTTAAAGCCTTTAGCGTGGGCGTGGACGGTGGCCGTGTACCCAATGGCCTGCCCAATGGTTTGTTTGATTTTTACAAGAGTCCAGTCGCTGGCATTTTGCCTAATTTAGTGGATGGTACCAACAGCGATGACGACTTTGTTTCCAGAAATAGTTCGTTAGCCATGACCATTAGAACCTGGTCCGATGGGCAAACGATTGAAACTGTGGAAGCAACAGTTAATCCACCAATCTTTAATCCAGATGCCACGGTCGCCGAAGTGGGACAAGCCGATGGTACTCTTGGACAAGGTGCAAGACTGGAAGCTACTTTCACTAAACCGGTGAAACAAATAGATGGCAGTGGCAATCCCAGCTACTTCATTATTGCTGATAAAGCCGGTCTCTATGGTGAAACCATAGTTTATTTGCCAGGGATGATTAAACCCTCAGCCGCCTCGACTGCCAAATTGCTTAATGCTCACGGTTATGAGGAGGTAGTGATAGGGCCCGACGGTAAGCCAGTATTAGATGAAAATGGTAATCCAGTGATCAAATTAGATCCACGGATGAATCATCCTAATCATGATGGTAGCTATCAAGTGGTCATTCCCAAAACGCCGGCTAAACCAGGTGAACATGGGGGTGTCTCAATCGCTGACGCACAAGGCAATCCATTAGATGAATATGGTAATGTCACCACGCCGATACCAAGCACCAGCAACGGCTCACCCTCGGCAATAGTTTTGGATGAGTATGGTAATACTATCACGGGAGGGGGAGAGGGGGCACGTAGCGTGCGACAAGCCGATTGTGCTACACCTACCGCTACCACTGGAGGAGCCATCGCTGCGGATGTGTTGTCTTATAACAGCGACGAATTTTCCGGTACCGACCGAGTTAGCTTGAACTTCACGGGCTCGATTAAACCGAGAACTATTGAAGTGACGATTCCACCGAAACCCAAGTTGACTACTATTAAGGTCGAGGTTGAACAAACTACACTTCCTGTCAACTCTATCGTTGCGGTTACTTTCCGTAGTTTTGACCAAAACGGTTTCGCGATTGATGCGTTGAAGAATACTACCGTGAACTTTAGCGGTACGATTTTACCTACTGCGACGGTGTGGCGATTAGAAGATGAGGTCGCGAAGAAAGACCAGATGGGGATAATTACCAACTGGGAGCCTACACGTTTTGTCAGCTCTGGCGATGTCGTGCGTCCAACGGAGTCAGTAAACGTTCTTGACGCTGGCGGCTTTCCAATGCTTGACGCATGTGGTGCGGCTATAACCACCGAGCATTATGCCGGCGGTGACCAACAAGTTTTCGTCTTAAATATTGGTAACAAGGCTGGCGAATTTTCCATGACCTTCAACCATCCAGATTTGACGGAACCACAAGTAGTTACCTTTAAAGCGGTGGAAGTTTATAATGCGCCAGAAGTATGCGGCTCTGTTACACCTGAACTTTGCACTACGGAAGAGGATTGCACGAGTGCAGGTGGTGGCTGGAAAGAGAGTAAGTGCGAATTTGCGGCCGTGCCTCTCACCGCGGAGGCTTGCGACCAAGAAGGTGGTATTTATGCAGGTAAAAAATGCTACTTAGCAGTCGACAGCACCGGTGCTCCTACCAAGAAAGATGTGGCTCAACTTAAGGCCGCCAGCAGTATGGATAATGGAAGCTATGGCGATGACGGTCAGGAAGATGCCGACTTCTTTGGTGGAGTCATGGTCACGGGGAGTTTAGGAAACGATAGCACTCGTATTACTAATGCCTTTGGCAACCCAGTCGATTTGATTTTGGGTGACAGTGTTAACGTGTCTGGCGTGATCAAAGTGGAAGACATGGATAAAGGCAAGAAAGCCGACATCGTGGTGGCAGCTTTACATACTTGCAAGGATGTCACGGCCGGTTGCCCTGAGTATCCAAAAGGTGCCATGTGGTATATGATGGTACAATGCTCTGGCAGCGATTTTGTCACTTTCCCCACTTGCCCTTCTTTCGGTTGGAAGATTCAACCGTGGGAATCTGATGAAAACGGTTATCCGATTCTGTCTTACTTGCAACCACTCACTTCAGTGGTGCTACCAGGCATTCCAGGTGACAGCACCAACGCGTATAAGAGCGTAGATATGTACAAAGGCAACTTTGTCTATCCTGCCGATCCAGATGCGATGCTGGTTTATTTCGGTTACATTGTCACCGAAGGAGACAATGCAGGTAAGGTGGTCTATAACGATCAGTCTATCAATATTAACATTAAGGCAACAGCCTCTGGCAAGACTGATAAGACTGACACTGGGAAGCCTGACAAGACTGATACGACTGACAAGACTGACAAGACTACTGGGAAGTAAGAAAAGTCCATAAGATAACAACCTTATCCATTCACAGATACTATCGTGACCCGCGAGGGTATCTGTGAATAACCGGCGGTCTAAAACAAACGGCACCTTGCTTAACTTATTAAGTAAAGTGCCGTTTTTTTTGGTCTAAAAAAAAGATTTGACAACTTTTTGAAAGTTGTCAAATCTAAAACCCTTACCACTTCCAAGATTTGACAACTTTTTTAAAGTTGTCAAATCTAAAATTCTTACCACTTTCAAGATTTGACAACTTTTTTAAAGTTGTCAAATCTAAAATTCTTACCACTTCCAAGATTTGACAACTTTTTGAAAGTTGTCAAATCTAAAATTCTTACCACTTCCAAGATTTGACAACTTTTTGAAA
>DZAL01000007.1:55368-58603 GCA_022729575.1 Thiomargarita sp.
GTTGTCAAATCTAAAACCCTCACGCTTATATGAAAAAAACTATCAAACGTCGCCCGCTACCTGAGAATATTAACTTACCTGCAACGCTTCACCCAGTCATTCGGCGAGTCCTGGCCGCACGACAAATCTATGACCTCAAAGAAATCGACTATTCAACCCAACATTTACTCCCTTATACCTCCTTATTATCCATTGACGCAGCGGTTAATTTATTGTCCGAAGCATTGACCCAACAGTGGCGCATTTTAATCGTGGCTGATTATGATACTGATGGGGCCACCAGTTGTGCTTTAGCCATCAAAGCATTGCAACAAATGGGGGCCAACACAGTCAATTATTTAGTTCCCCATCGCGAAAAAGATGGTTATGGCTTAACGCCAGAGATGGTCACTCGCGGAATATTTGTATTTCAGCCACAACTCTTGATTACCGTGGATAACGGTATTTCTAGCATCACCGGCGTGCAGGCCGCTAAACAAAAAGGTATTAAAGTTCTCGTCACCGACCACCATTTAGCACCACCACAGTTACCAGCCGCCGATGTCATTGTTAATCCCAATCAACCAAACGATACTTTTTCCAGTAAGCATTTATGTGGCGTGGGCGTGATTTTTTATGTGATGCTGGCCTTAAGAGCCAAATTACGTGAACAAGGTTGGTTTACCAAACAAGGAATAGTGGCACCAAATTTAGCACACTTTTTAGATTTAGTCGCCTTAGGGACGGTCGCGGATGTGGTTACTTTAGACTACAATAATCGTATTTTAGTCGAACAAGGAATCCGGCGCATCCGGGCCAATCAATGTTGTCCTGGGATCCGCGCCTTATTACAAATTTCCAAACGGGAACCCAGTCAACTGGTGGCCAACGATTTAGCCTTCTTTCTCGGGCCACGTCTCAATGCCGCCGGCCGCATGGATGACATGTCCCATGGCATTGCTTGTCTCTTAAGTGAAGAAGATAATACCGCGTTGCAACATGCTCAACTCCTAGACCAGTTCAATCAAGAGCGACGTCTAGTGGAAGCGGATATGCAGGAGGCTGCGTTACTGGAGTTGGACCGATTAAGCAAGATGGCCAGGTTGCCGGTAGGATTATGTTTATTCGATGAAAGTTGGCATCAAGGAGTCATTGGTATTTTAGCCGCTCGGATCAAGGACCGCCTACATCGGCCAGTGATTATTTTTACCGGTGCGGATTCAGAGTCGCTTAAAGGCTCGGCCCGCTCAGTCTCCGGGGTGCATATTCGTGATGTCCTGGCTAACATTCAGGCCCAACAACCTACGCTAATCACCAAATTTGGTGGACATGCCATGGCGGCAGGTTTAACTTTACCCAGAGCGCATTTGGAACAGTTTCAACAATGCTTTGATGCGGAAGTTCGTAAATATTTACCGGTAGAAAATTTAGAAGGAGTAATTGTCAGCGATGGTGAATTGACGGCGGCGGAACTGAATCAGTTAAAATTATTAGAATTAGCCGAGCAATTGAGGACGATAACACCTTGGGGACAAGGTTTTCCGGAACCTATTTTTGATGGCGAATTTGAATTATTAGATCGTCGCCTATTGAAAGATAAACATTTAAAAATGTCGGTCCGTCCTCTCCCCGGCGGCCCACCGTTGGAGGCGATTGCTTTTTACACGATTGATAAACATTGGCCGCTGTCGGTGAAACGGGTAAAACTGGCTTATAAACTAGATATTAATCTCTTCCGGGGGTTTAAAAATGTGCAACTACAGGTGGAATATGTAGAACCATTAAGCTAAGGAGTCCAAAACACGTTTTGGACCACCTCCACCCCAAACGGGTTTCTGGATGATTTGATTGCTGAGGCTGGTTTTTGGGTGGATAATTCACTTTACCAACAAGTTTTGCAAATGGTCGGTGAAAATGTGCCGTAGGAAATATTATCTCGTTCCTACGCCCGGACCAGGACTACGCCCGGACCAGGAGTCCAAAGCGTAGCTTTGTCAAAGCTACGCTTTGAACTCCTGGTGAAACAATTTTGAATCAACACCCTGTTATAAAAGGAGAATTTTCATGCCAATGACTGACTTATTACCCACTTTACAATCGTTACCCCATGCTGATAAAATCCAGGTAGTGCAATTCCTAGTCTCGCAACTGGAACGTGAGGAAGTGATAGAATTGTTGACACCACCAGAACTTTATCCGAGATGGTCACCTTTCGATGCCGTAGATGCGGCTGAAGGATTATTAAAAATGTTGGCGGACGTGAAACAACGAGTTGAGATACCACACGGTGTTTAAAACGGTGCGTAAGACGCACCCTACCAAGCTATAAACAGATTATACTAAGCCAATGATAAAAACTTTTGCGGACCCAGAGACCGAAAAAATCTTTAAGGGTAAAGTATCCAGAAAACTACCTGCTGATATTCAAATAACAGCCCGTCGTAAATTACTTTACCTGGATGAAACCGACAACTTACAAGACTTACGTGCGCCTCCTGGGAATCGGTTAGAAGCCCTTAAAGGCCATCGCGCTGGTCAATATAGTATTCGTATCAATAACCAATAGTGCATCTGTTTTAAATGGGTGAATAATCATGTTTATGAAGTTGGAATTATAGACTATCACTAACTTACGGAGACTCACTTATGAAACAATTGCCTCCTATCCATCCTGGCGAAATCTTGTTAGAAGATTTTATGAAGCCACTGGGTCTCAGTCCGTCTCGGGTGGCCACTGAGATTGGCGTGTCAGTGTTCAGAATTAATCAAATCGTGCGTAGCAAACGTGCCATCACCCCGGAAATGGCCTTGCGGTTAGCCCGTTACTTTGGTACCAGTGCCGAAATTTGGCTACGGTTGCAAGTACGCTATGACCTGGAAGTGGCCAAAGCACAATTGACGAAGCAGATTAATCGTGAAGTCAAGGTCTTGAAGGTTCAAGCTGCCGCTATTGAGGGCTGCTAAAGATTATTATTTCTCATTCACTAAATTCACTTGGAGAAACATCATGTCTAATAATTACCAATTGGCCTTTGCCCCAGATTTACAAATGGACGCGGCAGAATTTGTCGCACAGTGGAATGCCACCCCGGAGTATCGTCAAGTGGCCGAAGCGCAGATGGTTGCCACTCCCAAAACGAGTTTTTTTGAACCCGTCACCAGTGGTCCGGGTAAGGTTCAAACCTGACAGGTCTTCGAGACCTGTCAGGTTTAAGTCCGGGAAAGGTTCAAACCTGACAGGTCTTCGAGACCTGTC
>DZAL01000007.1:58703-61955 GCA_022729575.1 Thiomargarita sp.
TTTAAGTCCGGGTAAGGTTCAAACCTGACAGGTCTTCGAGACCTGTCAGGTTTAAGTCCGGGAAAGGTTCAAACCTGACAGGTCTTCGAGACCTGTCAGGTTTAAGTCCGGGTAAGGTTCAAACCTGACAGGTCTTCGAGACCTGTCAGGTTTAAGTCCGGGTAAGATTCAAACCTGACAGGTCTTCGAGACCTGTCAGGTTTAAATCCGGGAAAGGTTCAAACCTGACAGGTCTTCGAGACCTGTCAGGTTTAAGTCCGGCTAAAGCCTCTACTCCAGTGCTGTTGGTTTCTATCTTGAAATCGGGCCGTGTTTCCTATCGCGTCCTGCCTTCTACCTTTACCGTTGGATGCCGTTTAGGTGTTGTTATTCTGAAGTCTTTGGGCTATAATTCCTTTACAATTCAACTCACAGGTCATATTAAACTCATACCATGAAACCCTGCGTCTATCTTGAAACCAGCTTTATTAGTTACTTAACCGGCCCTACCAGCCAAAATATCATTACGGCGGCCAATCAACATATTACGCACGACTGGTGGGAAAATCGTCGCCATGCTTTTGAATTGTTCATCTCGCCAGAGGTGATTGATGAGGCTAGTCAAGGCAATCCTACCGAATCCGCCAAAAGATTAGCGATTACGAAGGATATTATCCTTCTAGTATCAAATAACGAGGTAATTGACTTGGCCTTAGCTTTCCTGCAAGAAAAGGGAGTGCCAAGCCAAGCTAACGACGATGCCTATCACATTGCGACGGCTACTGTATACCAGATGGATTACTTGCTAACTTGGAATTGTAAGCATATTGCGAACGCTCACATTCAACCCAAATTACGCCAAATCAGTCAGAAACGCGGATACGAGATTCCCATTCTTTGTACCCCTTATCAATTACTACAGGAGAAATAATTATGTGGCAAGACCCCATTGTGGAAGAAATCCACCAGTACCGAGAAGCACACGCGAAGAAATTCAATTATGACATGTGGGCTATTTACGAAGACCTCAAAGCCAAGGAAAAACAGTATGAACTGGAAGGCTGGCGCTTAGTCTCGCGTTGTCCTGCCAAGACGCCAGAAGCTGAACAACCACCGTCGGTACTACCAGTGGAAAATCAAGCCAACTAGGGTAGGCAAGGTCTGTTCAATTTTAATTTGGTTGTTGGCTTCTGGAATTTCGCTTCGTTCATTCCCGAAACAGTTATAGTAATGTAGGTTGGACTGAGCGTAGCGAAGTCCAACAGTTTCAGAACTCCGGTTGGAGTTCGCTGATGCTCATTCCAACCTACGCGGGCTCCCATGCCCGCCTCTTACCGGCTAAAGCCTCCAGTCCGGCAGTCGGTCTGGCCGCAGTGCCCGCTAATCCGGGACTAGAGGCCTTAGCCGCACTGCTATTAAGTTAAGCCGCATTAGAGTCCAAACCTTCAGATTTGGACGAGATTGGCTAAGGTAAGACGGCGTTGCCAAAGCTGAAGCTTTG
This sequence comes from Thiomargarita sp., assembly GCA_022729575.1. Classification (GTDB taxonomy): domain Bacteria; phylum Pseudomonadota; class Gammaproteobacteria; order Beggiatoales; family Beggiatoaceae; genus JAABRD01. The sequence goes on from DZAL01000007.1 coordinate 60,184, forward strand.
GACTCCAACGCCGTAACTTTAGCTTAACTTAATGGCATTGCGGCTAAAGCCTCTACTCCAACATAGCCACGGGCGTTAGTGGATGAACATTTGAGAAATTGTTCTCAGATAAAAATCCTTTAGTGACTCGGCGAATAGGCAAAAAATAGTAGCGTATTTGAAGAATCAGAAACGGTTGCTTGAGACTACGATTACCAACTCGTTGCGTTAAGTTGGTGGGTTCATCTAATTGGCCAGGTCATTTTGACCAGTTTTCAAGGTGGGAGGTATCGACGGGCGATTTTCCCACTAACATGAGGTTCCATTGTTTATAACTGACTCCATTTCAAAGAGTTTTCCTAAACCTTCAAGGTTTGGGAAAAATCATAGCGTGTACTTTTTTTAAAAAATTTTGGTGGCCCTATTAACATTCAAAATCCAAAGGATTATAAGGCGTTCTTGATTGCATTACTAATGCTTGATATATGATAATATGTCAGTGGATAGTAGAGAATGGCATGGTACAAGTTACCTATACTAAGTTTCTGACATCTTTGTTAACCGAACTACCAATACATTATCATGGCATGAATATTGCGAATCCTCTTTAATTTTAGCACGACCATTAAACAGGTACAAAACATGACAAATTTTTATGAAACTTTCGTTGAAAAAAAACAATACGATGAAAAACTACAAAAATGTATTAAAGAGACTGTCGATGGGTTGTGTGCCAATAAGACAGAGGTCAAACATCCTGGTTTATTACTAGGCATGATTCAAAGCGGCAAGACTCGTGCCTTTATTGGCGTGATTGCCCGTGCTTTTGATGAAGGATATGATGTTGCAGTGGTACTTACTAAGGGCACCAGAGCACTCTCTGAACAAACGTTGAAGAGACTTCAAGGGGAGTTTAAGGATTTTATAGACGATGAATTGGTACGAGTTTATGATATTATGAAACTTCCCCCTAAACTCACCAAATACATTCTCAATCAGAAGCTAATTTTCATCGTCAAAAAGGAAGACGATAATTTACACCGACTGGAAGATTTTGTTAGTCAATACCCTGTCATGCAAGAAAAGCGAGTGCTTATTATAGACGATGAAGCTGATTTTGCGAGTATTGGTTTATACTTCTGGCCGAATTTATAATGCCATGAAGACCATGTATGAGTTTGACACGGCTTTGAGAGAGGCTTTTACAAAGGGTGCTCATAAAGATGGAGTAGTTTTTATCCAGAAAGCTAAAGATGGTAGCATTGTTCCTTGTGCGCCTAATAAAATCCTGATTACTTCCACTACCGCACTCAATCCTCACAAGGAATTACGATTATCGGCGGGGTTCCAGACTAAAGCGAAGACTCATATTGTCAAGACTATCAAGGAAATCGATGATATTTTAGTTCAGGCTTGCAAGGAAAAGTCTAATAAGGAACAACCCTTTAGGTTATCATTAGCACAAGCCTTAAGAATTTGTGATTTGATTGACGATACCCTTGAGTATGGCGAAAAGAATAATAAAGGTTATGAATGGGTGGAAAAATTCAAGTCAGTAATCGAGTATCTTTGTAAAATTGCTGATACTGAGGAAGTTTATTGTTATGTGCGGCGGGATAGAAAAATAAGCAGCACGTTTGGCAGAAAACAGACTGATGAAATTTACTATTCTACCTTTCCTGATGGTGGACCAGACCGACTGATTGCAAAGGAAGTAGCCAAGAAAATTCCATGCTTGATGTTATAGTAATACTCACCTACTGTTGTACTTTTCGAGGGATAACACCCCTTCG
>DZAL01000415.1 GCA_022729575.1 Thiomargarita sp.
TGGTTGGCTCCTTAACCAACTAAAATAGTCTTCTTAGAGCGGGAGTAGCTGGTTTAACGACTTTGGCCATAAATAAACGACGGGCGGCTCCCGTTAATTCTGCCGTATCAATAAAAAGCGGTTTGAGGGAATCTGTTAGTTTCATGGTTAGAATTCTGGTTATTAAGATGACTATCATTCTAACATACATTCCAACATAATTGGATAATTTATTTATTGTAATCTCCTAACTACAATTAAATTGTTAGCGAGCGTAGGGTGCGTTAGCGATAGCAAGCGTAGGGTGCGTTAGCGATAGCGTAACGCACCATTTCGGGATACCAAAATGGTGCGTTACGGCGCAAAAAGACGCGCCTAACGCACCCTACCTGGCTACCTGGCTACCTGGCTGAAGAAAAACCACCCCTAACCCCTTCTTGAAACAGGCGGGGCGGGGGTGGTTAACTTTCACTTTTATCCCTGGCAATAGTAAAATGTTGCAGGGGATTTTTGTTTGTGCTAGACTTTAGAATTAGATAGATTCGATTGACCAAAACCGCAACCCCTAATTCTTAAAGGTAAACCACGATGAGTCAAGTGACTATAGACACGTATATTAAACAAGGGCAATTACATCTTGATAATCTCCCATTTCCAGATGACACGAAAGTAAAAGTAGTAGTGATTCCTAAGATAGACCTTGACTTTGAAAAACAATGGTTTACTTACATCCAAACTCTCACTCAGGCCAGTGGTGGCAATTGGTCTGAAGACGTTATTCAAGAGAGGCATCCGCGATGAATTGGTTTATGGACACCAGTGCGTTAGTAAAACTCTATCATTGGGAACTAGGAACTGATAACCTAATCCAGAGTTTATCTCGTCATCCAAAGGATTTAGTCATCACCCTCACCGACTGGTCCAGGGTCGAGTGTCATTCGACTTTAATGAAACGAGTGAGAATTGGCAAACTGTCCAAGACTGAGGCAAAGCAAGCCGCCACCTGGTTTGAACAACAGTTGCAGAGATTTCGAGTCGTAATGGTTGATAAGGTTGCCAAAGAGTTTGCCATTCGCTTGTTACATCAACTAGCACCTCAAAGTAACTTGGCGACCCTAGATGCAATGCAACTAGCCACTGCCATTTTGTCTCATCAAGACTTGGCCATCGACTACTTGGTGACTTGTGATAAAAGGTTATTAAGTTTCGCGCAACCGGCGTTCAAAACGTTCAATCCTGAAATCGAGTCAATTTAGCCAAGTGGCAACCAGTAGGGGAGGCTTACGCTTCGCCCCTTTCCTCTCGGAATCTTGGTCTTCTGGAGGGTCTGAATCAGAATTGACAGAATTTGTGTGCCTTAAAAAGTAGCGTATAAACATGACGTTACGAAAGATTAT
>DZAL01000092.1 GCA_022729575.1 Thiomargarita sp.
ACGGAATAAATTCCGGACTCCAACGGCAGGAACGGAATCAATTCCGGACTCCAACTGCCAGACGGAATAAATTCCGGACTCCAACGGCAGGAACGGAATCAATTCCGGACTCCAACGGCTAGCAGACGGAATAAATTCCGGACTCCAACGGCTAGCAGACGGAATAAATTCCGTATTCCATCCAACGTATTTATTTATGATGCTTGACAACCACCAAAACCTATGAGAAAATTAAAATTGTATTTAGAAACTTCCGTGTGGAATTTTTGTTTCGCCGAAGATGCCCCAGAGAAACAAGCGGCGACGTTGCAATTTTTTGAACGGGTCAAACAGGGGGCGTATGACATTTTTGTCTCGAACCTGGTGTTTCAAGAAATTGCCGGGGCCTCGGCCAGAAAAAGAGAATTACTTCTCCATCTCACCGCCCAATATCGGCACGAAGAACTGGAAATTAACCAAGAAGTATTACAATTGACCAACCAATATTTGGCACAAAACGCGTTACCGGTAACGGCTGAGGCCGATGCCACACATGCCGCCGTGGCTACGGTCTATGAATTGGATGCCCTGATTAGTTGGAATTTGAAACACTTGGCTAACCTTAACAGGATGGCTAAAATTAATGCTGTCAATTTAGTGTGCGGTTATACCAAGAAATTAGAACTTGTCACGCCTTTGGAGGTCGTAAACTATGAATAACTATCAAGAAGAACCCTCATTACTCGAGGTCCGTCAGTGGAAAGAACAATGTCGTTTGGAAAGAATGCAACTGACAGATGAAGAATATCTGAAGAAACTGAAAGAGGTCTCGGCGAGATTGAAGGCGGAATATCATCTCAACTCACCACAGACGAATCCGCCTTTAGTCGAGCAAGAGGGCCTGCGTAGGTTGGAGCCCGCGTAGGTTGGAGTGAGCGAAGCGAACTCCAACAACTCGTTAAAGCCATGTTGGAGTTCGCTAGCGCTCACTCCAACCTACGCGGACTCGGTTTTTTTGGAGTACGGAATTTATTCCGTTAGTAGTCAGAAAAGACGGAATCAATGCCGGACCATTGACAAAGATTAGCCAACCTAAATAAAATGATGATAGTCCGTGTAGGGTGGGCAAGTGTTTATTGGCCCACCAATTTACTCGCCAATGGTGGGCAACGATAAATCTGTTGCCCACTCTACGTCCTATATCTGGAAACCTGTAGAACCTTGTTAGCCAAGGTGGGTCAATTAGCTATTTTACCAAAGTTGTGTTAGCACTTTATTCAACCAATTATAAGGAGAACCCCAATGAAATCGCATAGTCATCAACGTGCCCTCCCAACCGGTGGTTTAGCCGGGGGGCGACCTAAACACAGCCGCGGCCGGGTGCTCACCCTAGAAATTCCACAAGAAATTTTGGTTAATTATCCAACGGTCAAAGAACTTAAACAAACGCTATATGAAGATTTAGTCGCCCGCGAATTTCAAAAGGGTAATCTCTCCCTGCGACAAGGTGCCGCATTGTTGGGTCTCACCTATGAAGAGTTTATGATAGATTTTTTGGGTGACCGGCAGCTTGCCTTTATCAATGGCAACCCTAACGAACTCGCGGCGGAATTTCAGCAAGAACAACTCTGGCTAGAAGAAGCCTGTGGCAATCATTCATGATAAGTACTGAAGCAGAAATTCTACGGTATTTTCCCTCACCCCCGGCCCCTCTCCCAAAGGGAGAGGGGCGAAAGAAAATAGGAGAAAATTTCTGCTTCGGTACTTATCATACCTGGTGCATAATCAAATTTTTCTCCGGCACCGCGATTTGAGCTAATTCTATCAACCGCGGATGATGTGTAAAAAATAAAACTTGCGTGGCTTGTGACAATTCTCCTAATACGGCCAACGTCGCCTTCGACCGTTCATCATCAAAATTAATCAAAATATCATCCAAAATCAATGGTAACGCGGAATTTTTTTGCAAATAATGTTCAATGCTGGCCAAACGCAACGCTAAATATAATTGGTCACGAGACCCATCACTCATCCCAGAGGTAGGAATTCCCGCACTCTCCTGATTGCGCAACCCTAATAAAATCGGCTGGTCATTACTTTGATAATCCGTTTTCAACCCGCCAAACATGCCTAAAGTAAAACGTCGAAATAACTCACTGGCACGCCGCAACAACGGCCCCTGATTTTGCTCACGATATTTTTCAATCGCTTGTCTCAATACGGACGCGGCTAAATGTAACTGCATATAACGTTCACTTAGTTGCTGCATTTCGGCCAACGCTTGTTGTGCCTCATCCGCCGCTTTCGCGGCACCGGCGTTGCCGTCCATTTGTTTCAGCAAAGTTCGTTGCTCTCCAATATACTGGTCAATTTCAGAGCGCTGTTGTTCTAAGTGTTGAAGCTGCTCCAGGGTCTGCGTTAACTGCACCGGTAACTGGTCAATCTCCACTCGCGCCACCGCCTTGGCTAACTCGGTTAACGATAATCCTTCTCCATACTCACGCAATTGTTGTTCTACTTCCAAGCACTCTCGTTGCCACGCTTGTTTCTGCGAGGAGGCTTGTTCCGCCGCTTCTAACTCGGTCAAATCTTGACAATGTGCTTGTTCTAACAAGGCTTGCCAATGTGCTTGATAGCGTTGCCCTTGTTCAATTGCTTGTTGCTGACGCTGTTGCTCCGAGTGTAACCGTTGTTGCAATTGCTCATAACGAGTTAGGTCCTTTTCGGCTTGATTTAGCCGCTTCGATAACTCTGGTACCACTTGTTCTGCCGGGACTGCTATTAATTCTGGCGCTAACAGATTGGCCAAAGTCGCCACCTCTTGGCGAAATCGGTGCGCATCACGTTCTATCGATTCTACTCGTCGCCGCAAACCGTTAACTTTGTCGATTTTATTTGACACCTGGTCAAGTGTCGCTAACACCTTACGGGCCGTCTCCGGCGCGGTTTCGGCGGGTAATTGTAGGGGAGCCAAGGCTTGCGCCCATTGCCCGTGCCATGAAGTTAAGGCTTCGGTGATTGGTTGTTGTTGCGCAGTGGTGCGTTGTAACTCTAAGGCTAAGTTGTTAATTTCACGTTCTAAATATTCGCGGGTACGCTGCCTTTGCATCACTTCAGTCACATACTGTTGTCCTTGTTTAACTAAATCGGAAAATCGTGATAACGGTGCCACTGACGATAATTGAGTTAACGCTTGCCGAATGTCTTGAGCTAAGTCCGCCATTAACTGCTGACGCTCGTTTAACTGGAGCCGCCGTTCTCGTAACACGCTGAATTGTTGGCGTAAATTGAGACACTCGGTCAACCAAGTTCTCATTTCGGCGGGTGACCACGGTTTAAATGCTAACGGTTTCCAAGTCTCCTCCCACTCTTGTTGGACCTTGGCTAAGAATTTTTCGGTTAAGCGCCATTTCTCTTGTTGCTGCTCTAAATCTCGTTGCGCACTTTGTTGTGCTACTAACCAGCGTCCATAATCGGCCACTCGTTGCGCTTCATAACGTAGGCGGTCGGCAATCTCATCGGCTTGTTGCATGGCTTGTTCAAAATTTTGATACAGGTCCTCATTACCTCCCCGAAGCAACGGTAACTGGACCGCGATTTTAATTTTTTGCCAATATTGCAAGCGCTGATGACGAATGTCTGATAAAGCGGTTTCGGTGGGCACTTCTCCCACCCAACGTAAATTATTGATTTCTTGTGTCGCCAACTGGTATTGCCGACGAGCTTCCAACAAACGTTCTTTAATTCGTTGTTGGTCATGTTCAATTTCTTTAAAGCGACGGTCAAAACTGTCAATGCGTTCTAGGCCCGGTAACGCGACTGCTTCTAATAATTCTAAAGTGCCAGTCCATAAACCTAACTGTTTTAGGCCCACTGCCAGTTTAGTGGCAAATAAGCGTAACTCTTTGTCTTCTTTGAGAATACTGTCTTCCAACTCGCCCTGTCTTAAACCATGAGCCAAGGCGGCTTGTAATTCGGTGAGCACCGGCGGCACTGGTAAAGCGGCTAACGTTTGATGTTGTTGCGTTAATTGCTCGTTGATTTGCTCCAAGCGTTGATTAAGTTGACGTTGTTGCTCTTGCAAGGTTGGAAGTTGTTCGGCTAACGAATTAATGCGGTCGCGCTGTGGAGTGGTGGGACGAACTTGATTCACTTGGGATAAATCTAACTGGGAATAGATGCGCTGTAAAGCACTGAGGGTTTCGGCTTCTACCGTGCGCATTTCCGTGCGTATTCCGGGTAAATCCTGGGCTGCTTTATGGTGACTACCTAAACGTCCCCGTAAATCATCCACTGTCGTTTTATGAGCCAATAACTGCTCTGGCACTACAATGGTAGCGAGTTGCGTGTCTAATTTAACTATTTCCTGTTGCGTTTGTTGCTCTTGAGTAAGCGCATGGTGTAAAGCTAAATTTACCTCAAGACGTTTGGTAGTCGCGTCCGCAGGTAATAAAATGACCTGGGTTAATTGAGCTAAGGTGTCCTGCAATTCTTGATGCCGTTGTAATAACGGACGAGTGCGTTGAATACGCTCTAGTCGATGTTGTTCAGTTCGTAATTGTTGTAATTCTTGAGTTAAACTAACATGTTGTAATTGTGCAGTGTCCAGTTGTTTCGCTTGTTCACTCCAACTATTGGCGGATAAGGAATGGTCTTTGATGCGTTTAGCGGCTTCTTTATACAGGCGAATGGTTTGATTTAATAGCGGTTTAGTGCCGCGGGCTTTGAATAATTCCTCGGCTTCTTGATCTAATTGGGCTAAGACTTCATGTATTTTGACACTACCGCTACCGGCTTCAAATAAACTTTCTCCAACATTTCCACCACCACGGAGTAAATCTTCTCCGCCTTGGCGTAAGCGGTCGTGGTCAAAACCAAATAAGGCACTGAACCGGGTTTCATTCATGCCTCCCAAAAATGCAGATAAAATGGCTTCGTCTAAGGGTTTATTAGTGGCATCTAATAGAGTATTTTTTCTCCCTTTGCGTCGATAACATAATAATTCTTCACCTTGATTATTTTGCAATTTTGCGCCAATTCGTAACTGGTCATTGGTGTGTAAATAAGCATCGGCGGTTCTTTCTGGAATCCCGAATAATAAATGAGTCAGGGCCCGGCGCATGGTACTTTTACCGGCTTCGTTGGCGCCATAAATGAGATGTAATCCATGATTACCGGCGGAAAAGTCTAAAACTTGGTCGGTGAATAAACCAAAAGCGATGAGTTCTAATTGTAGAATTTTCATAGAGTTATTATTATTTTCCAGTAGTCACTCCAAATTAATGGAGGTCTTAACCTGCAATGAGTTATCCAGGTTCCAAGTTTCCTAAACCTCAAAGGTTTAGGAAACTTAGCACCTGCCAGGCTTAGGAATCTTCGCCCCAGCGGTTAGTACCAATGCCATTAAGTTAAGCTAAAATTACGGCGTTGGAGTCCAAATCTTCAGATTTGGCAACGCCGTCTTACCTTAACCAATCTCGTCCAAAGCTGAAGGTTTGGACTCCAACGCGGCTTAACTTAATAGCAGTGAGGCTTACGATTACCACCAACGGTCTGATTGCAATAACGCCTCAGTATTCGAACCAATGGGTAAAGTATAAGCATCAGAGGCGATGACTTTAGCCGTTTCCACGTTTAACAGTTTTAAGGTGACATAGACGGTATTGTTGCCTGTGGCATAGGTGCCGGCGATGAGAATATCGCCCTGCGCGTTCAAACTGGTTTGCCGATAATGACGAGATAACACAAATTCACCAGAATAAGGTTGCACGATGAGATAATCATATAATCTGGCTTCTTGGACGGTATAACCTTTTTGCGCAAAGCGAGCGGAAAGTTGTTCACTGATTAATCGACCTAATGAACTACTCGAGGTTAAATTGTCAATATTAGCGATGGTGGTCATTAACACGCGGTGTCCTGGATACAAGTCCATTAAAGCATGTTGCATTAAATTATCGGCGGCGGTAAAACTGCTTTTAATTAAATCGGCATCTGGGGCCAATGTTTGGTGGCAGTCCGCAGTTTGAAGACGATGCGCACAGTCGCCAAATGCCGCTTGGTGAATTACGCAAGCTGTTAAAGGGAGATTTAACAGTGTTATGAATATTAGCAAAGTGAGATATTTAGTCATTGAGTTTGACCTGGTTTGGTGGTAGGAAATCCAGAGGACCCTCACCCCCGGCCCCTCTCCCAAAGGGCGAGGGGAGAAAATCACTGGTCTCGCCGTACTCCCCTCTCCCTTTGGGAGAGGGGCTGGGGGTGAGGGTCGCCATCTGTACGGCTTGACGTAAACTGTTGCAGGAAGCACGGCCGGTGCCGGCTAATTCTAAGGCGGTGCCGTGGCCCACCGAAGTTCGAATAATAGGTAGCCCTAAAGTGAGGTTGACGGCGTTACCAAAACCTTGCGCTTTGAGCACGGGTAAGCCTTGGTCATGGTACATGGTTAGCACCACATCCACCCCGATTAATGAGGAGGGAAGAAAAGCGGTATCAGCAGGTAATGGGCCGATTAAGTCCATACCTTCGGCACGCAGTTTATCGAGCACCGGGTTGATGACGGTTATTTCTTCAGTCCCTAAATGTCCTCCTTCCCCGGCATGAGGATTCAGACCACAAACTGAGATGCGAGGATGAGGACAATGAAATTTCGTGATTAAATCGGTTTGTAAAATTCTAATTACCGTTTCTAATCGTTGCGGAGTAATTGCGGCACTGACTTGCGCTAAAGGTAAATGAGTGGTGACTAGGGCGACTCGCAATTGTGGCGTCGCTAACATCATCACTACTTGTTTTACGCCAGTGTGTTGCGCTAAAAATTCAGTGTGACCGGTAAAAGGAATTCCTGCGTCATTAATCACGCCTTTATGAATTGGTGCGGTCACCAGCGCGGTTACTTTATGATCAACACAGGCTTGACAGGCTTGCGTTAACAGGGTCAGTACATAATGGGCATTGGCAGGATTCAACTGGCCAGGAATCACTGGTTGTGCTAAAGCCACAGGAATCACCAGAAGTGAGCCAACCCGTGGCCTTGGGTGGAGGGTCTCCAACGCCGATAAGCTAGTCACTTGTAATTCGATGGACAAACCTAATTGTTTAGCACGTTGCGCCAATAACGCTGGGTCAGCAAAGACTATTAATTGCGCCGGTAAATCTTGTTGTGCAAGTAGCAAAGTAATATCAGGTCCAATCCCAGCAGGTTCCCCTGAGGTAATGGCGATTCGAGGTAATATCGTTGACATCAGTGAAGGTTCCTTATTTGTTTACTCACAACCACCCCCTGCCCCCTCCTTGTTAAGGAGGGGAGTATACCCCCCGGCACCTCCTTGGTAAGGAGGGGAGTATACCGATTTCGATGGTTGAGACTCCCCTCCTTAGTAAGGAGGGGCTGGGGGTGGTTGAGTTAACTGTGTATAAAGTGATTAATTAAAAGAATTAAGGTTAAAAATTACTATGCTAATTAGGCCAATTAAGAGAATTAAGATCAGAAGTCATACCGCCCAGACAATTGAATTCGATTAATGGCCCCATCTTGACCATTCTCTAATTGACGATAGGCATGAAGATATTCAATACCAAATTTACTGACCTCGGTGGGAGCCCACACTAAATTGACGTGAGAACTCCACAATAGTCGATTCACGGGACTATTGAACCCATGATCATTATCGACTTCAGCATAACCCAAAACCCAACTAGAACGTATTTGCTGACTCCAGCCGTGTTGATAGGCTAAATGAATGCCGAATAGTTTGAGAGTATCTATCTCTCCGGTTGGACTTAGAAAACCGTTATTGGTATGATTGGCGGTCATATAGCGTCCCAGGGTGCCGTAGTTTACTTGCCATTTAAAATTATCTGGAGACCATAGCTTGAGATTACCGGAGAAACTTAAGGCACCGCCCCATTGATTGTCCTCTACTACCTGTGATTCGATTAACGTATTGGCACGTAAATTTTGCACCAGGGCGGCTAAATTGAGCGTATAATTTGATTCTTGCCAATTGATTCGGGCGATCAGATCAGGCCAGAGGTCATCTCCTGGTAGGATGCGTTTACCCTCAATATCAGTCAACGTGGTTTCTGGATTTTCCAGCGCGAATTGAATACTGCCGTTAGCCCAGGGACGAGTATAACGTAATTGCGGTTGTCGTACTGACACTTCGGCTACGCTACCGGTAAAATCCAAAGTTTCGGCTTTGGAATCTAAACTCATAAAAGTGGACCAGTTTTGACCAAATAACCAATTTCCCATGGTAGCATAGGCGTGACGTAAACGGGGCGCGTAAGAGTTGCTAAAACGCTCATCACCTTGGTCACTGACGAGAAAATCCAATTCGACAAAAGTTCCAAAATTCCCCCATTGATTAGGGGTCAACGTTTTAAACCAAAATCGACTTTCTTTGGCATGGATGTTTAAATCACCGGCTCTCTCCTCAGCGGTGCCCTTAAGTGGAATTAGGGAAGGTACTAACGTATCATCTCCCACTTGCAAACTGCTACCATAATCATTGTAAATTAAGTCTAGTTTAACATAGCCGCCCCATTCTAGCGAAGAGGAATGATCAGGTCCTTGAATAGCGTTATTAAACTGGCCTTTGGTGATGACCGGTGGTGGCGGTGGAGCCGTGGTGGCCGTGGCGGACGGTGATTTAGGAGGAGTCGCTAAGATTGGTTGCGATTGCTCTAATCGTTCAATCTTTTGTTGCAATTGTTGGAGCAGGTGCCTTTGCTGTTGTAATTGTTGTTTTAATTCTTCGAGTGTATCGGCCGTAGCGTTCAAAGGGAAAAATATCCCTGTCAGGAGAGTCAATGGAAACCAGGGTAGAGTCAAACTTTTGGTCATTGGTTCTTAATTTTCTTAATTGGCTTAATTAGCTTAATTGATTTAATTATGTTAAAGTGTCTGAATCTTAATTCTCTTAATTAGTCTAATTCAATTAATTAATTTACGTAATTAGTTTGATTATTATGTTAAAATGTCTGACTATTAATTTTTCTAATTATTTGATTTAATTTATTATTTAAATTAAGCTAATTAGGTTAATTAAGCTAATTAAGATCAGATATAGTAAGAATAAATGTCTTAGTGTACAATATTTAACTAAAGTCAAATTAGTGAAAAATATTATAGATACTATGACTAAAAACAGTAGTATAGCACCTGTTTGTTTAAAATACTTCTCTCATCAAAAATCCCATTAATTCAACGATACTGAAAATTATGGCAAACCAACTTGAATCAATGCTTGATGATGATGTTCTTGTTCAAGAATTAGCGCCGAAATTAAAGCGACCACCGTTGTATAGAGTGATTCTCTTGAATGATGATTATACTCCGATGGATTTCGTGGTACATATCTTGGAAATATTTTTTAAAATGGACCGCGAATTAGCTACCCATATCATGTTACAAGTGCATCTCCAAGGAAAAGGTGTATGTGGTACCTTTACTCGTGAAATAGCTGAAACCAAAGTGGCCCAAGTGAATACTTATGCCCGTGAAAATCAGCATCCGCTGTTGTGTACAATGGAACCAGCCTAATTCATAATTTATCAAAGAGGTCTTCGTCTATGTTAAGCAAGGAGCTTGAAGTTACCCTGAATAATGCGTTTCAGGCGGCACGGCTTAAGCGTCATGAATTTATGACGGTAGAACATTTGTTATTAGCGTTGTTAGAAGATGCTGATGCGATCCAAGTCTTAAGGGCCTGCGGTACTGATATTGGTCTACTACGAAAAGAATTGGGCGACTTTTTAGAAGAAACGGTGCCCAAACTGTCTCGTCGCGAAGATCGTGACACTCAACCGACTTTGGGATTTCAACGTATTTTACAGCGGGCGGTATTTCATGTGCAATCCTCTGGCAAAAAAGAAGTCACCGGTGCTAATGTTCTGGTAGCCATCTTTGGCGAGCGTGATTCTCATGCGGTTTATCTCTTAGAAAAACAAAATATTGATCGTTTAGATGTGGTCAATTATATTTCTCACGGGATTTCTAAGATCGATACCGAGGGCGGTATGGAGATGGCCGCCACTTCTGAGGAAGAGAGTGGGTCCGAGGCGGCCCCATCGAAGAATCCTTTGGAAATTTATACTATCAATCTCAATGAGTTGGCCTTAGCGGGAAAAATTGATCCATTGATTGGTCGCCAATTAGAAATCGAACGGACTTTACAAATTCTATGTCGGCGGCGTAAAAATAATCCACTTTTCGTCGGCGAAGCCGGAGTAGGTAAAACGGCGATTGTGGAGGGTTTAGCACGACTGATTGTGGAAAAGAAAGTGCCAGAAATTTTGGCTAACAGTGTGTTGTATGCCTTAGATTTAGGGTCCTTATTGGCTGGTACTAAATATCGTGGTGATTTTGAGAAACGGTTGAAAGCGGTATTAACGCAGTTACGGAAGGAGCCAGGAGCAGTCTTGTTTATTGATGAAATTCACACGATTATTGGTGCTGGCGCCGCGTCGGGGGGAGCCATGGATGCGTCGAATTTAATCAAACCGGTATTGGCTTCCGGTGACTTAAAATGTATCGGTTCCACTACCTACCAAGAATATCGTGGCATTTTTGAAAAAGATCGGGCGTTATCTCGGCGGTTCCAAAAAATTGATGTCAATGAACCTTCGGTGGAAGAGAGTGTACAAATCTTAAATGGTCTCCGCTCGCGCTTTGAAGAGCATCATGAAGTTAAATATTCGCCACAAGCGATTCGGGCCGCGGTGGAATTATCTACTCGGTATATCAATGACCGACATTTGCCAGATAAGGCCATTGATGTGATCGATGAAGCCGGGGCCAAGCAACGTTTACAACTGCCCGCGAAACGCAAAAAACTGATCAAGGTGGCCGATATCGAATCGATTGTGGCCAAAATTGCCCGGATTCCGCCGAAGAATGTTTCAGCGTCTGATAAAAATACTTTGAAGACCTTGGAGCGTGATTTGAAAATGGTGGTATTTGGTCAAGAGCCGGCGATTGAAATGTTGGCAACCTGCATCAAAATGTCTCGCTCGGGGTTAGGTTTGCCGGAAAAACCCATGGGGTGCTTTTTATTTGCCGGTCCCACCGGGGTCGGGAAGACGGAAGTGACTCGACAATTGTCGAAAATTTTAGGGATTGAGTTAATTCGTTTTGATATGTCGGAATACATGGAGCGCCATACTGTTTCGCGATTAATTGGGGCGCCGCCAGGATATGTCGGATATGACCAAGGCGGGTTGCTCACGGAAGCGGTTAATAAGCAACCTCATGCGGTTTTGCTCTTAGATGAAATTGAAAAGGCTCATCCAGATGTATTTAATTTGTTGTTGCAAGTCATGGATCACGGAGCGTTGACCGATACCAATGGACGGAAGGTAGATTTTCGCAATGTGGTGTTGGTGATGACCACCAATGCGGGGGCTGAACAAATGAGTCGCGCTTCGATGGGTTTTAGTTTGCAAGACCATTCGTCGGATGCGATGGAGGTGATTAAGCGTGCGTTTACACCAGAATTTCGCAATCGTTTAGATGCCATTGTGCAATTTTCCGCGCTGACTCCGGCCACGATTTCGCATGTGGTGGATAAATTTATTATTGAGTTAGAAGTGCAATTGGAAGCCAAGCACGTTACTATCGACGTGGATGATGTGGCGCGACATTGGTTGGCTAAACATGGTTATGATAAGTTGATGGGGGCCCGACCGATGGCGCGGTTGATTCAGGAGAAAATCAAAAAACCGTTGGCCGAGGAATTGCTGTTTGGGTCGTTAGAAAAGGGCGGACATGTGATAGTGAAGACGATGAATAATGAGTTGAAGTTGAAATTTGAGGGGCGTGTCGAGGAGGTGATTATGGTTGAAACCGCCGATAGTTGAAACCCGAATCTTAATTTACTCACTTTACGCATTCTTAACTCAACCACTCCCAACTCCTCCTTAGCAAGGGGTATGCCGTGTTGGAGTCCAAAGCTTCAGCTTTGGACGAGACTGGTTAAGGTGAGACGGCGTTGCCAAAGCTGAAGCTTTGGACTCCAACGCCGTAACCTGCCTTAATTTAATAGCAGTGGGGCTAAGGGGTGGTTGAGTTAAGGTGAGTTAATTTAATAACAATGATTCTATCGCATTCTGCGATGGCTGTTGTCGAAAGGAGAAATTCAGGAATCCAAGCGGACCGTTTGGACCACCATTATGACCATTTATCATCAAACGACTTATCTCATCAGTGCTCATACTTTGGCACAATTGCCGGCCGATGAAGGTATGGAAATCGCTTTTGCGGGTCGCTCTAATGCTGGCAAATCTAGTGCCATTAATGCGATTACCGGGCAACGACGGTTGGCTAGGACCAGCAAAACGCCGGGACGTACTCAACAATTGATTTTGTTTAAACTGGATGAAACTCGTCGCTTGGTCGATTTGCCCGGCTATGGTTATGCGAAGGTGCCGCTGACGCTTAAATTGCAATGGCAAAAAACTTTAGAGCGTTATTTGCAGACTCGTCACTGTTTGCGAGGCGTAGTATTAATGATGGATATTCGTCATCCCTTGACTGATTATGACCAACAGATGTTAGTGGGGTCTCGCTCTTCTAATATGCCGGTGCATATCCTGTTGACCAAAGCCGATAAACTTAGTCATGGTAAACAATTGGCGGTATTACAACAGGTGCAAAAAAATTTAATCACGTTGGAATTAGCCAAGGAAACCACCCTACAATTATTTTCCGCGTTAAAACTTATTGGTATTGAAGCAGCGCAACAACGATTAAATCAGTGGCTAGAATTATGAATTGGAGGATGGTTCTGAAATCTGAGTGAAACTAGCTTTCCTAAGCCTTCGAGGCTTAGGAAAGCTACGCCCTCTTTATCTCTTTATCTCACTAGATTTCCCAAATCTTTGCAGTTTAGAAAACCTGGGCCCTGGCTTTGGTTTCTTAAATCCTGTGCTCTGTTATTTGGTGAATCTTTACTTGAAAATTGCAGTCCCAATCACTATAATTAACACTCATCAACCTCGATAACAACTTAAAGAGAATCGTCAATATGTCTGACCAACGACATCAGTTATTAGATTTATCCTTAAATAAAAAAGAATGGGCTCTGATCAGCACCGTCTTTCTATTAATTATGGGATATATCCTCACAGTTTGGGTTTCCAAAATCTTCGCTGGCATAGTTTTACTGCCAATTGTGGCGGCACCTATTCTCGCTATCTTTTTTGTGAAGTGTTTAAGATGTCAACTCCAAACTAAAAACTTAGTGCTGTTGCAACAAGTTGAGCCACAGGGCCAAACAGTGGTCAGTAGAGCCATGAAATATATCGGATACGTGATTTACACGATATTGTTTGCAGTGTTGGGATTAGTGTCCATATTATGGTTATTAACGCAATATTGAGAAACTCGGTTTGATTAAGACTTAATTTCAGGCGCGGCATAATGCGTATTTCACACGGCGGGCAGACAAAAATAAAATAAACTGCCTGATGATGGTGTACTTTCCACCCCAACTTGTCCTTCCAATTTTTCTACAATTTGTTTCACAATTGATAGTCCTAAACCATATCCTTCAATTCGTTTTTGTAGTCGCGTGAAGGGGGTAAATAATTGAGTAATTGCTTCCGCCGACAGACCTGCTCCATTGTCACGGACCCAAAAACGTACCATACCTCCTGCCGGCGAATCCGCACCAAATTCTAAGAAAGGAGGACTGCCACCATATTTGAGACCATTGCTTAAATAGTTTACCCAAACTTCTTTGATCCAAGGTGCATAACCTTTCGCACTAGGCCAACCAGGCGACAGGATAATTTTGCCATGATATTGCTCTATTAACATCGTTTGCTGTTGTAATACCTCTTCCACTATTTTAGCCATATTGAGGGATTGTAGGGGTATCTCCTGTTGACGCGATATTCCTGACAGTAATAAGATAGCTTCAATAATATTGGCCATCTGATCACCTGCCATTTCTAGCAAATGGATTTGTTTACTCCAATGAGGAGGTAAATTGGGCGTTTGCGCACCAGAAACTTTCAGTAATTCCGTAATTCCAATAATCCCATTGAGCGGATTTTTCAAGTCGTGAGCCACCGTATAGGAAAACGCATCTAATTCGGAATTGCGTTGCTCTAATTGAGCGGTCTGTGCTTGTAACTCGATGGTGCGTTGAGCCAAAACCATATTGATATGGTTTAAGGAGCCTTCAACTGCTCGACGTAAATCAATTTCATGTAATAACTGTTGATTTTGTTCCTCCAATTGACGTTGGAGCTGACGTAATTTGAGATGAGCATTGATTCGTGCTAACACTTCTTCTTGTTGTACCGGTTTGGCAATATAATCGGCGGCACCTGCGTCAAATCCTTTCACTTTATCAACGGTATCTGATAATGCGGACATAAAAATGACCGGAATATCCTTCGTACTATCTTTTGCCTTTAATTGCTTACAAACTTCAAATCCATCTATTCCTGGCATCATTATATCCAACAATATCAAGTCCGGATGAGCATAATTTGCTACCCGTAAACCTTGCTCGCCATCTTTAGCTACCAGCACTTTAAAACCTTCATTTACCAAAAAACTGAGCAAAATTTTGACGTTATCAGGAATATCGTCGATGATTAATAGCGTACCTTTGGCAAAAACTGCTTTATCCATAATAATTTTAAACCTTATGGAATGAATTATAATAATTATAGATAACATGCTATAATGAAACATTATTATAATTATAGTGAAATATTGGAAAGAAATTGTGTATAAATGAGTTATTGTGACCACTAATTTAAAGTTAAGTTTAACAGTTATTAGTATATTTTTACAATTAGAAAATTTGTCATTCCCAATGATTATCTTTTCAAATAATTATGAATTTCCGCGATCGCAGAAATAACGCTAATTTAATAGCATTGAGGAGAGGAGAGGAGAGGAGAGGAGAGGAGAGGAGAGGATTAGAAGTGGGTTTAGAGATTTCAGAGATGACTGAAAATTCGGTAGTCCCTACTAGCCAATGGAGATATTAAACGCCGGGGCTAAGATTTCTAAACTTAGCAGGCGCTAAGTTTCCTAAACCTTTGAGGTTTAGGAAACTTTGAACCTTGGTAAAACTCATTGAATGTTAAGACTTCCATTAATTTAGAAGGACTACCGAAAATTCATTCCCCTCCTTGAATTGGGGAGGGGTTTGGAGTAATCAACTAAATATCTGTGCATAACAAATATGGTCTTTCTGAATAATTATTTAATTTATATTATTTTATCAGATTGGTTTTGCATAGACATTTAAATCACAGCCAAATTAATGAGTAGTGCGTGTACAGGACCAACAGCTATTACACACTTGATCAGATTTGATTCCACTCTTGTCTAAACATTGTTTTAATTCACAAACACTACGTTTACAGGCAATAAAAGGAATTTTTTGCTCTTTCGCCTGTTTTCTAAAATTACGCATCACATTGTGACCCACAAAATCTGTAAATAGAATCATTAATTCTGCACCTGCGGTGCTAGTGGGAATGCTTTTTTGCGATTTCGGGTGTCTTCCTGTAATGTGTTTAAATGTAGAAAACCCTCTTTGCTTTAACAGGTCTTCTATATTACCAAGACGATCGGCACCAACTAAAATTACCATAAATTTTTCTCCTAGAATAACGTTATTTCAGAAATAAGGGTTGAAGTTAAACTTTTCAATGGATAAAGCAAATTCTGTTCCAATTAAATATATCATCTTTAAATTTCAGAATGATGTCAAAAATTGGCTATGTCCATCGTGCATAGGACTTGCGTAATAATTAGTGGTAGTCATGTATAAAGTAGTGGTTTAAATCTGACAGATTTGACAACTTTTCGAAAGTTGTCAAATCTAAACTCCAATCTAAACTGATTTTTTAATATACTCCACCAACCCCCGTGTCGAAGCATCAAACGCCTCTAATTGGGTCGTATTCTCTCCCACCAACGCCGGTAGCAATACATTAGCTACTTGCTTCCCTAACTCCACTCCCCATTGGTCAAACGCATTAATGTCCCAACAAACACTTTGCACAAATACTTTATGTTCGTACAAAGCTAACAATGCACCCAAGATTTTCGGAGTCAATTTTTGATAAATCAAAGTGTTACTCGGCTGATTGCCTGGAAAAGTACGATGTGATACCAACGCCTCTACCTGTTGAATTGAGGTAGCGGAGGAGACCGATAATTCCGCCAACAACATCGCCTTAGTCTCCTCAGCAGTCCGGCCTTGCATCAAAGTATGACTTTGCGCTAACGCATTCGATAACGTCGCCGCTTGATGCCCAGGCAAATCATATTGGCTCTCTATCGCCACAATAAAATCCGCCGGAATTAACTGAGTCCCTTGATGTAATAACTGATAAAACGCATGTTGTCCATTATTGCCAGGCGCACCACCAATCACTGGACAAGTCAAATAATCCACCAGTTTCCCTTCTCGCGTTACTCGCTTACCTAAACTTTCCATCACCAATTGTTGCAAATAACTGGGCAAATGTTCCAACGCAAAATCATAAGGTAACACCATTTGCGTCGTAGTATTGAAAAAGTTGGTGTACCACACTCCAATCAATCCCATTAACACCGGTAAATTTTGAGCCAACGGCGCAGTATAAAAATGCTGATCCAACTCATGCGCACCCGCTAATAATTCTTCAAAATTATCCATTCCCAAGGTAATGGCCGTGGATAACCCAATGGCCGACCACAACGAATAACGTCCTCCCACCCAGTCCCAAAATTCAAACATCTGGGACGGATTAATGCCAAACTCAATAATTAGTTGCTTGGCCGTACTGACCGCCACAAAATGCTTGGCCACCGCCTCCTCATTTCCCAATTTTTGCACTAACCACTGCCGGGCGCTACGTGCATTTAACATCGTCTCTTGAGTAGTAAACGTTTTAGAAGCCACGATAAACAATGTCGTCTCTGGATTCACTTCCGTCAACGTCTCTCCCAAATGCGTGGCATCCACATTCGACACAAAATAACTACGCAAATGAGGAGATTGATAAGCTCTTAACGCCCGAGCCACCATTCTAGGTCCCAAATCGGAACCGCCGATACCAATATTGACAATGGTATCAATCGGTTTACCCGTATAACCGCGCCAATCATGGTTACGAATAGCTTCACTGAATTGGCGCATTTTACCTAATACCGCATTCACTGCGGGCATCACCTCGTGACCATCGACCGTAAAAGGACGATTCGAGCGATTACGCAAAGCAATATGCAGTACCGCACGTTGTTCAGTGTGATTAATTTTCTCCCCGCTAAACATCCGTTCAATCCACTCCTTTAACTTTACTTCCTCTGCCAATTGTAACAGCAGTGTTAGTGTTTGTGGAGTCAGATGATTTTTCGAATAATCCAACAAAATTCCACTCGCGGTGATTGAAAATTGTTCAAAACGATGCTGATCCTGAGCAAACAATTCTCGCAAGCGAGTCCGTGCCAAAGTTTGTTGATGTGCTTGTAATTGTTTCCAAATAGCAGATTGACTGATTAACGTGGTCATAGTATTATGTCTGAGAAGGTTGAAAAAAATGGTTCAAAACGAGAGAGTGTACAACTTTCGAAAAGTTGTACATTCTTGATTCTGGTTACAACAAGAGAATTAACAATAGTGGTCAAATCTTCATCTGAATCTTAGCAAAAGTAAATAACAATGTTATTACTCACCTTACGCATCATAACCAAAATAAGGTGTATAAAATTAATATTATTAACTCACCTTACGTATTTATCTTAGAAATAGTATATAATTTTATTATTAAATTAAGCGATTTACTCCGACTTGACCCTATTACTAAAATAGTACAATATTTTTAGTGATTATGAAACATGGTGTACAACCTTAGTATGCCACACCTAGGTTAATGGATGAATTGAAGTAGAGGTCGATTGGAGTAGAGGCTTTAGCCGCAATACCATTATAGAAGCGAGAGTTAATCCTTAATGAAGACCTCGTAGGTTTTCAAAACCTACGAGGTCGGTGACGGGAAATTATTAAAAAACAATTCTCGCCCCTATGAGTTAAGGAGTTCTCCTCGTTTCCACGCGCCGGCGTGGAAACGAGATAAATATCATTACGCCTATAACACCACCAAAATAGGTGTTGCACACCAGGTGATGTTCTTTAATCGGTTCAAACTCTATTTCTTACTCTAGTCAATGACCCATGGATTGAGCAATTTTTCAGAATTTCAATTGATGTGGAACTGAAATTGAGGGTAATTTCTTCGGCATTGGCGGTTTCCTTACAACAGGCTTTTTCTTAATTCTCTTATTATATACTACTTTTTTATATCAAGCGGGGATTGCTGGTAAAAAATGGCTTGCGTCATATTAGCTAACCATTTAGAGTTATCTTTAATCTCCGCCGTGAATAGATTAAACCTAACTGAAATTCAATCTTTGGAGAAGTAATAAAGACCTTCTAGGATAGTGTGACCGTCACTGCCATTAAGTTAAGGAATCCCCCGGTCAGGTTTTAGACCTTCAAGGTGTCTTTGGCAGGCTTAACTTAATGGCATTGAGTGTGATCGTGGGAAGTACACCGACGATGCTCAAACCTCGCCCTGGCGAGGTTTATCCTCACGACCTAGATTTCACCTCACTTATAAGACTCAACCTAACCGACTTACCAAGGAGATAAGCAGATGAACACTCGTTCCCTCGTCAGTTTTGACTGGGCGAGGTTAAAATCAAGGGCCTGGCTCAGACCTAACCAGTTTTCAAAACCTGTCAGCTCTTAACCGCTGTTCTCGACTTTTGGTAGTCCCTACCAACTAATGGAGGTATTAAAATCCAGGTGCTAACTTTCCCAAACTTTACCAGTTTTAGGTTTCCTAAACCTCACCGGTTGAGGAAACCTCGGCGATTCTAAGTTTCCTAAACCTCAAAGGTTTAGGAAACTTTGAGCTTTGATAACTCATTGAATTTTAACATCTCCATTGGTTTGGAGGGACTACCCGACTTTTCACACATAGAAATAGCTGTTGCACACAAGGTAGGACTATCTACCCCTGCTTGGCTAAACTTTAGTTTGACTATTTAACAATTTCTTTAACCTTAGGAAAACACTCATGACTACTAAAAAACCACTACTAAAAAACGGCCTCTGCATCGAGGTCTCTCCCATTCACCAAGCTATCATCAACCATCTCACTTATACGATAGCCAAAGAACCTTCTTCGGCTACCGATAGAGACTGGTTTTTTGCCCTCGCCTATGCGTTACGAGACCGTCTTACCGAGCGGTGGATGACAACCATGAACCAATATTATGAACAAGACACTAAGCGCGTTTATTATCTGTCTTTGGAATTTCTCACTGGTCGCTTGCTGACCAAAAGTATGTTAAATTTAGGTATCTATGACGAATGTCAGGAAGCCCTAACACAGTTGAAATTGTCTAACGAAGTCTTGAATGAATTAGAGGCCGAACCGGCATTAGGGAATGGCGGCTTAGGACGACTCGCCGCCTGCTTTTTAGATTCCCTGGCCACCCTCAATTTACCCGGCTATGGTTACGGTATTCGTTATGAATATGGCATGTTTTACCAACGTTTATATGATGGCAATCAAGTCGAACAACCGGATAACTGGTTACGCTATGGCAATCCTTGGGAGTTTCCCAGAGCAGAAGTATTATACCGAGTTAACTTCGGTGGCTCGGTAGTAGATTATATTGACGAGCATGGCCGTAAAGGTTTTCATTGGCATGAAACCGAAGATGTCATGGCCATGGCTTATGATATTCCAGTCCCTGGTTATGACACTACTACGGTGAATAATTTACGCTTATGGGCCGCCAAAGCCTCGCGAGATTTTGATTTGCAGTATTTCAATGAAGGCCACTACATTAAATCGGTGGAAGACAAAAATCGGTCCGAAAATCTATCTAAAGTCTTGTATCCAGACGACACCACCGCCATGGGGCGAGAATTGCGCTTACGTCAGGAATATTTCTTTGTTTCGGCTTCGATTCAAGACATTATTCGCCGCTATTTGGTCAATCATACAGAGACCGAAATTAAACAATTGCCGACCAAAGTGGCCATTCAACTGAATGATACTCACCCCGCCTTAGCCATTCCCGAATTAATGCGAATTTTATTAGACCGGTTCCACTTAACTTGGGACGAGGCGTGGGAAGTGACGGTACAAATTTGTTCTTACACCAATCATACCTTATTACCCGAAGCCTTGGAAACCTGGCCGGTGAGTTTATTTGAGCGCTTATTACCGCGGCATCTGCAAATTATTTACGAAATCAATCACCGCTTTCTCAAAGAAGTCAGTCACCGTTACCCTGGTGATCTGGAAATCTTATCACGCTTGTCGTTAATTGGGGAACTTGGCGGGAAATCTATTCGCATGAGTCATTTAGCGGTGGTGGGAAGTCATAAAACTAACGGCGTGGCGGCGTTACATACCCAACTGATGAAATCTACCATCTTTGCCGATTTTGAACGCTTTTATCCACAACGCATTATCAATAAAACCAACGGTATTACACCAAGACGTTGGTTATATGAAGCTAATCCGGCTTTGCGCGAGTTGATAACGCAACAGATTGGCGAAACCTGGGTGGTGAACCTCTCACAATTAAAACAGTTGCTACCCTTGGCGGACCACTCGGAATTTGCCGCCAAGTTTCGTGCCATCAAACAATTGAACAAGCAGAATCTGACCACTTTCATTGCGAAAAACTTGAAAATTCAAATAAATCCAAATTCTCTGTTTGATGTGCAAATTAAGCGCATTCACGAATATAAACGTCAATTGCTCAACGTGTTGCATGTCATCACCCGCTACCACCACATTCGCCAGAATCCCAGTCTGGAGATAGTGCCACGAACCATTATTTTTGCCGGTAAAGCGGCGCCTGGCTATGTCATTGCCAAATTGATTATCAAACTCATCAATGATGTAGCGGAAGTGGTCAATAATGACCCTGTGGTTGGTGATAAACTCAAAGTCGTATTTATTCCTAACTATCACGTGTCCAATGCCTTGCGAATCATTCCCGCGGCGGATTTATCTGAACAAATTTCCACCGCTGGGACTGAAGCCTCTGGGACCGGCAATATGAAATTAGCATTGAATGGTGCGTTAACCATTGGCACCTTAGATGGGGCTAATATTGAAATTCGTGACGAGGTGGGTAAGGACAATATTTTTATTTTCGGCTTGACGGCCGCCGCCGTAGCGGAGTTACGACCTCGATACAATCCCTGGGATTATTATAATTCCAATCCTGAATTGCGCCAAGTGCTCGATATGATAAGTAGTGGTTATTTCTCTCGTGAACAACCAGGACGCTTTCAACCGATTATCAACACTCTCCTCCACCAGGGCCGTGACCATTTCATGTTATTAGCGGATTATGCGGACTATGTAGCTAGTCAAGGACGAGTGGATGAATTATATAAAAATCCAGAGGCTTGGACTCGAAAAGCGATTCTTAATGTAGCGAAGATGGGTAAATTCTCTTCCGACCGCACTATTCAAGAATACGCTACCGAAATTTGGGATTTGAAATCAGTTAAACTGGATTAAGGGCCTGCGCTAAATCTTTGGTAGAGGTTGAAATGAGTAATCACCAATCCCGGGAATCCCTCCAAACCAATGGAGGTGTTAACATTCAATGAGTTATCAAAGGTCAAAGTCGGTCTCCATTGGTCTAAGGGATAACACCCCTCGCAGGGCTGTTATCCCTTAATACCACCAAGTCGTTTGACTGGGACGAAAGCCTTAACTTAATGGCATTAGTGGTCATGCGTAAGGTGAGATGCTTACGTTCGCTTAGAAACCTTGAACATATCGACTAAACTGAATCAGTTTGCCCTGAAGAGTAAGATTTATTTGACTGCAATAAGTACTGAAGCAGAAATTCGGCGGTATTTTCCCTCACCCCAGCGACCCCTCTC
>DZAL01000008.1:0-55268 GCA_022729575.1 Thiomargarita sp.
TTACGGAGATGCGGACTGGGCAGCGGTTGTTGACCCAAGTCGAAACAGAAGAGGCTCGACGGCAAGAACAAATCGCGCGGTTGACAGCAGAAGCCCGTGCGACCACGCTGGAAACTGCACGGCAGCAAGAACAAGTCGCACGTTTGGCCGCGGAGGCACACGCACAGGCCGAAGTTACCGCCCGTGTCCAATTAGAAAAACGCTTACAGGAGTTGGAGCACCTGTTGCAATCTCGGACTTAGTCAAGAATGAAGTTGGAGTCCGGAATTTATTCCGTCCCTGGAAACGGAATAAATTCCGGACTCCAACGGCTACCGATGGCATCCCGTCAACCACGCCAGTCGTTGAGTCAATTCCGCTTTTTTCTCTTTGGACCCCGTCGCTTTCGTAAAATTCAGCGGGGCTGGAATCGGGAGGAGAACCGGACTAGGTTTTAAATCGTCAGGTCGGGGTGGACTACCCGCAATCGGATTGAAGGTGAAGCGGCTACGATTGATAAATTCTTCAAACGACAACTCGGTGCAGGGGCGTGGTAAGAGACCACTCAAGTCGGTAAACGTCGTGGCTAACGCTAATAGACTGCCACTAATTTTTTTCCGCCGGGGAATCAATGACGACTTGGCCATCCAGACCGACTCTGGAGGAGGCACTGACTAGACTGTCGGGCGTTTTCAAAAACTGTTGGGCGACGAGATGGATATTGCCACCAGATCCTGCATCGGCTTGGGCGACAATGTTACCTTGGTTCATCACGACAAACTGGGGATTGCCAATGGTAATATTGCCACCACTCCCGTGACCAGTTGCGACACTCGTCGTGATTTCACCGTGGTCAAGATACAGTAACCCGGATAAGCCGGTCAGGTCAATATTACCCCCACCGGCTTGGGTTGCGGCAGTGCTAATGCTACCGTGTTGGGCTAGATGCAGATGAGAGGCTTGCAGATTAATTTGACCTGCCTCACCCAGGCCATAACTCCGAGCGGAGATGGCGGCATCCCCAGTAATGTCCAAAGAGTCGGTTTGCACGAAGAGATTACCGCCTGGACCCTGATTATACGTGTTGCTAAAAATACCCGTGAGTTGCAGATGCTGATGACCGCTTAAGGTCAACTGTTTGGCCTGAATGCGTATTTCACCCCCAATCCCACTCCCACTCCCTGATAGAAAAGCCGTACCAGCATAAAAACCGTTACTGCTATTAATTTGGGCACCCTCCGTGAGGAGAAAATTTTCGGCTTGCAGGTTAATACTACTCGTTCTCTCACCCAGACCCATTGAGGAGGCACTAATCACAGCTTCCTTGGTTAAATGGATAGTCTTGGCGGTCAGGTCCAGTTGTCCACCTGAACCAGACAGGGAAAAACTGGTGATGTTACTTTGGTTATGTTCAAGGCGTACTCCAGTGATTGGCGCAACAAAGGTGGAGTTCAGTCGGCCTGACAGAAACAACATGTCTTTTACTTCTAGCCGAATGTTACCCGCTAATCCAGCACGATGTGCAACGGTCGAAATCATACCACCTTGAATAAGATTGACATTATCCGCATGGATAACGATATCCCCCGCGTCCCCGGTACCCAAACTCGAACTGGTAATGAACCCGCCTACCATGTCCAGTTGTGGGGTAGTCAAGTCAATTGCACCTCCCCCTAAGCTATTGCCTTCAACCGTGTAGGTAGTGCTGTCAATGAAAGAGGACATATCAGTTATCATGATATTATTCACTGGACGACTCCCAACGCTACGACCAGAAATTAAAATGGATTCAGTGGCATTGATAGTGAGATCGCCACTTTTTGCCAGACCTACTGAACCAGACGTAATACCGGCACCCTCTAGTAAATTAAGCCGCATCACTGCGATGTCAACATCCCCCGCCGTTGCACCCAAAGTTGTAGTCGCTAAGATAATCCGGCTTGCAGTAAACTCTGGTACTTTGATAGCGATTGATCCACCTTGACCCTGTGTTGACAGTGCTTTGCTGGAACAAGCATTGAAATAAAATGAGGTGCTGTCCACATTCAATGATTCAGTTAATTTAATATCCATGACTCCCCCTGGGAACTCACCCAACGTATTGGCTTGCAAGGTGCTGTCGTGCATCTGTAACCGCCCGCCACGAATTTTCAAGTTGCCACTGCCTAAACTACTGGTATCTATCAAGGTACGATTCAATGTGATGTCGCCCCCGCGCCCAGTCATGGCTAAATCCTCATTCATCAGAACTTCACCAGCAGAACCTATGGCAACCAGACTGATTTGCCCCCCGGTGGTATGAAGTAGAGAACTGGCAAAGGTAGCGTAAGTATTGGTGTCGTCAAACTGTACGGGGATTGATCCCTGAAACTGTAAATTGCCACCAATGAGGGACAAGGGTTTCATGGGGGGAACTATCAAGGTGCTATCTTGTGTAGTGATGGTCGCTGGGGTATCTGTCAAGAAACCAAACGCCGCCACCGGGGCCACGGTCAAGAGACTATTATTCGGGGTACGGGCCTCAAACCGTCCGCCGTCACTTAACCGCAGATAATCCGCGGTACTGGCATGAAAGCCCCCTTGCACATCCAATTTAGCATTAGGGCCAAACATAATTCCATACGGATTGAGAAAATACATATCCGCATTGGGTATCGTCGAGCGTAAGGTGCCATCAATGCTAGACGGATTCCCGCCCGTGACCCGACTGATGATATTTTGCACGTTATCAGGCCCGCTAAAGGTAGCACTCTCGTGACTTTGCAGATTGAAGTCTTGAAAGCTGTGGAATAAGTTTCCGCCGTGTGGTTGGCCTACGTCGGCGCCGATTTGATAATCGGGGCCAGGTAAGGCAGCGGCAGGTCCTAAGGAGCCGTCTAAGGTGACTTCGGCAGATAGAGACTGGTAACTTAATAATCCGATTATCCAGGGTAAAAACCAACATTTTGATTGCATAGATATTCCATAATTTGGAGTTAAAAATAAAAGATAGCCAAGTTTCAAAAATAGTAGTATACTTGAAAAAATTCTTAATGCTCATAATATAATATCTATTAATATAACATCTATGGCAAAAAATCAACCAACTACTACTAAAAATCCTGAGGGTACTGCGAAAAAAGTTTCTATCATTAACATGAAAGGAGGTGTGGGTAAAACTACGCTTTCTATCCACCTAGCGTATTATTTGGCCAAGCACAAAAACCAGCGGGTGTTATTGATAGACTTAGACCCGCAAGCCAATGCGAGTATCATGGGCATCAAAAAAGTCGACTTGGATAAACATTATAAGGACCGTGATAAAAAGACTACCTTCGATTTGTTTGTGAATTGGCTGAAACCTTATGGCCCTTTTCCTAAGCCGGAGCCTGCCAAATTAACATTGGAGGAGTATACTTATCGTGCCGTTACCGCAACCACTGGTAAAGGTTTTTTGGATATTATTCCGTCACATATTGATTTAAGTTCTATTCTAAGAGGTGTCAGCATTGGACCCTATGAATTAGACAACTTTCTGAAAGATTCGGACGCTGAAAAGAAATATCAATACATTATCATTGATTGTGCGCCCACTTATTCCGTCTTGACCACTTTAGCGTTGAATGCCACGAAACAGGTATTAATTCCTATGACTGCCGACCCCTTTAGCATTCATGGCACGGAACTAATGCAGTATGTGTTAGACGAACATCGGCACGATTATGGTATAGAGGTCAAGGTCATTGGGGTGGTGTTTACTTTGTGGGAAGACCAAGTTCATGTGCAACAATCTTATGTTGACATTAGGAGAAAATGGACACCTGAACAGATGTTCTCTGCCAAAATTTCCAAAAACAATCACTATAGAATTCTCAGTGGCAAAAATCTAGGAACTGGCGGAGATATTGACCTCATGTCCTCCCAGTTACATGAAAAGGCAAAACAAGAATTTAGGAACCTTGTAGAAGAATTTTTGCAGAAAATGGGAGCATAAAGTATGCTAGACCAACAATTGAAAACCCTAAAAATCACGTTTGTACACCTCAACCCAGTCGAACAACAAGACTGTGAAGAGGTGTTGAAGACTTTAATTCGGTTGATGGAAGAGAGTACCAAAGCTCAGAAACCTTATCTAAAAGAGGTCAGAAGGTATTTGTCGAGTAAATTTAACCGGGAACAACACAATAATGAACCACTGGATTTGTTTAAACTAAGAAGCCTCCTGGTGCATCGCCACCAATATCCATTGGAGTATCATGAACAAGTGAGTCAAATCATTTGGGCAATGTTACCTGGACTGAGATATTTTGAAACCATCGAGTACCTTAACAATTTTCTGGGTAATACCTTACATAAAACGGTTGCAAATTTTGATAAAATTTCCACCAAACCTGAATTGGTAGCAGCCTATAAAAGATTATATGAGGCATTTGACCGTACCAAACAAGAACAGGTGATGAAAGATTTAGCTACCAGTATTTTGATAGCGGCACAACGCGACGAACTGAAACAGTTTAACGAGATTATGAAATGAAGATTCCTTATTTGAATAAAATCATCAAAACTAGCTTTGACCGTTACTTGGATGATTTAACTAGAACTTTACAGCAACATAGTCAAGTTCAACCCTCTCGTGTGGAAGCGTGTTTTAAACACACTTATCCCTTGTTTGTCCTCATTGAAGCGTTGTATGATTCCGACTACTTGGTGAATCCTACTCAGCAAATCTTATTAGCAGAAGCCATAGCCGAGGGTGATAAATCAATGGTGGCTAAAATAGTGAGAACGATTGGCCTTAAGGGAGTTAAGGAGGAAGCTAGACTGCTTAGACAAGCTGTTATAAAACAACAATTTACACCTTATTTAAGCGAACTTTATTCAGACACCTTAATGCTGTTGAACCATTTCTATTTGAATAATTACCGCGGCTGTTATATTTCTCTGAGAAATATTTTGGAAGACTTGTATCGGCATCTTTACTATAAGGACCACCTCCAAGAATTTTGGATAGTCAATGCTGAAAATGGTTATGAAGAATTTACTTTGAAACTAACTCCGCAATTCTTCAGAGAATATCTAACCAGAACGACTTTTCTCAAGATGTTATCAGGTTATAATCGGTATTTTGAAACTGCCACTGAACCAGGTGACCAAAAAACCGGAGAGAATCTGTTTGATTGGAATGAGGACTTATACAAAAAAGCCTCTTACTATGTCCATGCGGGCGCTATCACTTACATGAGTGGCTTTGAGAAACCTTCTGATTTACAATTTGACGAACATAACTCCAAATCAGTTACTAGCCTCACTAAGGAAGTGATGACTCTGGCGACCATCTTTTTAATTGGTGCTCATCGTGCCCATTGTTTAAAATTCAATGGTTGTACCAAGTCTCTCATTTTGGAGAGTTTTGAACCATCCGTAAAACATAATTTTAGAAGAGAGATGAATGTCTAACAGGTATCCTCGCTTGCCACCGGCTAATGGTCGTCCAAATAACTGGACTAGAGGTGTCAGCCGCAATGCCATTAAGTTAAGGTTGTTACTCCCCCATCAATATTGGATGGATTCCCTCCCGTGACTCGACCAATAATAATGAGTGTGACGAGAGATAAAGTAGCGTAGGTTGGAGTTCGCTTCGCTCACTCCAACCTACGCGGGCTCCAAGGGCTACCGATGACATCCCGTCAACCACGCCAGTCGTTGAGTCAATTCCGCCTTGTTCGCTTTGGACCCTGTCGCTTTCGTAAAATTCGGCGCGGCTGTAGTCGGGAGGAGAAGCGAACTAGGTTTTAAATCATCAGGTCGGGGTGAACTACCTACAATCGGATTGAAGGTAAAGCGACTACGATTGATAAATTCTTCAAACGACAACTCGGTGCAGAAGCCTGGTAATAAACCACTCACCTCGGTAAACGTCGTGCCTAACGCCAACAGACTGCCACTAATTTTTTCCGCCGGCGACTCAATGACGACTTGGCCATCCAGACCTAATCTGGAAGAGGCACTGATTAAACTGTCGGGCGTGTTGAGGAACTGTTGGGCGACGATATGGATATTGCCACCGTGTCCAGCGTCGGCTTGGGCGATGATTTGGCCCTGGTTCATCACGACAAACTGAGGATGGTCAATGGTAATATTTCCTCCAGAACCAATGCCGCTACGAACGCTAGTCGTAATCTGACCTTGTTGCAAATTTAGCAAGAACGACGGATTGATCACTAGATTACCCCCCACTGCTTGCATCGCCGCAGAGGTAATTTCACCCCCTTGAGAGAGATGAATTTCGTTGGCCTTGATATGAATATCGCCGGCGTTACCACTACCCAAACTATTGGCGGTGATAGTCCCACTGTCGCGTAATATCAGACGATTCGCTTGTAAATCAATACTGCCGCCCTGACCAGATAAAAAAGTATTCGTGGCAATACTACTGGGATAAAGTGGGTTACGTCCTTCAATGACAATGTCTTCCTTAGCGGTTACGGTAAGATTTCCGCCATTGCCAGTGGCAAGAAACAGTTTTCCTCCTAAGACAGTACCACTACTGTTGGTTAGAATCCCCCCGTCTTGCAAATACAAATTGTCCACGCTAATGGTCATGACACCCGCATTACCAACGCCCAGGGTGGTCGAACCAACACTAGCATAGTCACTGATAATCAAGTTTTTGGCTGTGATTTCTAATAAACCACCCTTGCCATTTCCCAGAGTGATCGGGCCTATGCCACTTTGCATATTATAAAGTACCAGTGGACCTTCTGCGATAAATCCAGGTCGAAACCCAGAAAGTTTCAAGGTATCGCTGACATTCAATTTAATTTCACCACTGTCCCCAGTGGCTTGCGATAAAACAACAGACGATATGACACCCCCATTAAGAAGTTCCATAACACGGGTATTAATTCTGACCGTACCCCCATGACCCTGACCCAGAATATTAGAAGCGATAAAGCCACCGGCCAGTTTTAAAGAGGGGGTGTCAATGGTGATATGACCGCCCTCGCCACTGCCAAAATTACTGGTTAGAATGGCTGTTATAGCGTTTCTGCCAGTTTCTTCTGCTGTGGTAAACACCCGTGGGTCAATTAATTCCAAGCGGTCGGTGGCCTTGATATTAATCTGGCCGCCGACACCGCTACTAAAGGAATAACTCACTATTCCAGTAGCCTCGCCCAAAGACAGTTGCTGAGTTTGAATGTCAAGGTTTCCCCCATTGCCTTCACCTCTGGTACTGACATCGATGAGAACTTGACGCATTTCCAAACGGGGGACGCGGATCGCAACGTCACCGGCCTGACCCGTGGCAAAGGTATCGCTGATAATTCCAGGTACGTCTATATAGTCCGCTTGTTGATATCCAGAGAGGCCCTCACTGGTCATCGTCATCGAGTCACGGAGTTCAATATCAATGCCCTTGCCCGGGTCTTGACCATAGTTATGTGCGTGAATCCGTGAATCCGTCATCAAAAATTGCCCGCCACGAATACTAATACCCCCCGCTGGCGAACCGCTGGTCTCAACTCGCGCATTTTCCATTTGAATTTGCCCAAGTTGTGAGAAGTGGGAAGTATCAGGAATCCACGCATCCAAGCGCTCCACTGTAGCGGTCACTTCACCGGGTGATGCCACACTGACTAAGTTAATCCGCCCACTCTCGGCAGTGAGTTGCGCCTGGTTTAAAGTTAAATTACCCCCCATTAAGGAGAAATCGGTGTGTGGAGCAACGGCTAATTGACTACCCTGTACTTGAATATCCGCCGGGGACTCTAAAAAACCGAAGGCGGTCGGTGGGGCAATCGTCAACAAACTATTACTTGGTTGCCGGGCATCAAATCGTCCCCCATCCTGCAACCGCAAATAATCCGCCGTACTAGCATGAAATCCGCCTTGTACATCTAACTTGGCAGTCGGACCAAACATGATACCGTAGGGATTGAGAAAATACAGGTCGGCATTGGGTATGGTTGAACGCAAGGTGCCGTCAATACTGGATGGATTTCCACCCGTCACGCGACTGATGATATTTTGCACGTTATCTGGTCCGCTAAAGGTCGCACTTTCGTGACTTTGCAAATTAAAGTCTTGAAAGCTGTGAAAGAGGTTGCCACCGTGTGGTTGGCCTAAATCGGCACCGATTTGGTAATTGGGGCCAGGGAGGGTACCAGCGTGTCCTAAGGTGCCGTCTAAGGTGACTTGGGCATGAGCATTGGCGGAAACGAATAGAGTGAGTGTGACGAGGTGTAAGGTGGGGCGTTTTTTCATAGATATTTAATCTTCTTAATTGGAAGGTGAAAGGCGGATTATACCCCATGTTTTTCCGGAACAAAAAATTGGTTTTAGATTTGACAACTTGTCGAAAGTTGTCAAATCTTGGAACTTGGTTTTAGATTTGACAACTTGTCGAAAGTTGTCAAATCTTGGAACTTGGTTTTAGATTTGACAACTTGTCGAAAGTTGTCAAATCTTGGCCCGTGTTTAGATTTGACAACTTTTCGAAAGTTGTCAAATCTTGGAACTATTAGGAAAGTTGACTCTCCCATTAAGGTAAAGCCGAGACGCAAAAAAATAGCCAACTTTTCCATTTTCAGAAAAAAATTGGCTATCAGAAGGAGGTGGGAAGTAATGAGGGATATTATTATGGTAAATGGCTAAATTGGTCGGGGTGAGAGGATTTGAACCTCCGGCCTTTGCTTCCCGAAAGCAACGCTCCACCAGACTGAGCTACACCCCGTTTAAATCTTTTCAAGGTGCCAAGATTTGACAACTTTCGAAAAGTTGTCAAATCTAATACAAGATTTGACAACTTTCGAAAAGTTGTCAAATCTAAACACCGGCCAAGATTTGACAACTTTCGAAAAATTGTCAAATCTAATACAAGATTTGACAACTTTCGAAAAGTTGTCAAATCTAATACAAGATTTGACAACTTTCGAAAAGTTGTCAAATCTAAACACCGGCCAAGATTTGACAACTTTCGAAAAGTTGTCAAATCTAATACAATTAAATTAATAACTACGATTCACCGAAAACTGGGCTAAACTAGACAACGCTTCTTTGTAAGGCGACGGTGGTAATTTCTCTAAAGCAACTAAGGCTTTTTCCGCTTCTTGTCCAGCTATTTTCTTAGTATAGTGGATAGCTTGAGTAAATTCAATAGTTGCAATCACATCTTTAATATATTTTTTTCCACCATGAGTAATTGCTTCCCGTAATATTTTCTCTTGAGTAGGTGTACTATATTTAAGGGCATAAATCAGAGGTAAGGTCGGCTTGCCTTCCGCTAAGTCATCCCCTACATTTTTTCCCATTTCTTCACTACTGGCACTATAGTCTAACACATCATCAATTAATTGAAAAGCGGTGCCTAAGTGCGCTCCATAAGTAGCTAGAGCTTGTTCATATTCTAAGGGTTGTTGACTAATCACCGCACCTAATTGGGCGGCGGCTTCAAATAATTTAGCGGTTTTGGAGCGAATCACTTGTAAGTAACGCGCTTCTGTCGTATCAGGATCATGACAATTAAGCAATTGCAATACTTCGCCTTCTGCAATTACATTAGTGGCATTAGCTAAAATTTCCATTACTCGCATATTTTGTACTTCTACCATCATTTGAAAGGCCCGCGAGTATAGAAAATCTCCTACTAAGACGCTGGCTTCATTACCCCATATACTATTTGCTGTTTGTCGTCCACGCCGCAATTTAGAAGCGTCCACCACATCATCGTGGAGCAAAGTGGCGGTATGAATAAATTCTACTACCGCCGCTAACGTGAGATGATGTCCTCCTGAATAATGAAAACTTCGAGCACTTAAAAGCAACAAAATTGGGCGTAACCGTTTTCCGCCACTATTGATAATATAATGTCCCAGTTGATTAACCAGGGCAACTTCAGACTCTAAACGTTGACGAATCAAGGCATTGACTGCTTGCATGTCATCATTGATTAAGGCTTGGATAGTGGCAATGTCCATCATTTTTTGTTCCGGTGGCAATTATCAAAATATAGTGGTGGAGTCCAAGACCTGTCTTGGACTCCACGCGGAGCGTGGGTTGGAGTCCAAGACAAGTCTTGGACTCCACGGGGCTAGGGGTGGTTGAATTACTTGCATTAATCCCACTGTAATTGACTACCGGTCTGGTATTCCCGTACTCGTCCTTCAAAGAAATTAACTTCCTGATTTAGTTCATATTCACTAATCCAGGGCATCGGATGGTCTCGACTTGGGAATAAGAGTTTGAGTCTCAAATTTTTGCACACATTATTCGCCATAAATTTAGCAAATTCAATGTAGGTCCCCACCGACATGCCCAAAATACCGCCGTCTGGCAGCGAAGCATGAGCATAAGCGGTTTCTAATTTCACTGCTTCATTGACAATAGCACGGGCCCGCTCCTGCATCTTCACTTCCCACAGTTTAGGATTTTCTTTGATGATTTGTCGAATCAACCACAACCCGTTGGTAGCGTGTAAATTTTCATCTCGCCAAATATAACTATATTGTTGAGCCGTATTCCGTAATTTACCCTTTCGCGCCAGGGCAAAAATTTGCGAAAAGCCTAGTGGAAAGAACAAATATTCAAAAACATAATAACTAATCAGGTCTTCCAATAAATAACGATTCGCTTCCATGGAACCTACTGGTGCCTCAGAATTGACCAAATTGTTGGTAAATTTCAGATTCCAATTGAGTTTATTGGTCAACTCTGGAATTTCCTGGTATAAACTAAAAATTTGTCCTTGTCCTTGCTCATCTAAACCAAAGGATTCCAAAATAAACAAATAGGATTCCAGATGATTCGACTCCTCAGCAATTTGCCAACGTAAATATTGCCGCATTTCATTGGCGGTAATATGTTGCAGAATAGCATTATCCAAGTTGTCAGGGACCAAATTGTCACTGGCGGTTAAATAGGAAATGTTCGATTTAAACAACCACATTTCAGCTTCAGTTAACTGAGAGATTTTCCATTGTAACTTGTCTTCACCCATGGGGATGTCATTGGGGACCCAATAATTTTTTCGTGCTAATAAAAAACGGTCTCTGATTTCTTGATATTTTACCGGAATAGGTTGGCGTAAATCATAGCCGCGGCCACCGATAATTTTAATATCATCCGCTTGTGGACGTTTCACGCCAATGGTAATCGGGTCTAAACTACTGGAAATAGGCACTACCGTTTTTTCGATTTCAGGTATTACCACTATTGGGGCCGCAGTGTTAACCGTAAGTTTACTGCTGCGGCGTGAAGTGGAAGCAGTGACATATCCTCGAGAAACGTAACTTGAGGTGCCACTTTCTTCAAAATCTAACATAATTCTTGGTCTCCTATACATTTAAGAATTACAAACTCACCTTTCGCACCACCACCCCCAACCCCTCCTTAGTAAGGAGGGGAGAAAGAGGGATGGTCACTCCCCTCCTTAGTAAGGAGGGGAGAAAGAGGGATGGTCACTCCCCTCCTTACCAAGGAGGGGAGAAAGAGGGATGGTCACTCCCCTCCTTACCAAGGAGGGGTTGGGGGTGGTTGAGTTAACCGTGCGTCAGGTTACTTCATTATTATTGACAAGCCTCACATTCTGGCTCATCAATCACACAAACCGGCACCGTGCTCGGTAGCAGAGTCGAAGGCTTATGGCGCACCGTACTTTTTTCTACATGGGTCGCCGCCATCGCTCGTAAATAATAAGTGGTCTTTAAGCCACGAATCCACGCCAGTTTATACAGACTATCTAATTTTCGTCCCGATGGCTCGACCATGTACAAATTCAATGACTGACTTTGGTCGATCCATTTTTGTCGACGCGAGGCCGCCTCTACTAACCAGGACGGGTCGATTTCAAAGGCCGTGGCATAAAGAATTTTTAACTCCTCTGGAATTCGATCAACATAACGGACACTGCCATCAAAATGTTTCAAGTCATTGACCATCACCTCATCCCACAAGCCCAAGGCTTTGAGGTCATGGACTAAATATGGATTGATGACCGTAAATTCTCCTGATAAATTGGACTTCACAAACAAGTTTTGATACGTCGGCTCTATCGATTGGGTTATTCCACAAATATTACTAATGGTCGCGGTGGGCGCAATCGCCAGGCAATTAGAATTACGCATTCCAATTTGCTGCACTCGCGATCGTAAACTCTCCCAATCTAGCGTGGCGGAAGTGGACATTTCCAAATGGCCACCTCGCGCGTTGGCCAACTGTTGAATACTATCAATTGGTAATATACCTTGACTCCATAAGGAGCCGTCAAAACTAGAATATCGACCACGCTCTTGTGCCAATTCAGTAGAGGCCAAAATTGCATAGTAA
Source organism: Thiomargarita sp. (assembly GCA_022729575.1). Lineage (GTDB taxonomy): Bacteria > Pseudomonadota > Gammaproteobacteria > Beggiatoales > Beggiatoaceae > JAABRD01. The sequence continues at coordinate 12,283 of DZAL01000008.1, forward strand.
CTAATAACTTCCATTGAGTTATCGGCAAATTCTAAAGCTGCTGGTGAGCAATAAGGCAATCGTAATTGATACAACGCATCTTGAAATCCCATCAATCCTAAACCTACTGGTCGATGGCGTAAATTAGAGGCTTTCGCTTTCGGCACCGAATAGTAATTAATGTCAATCACGTTATCCAACATTCTCATCCCAGTGCGAATAGTCTGTTGCAACTTCTCGGTATCTAACTGGCCTGCTTTAATATGCGCCGCTAAATTAACACTAGCTAAATTGCACACCGCAATCTCGTCAAAGGAGGTGTTTAAAGTGACCTCGGTGCAAAGATTAGAACTATGTACCACGCCTAAATGCGCTTGTGGATTACGTAGGTTACAAGGGTCCTTAAACGTAATCCAAGGATGACCGGTCTCAAATAACATGGTTAACATTTTGCGCCATAATTCTACGGCCAATACTTGTTTCCAAACTTTGATCTTGCCTGCGGTCGCGGCTTGCTCATATTGCTGATAAGTTTCTTTAAAAGCCTGACCGTAACAGTCATGTAAGTTTGGCACTTCATTGGGTGAAAACAAGGTCCATGGTTTATTTTCATACACTCGTTCCATAAATAAATCCGGCACCCAATTGGCCGTATTCATATCATGAGTGCGGCGCCGCTCATCACCTGTGTTTTTGCGTAATTCCAAAAATTCTTCAATATCAATATGCCAAGTTTCTAAATACGCACAACCAGAACCTCTTCTTTTACCGCCTTGATTGCAGGCCACGAGCGTATCATTGGCCACTTTGAGAAAAGGCACCACACCTTGTGATTTGCCATTTGTGCCCTTAATATAAGCCCCCATTCCTCGGATATAGGTCCAGTCATTGCCCAGTCCACCGGCAAATTTAGAGAGCAACGCATTATTTTTAATCGCTTCAAAAATGCCTTCCAAATCATCTGGTACTGTCGTTAGATAACAACTTGACAATTGTGGTCGCAACGTGCCGGAATTAAACAAAGTGGGCGTACTACACATAAAATCAAAGGACGATAACAAATGGTAAAATTCAATTGCTCGTGCTTCCTTTTCTGGCTCATTTAACGCTAAACCCATTGACACTCGCATAAAAAACGCCTGCGGTAATTCAAACCGAGTCCCTTCCCAATGTAAAAAATAGCGGTCATATAACGTTTGCAGTCCCAAATAAGTGAACTGAAAATCACGGTTAGCCACTAAAGCCTGACCCAACACCGATAAGTCAAAGTCGGTAGCCAACCTTGGGTCTAGTAATTCATAAGCTACCCCTTGTTGCACAAAGGCGGTAAAATACTGAGCATAGTAATTACTCATTTCTTGCGCCGTCGCATGAGAATGACTGAATTTGACAAAAGTTAATGCTTCATTTCGTAAATAATCTAATAACAAGCGAGCCGCCACGTAGGTGTAATTGGGTTCCCGTTCAATCAACACCCGAGTACTCATCACTAACGCTTGGTTAACCTCTTTTTCTAAAATACCATCAAATAAATTTTTTAAACTTTCCTCCACAATAAATTCTGGTTTCACTTCGGCTAATCCGTGACAGGCTTCGGCCACCAATACTCGTAACCGAGTTTCATCTAAGGGGAAAGATTCACCTAAACTATTGAGCACATGAATCACCGGTTGCTCTTTTTTTTCAGCACGTAATTGGGCATGTTCATCTCGATATACCACATAGGCCCGTGCTACTTTATGCTCCCCAGCACGCATCAAGACTAATTCCACTTGGTCTTGAATCTCCTCAATATGTACCATCCCGGTTTCTTGTAAGCGACGACTGATACCTTTGACTACTCCATCAGTGAGGTGACGCACCGTTTGATGAATACGGTTAGATTCTTTAGCGGCACCGCCTTCTACCGCCAAAAAGGCTTTGGTCAGCGCCGCCGCAATTTTATTGGCATCAAACACGGTTAATTGACCATTCCGTCGAATAACACGATATTGATTCAGTGCAATATTTTCCCACTCGATAAAGCAGTTAACATTTTCGCGGGTCGTCATAACTTCAATTTTACTAGAATAATCAATGGGCTTATGAATTGGTATCTCGGACAGGGTTTCAATAGGCATGGCATCTCCTCAAAAAATTTCGACATTACCAAAGTGGGTATGGGTGTCTATAAGTGTTCAATGATACCTTTAGATGATTCAATTAGCAAATGAATAACTTATTGATTTTAAATATTAAAATTAATAATTCTCTGTTTAATCTAGGATTTTTTATTTTGCAAAGAAATATACTTAGAATTAAAGTTGTAAATTAATTTTTAATAAATACAATAAATTACACAATGGGTTGTCAACTAAAGAAGTTCACTGCCTATTGACGTAATTCCCAATAAAAAGATTAGATTAAAGATATTTGAAATAAAAACTTGACAAAAATGTTGAACTGTAATATGAAGGTAACAATTCTTCATTAGGGTATAATATTGTTTTAGGGGTAATTGAATTATTTTAAATTAGAACTAATCTGGGAAGACATAAGTAATTCACCTTACGCACGGTTAACTCAACCACCCCCAGCCCCTCCTTGTTAAGGAGGGGAGTAGGCGCCAACTGAGTTGGCCTGGTGTACTCCCCTCCTTAGCAAGGAGGGGCTGGGGGTGGTTATGCGTCAATGTCATTAAGTTAAGCCGCGTTGGAGTCCAAACCTTCAGATTTGGACGAGACTGGTTAAGGTAAGACGGCGTTTCCAAAGCTGAAGCTTTGGACTCCAACGCCGTAACTTTAGCTTAACTTAATGGCATTGGTGGTTATGCGTAAGGTGAGTAAGTAAACCGCACATAGGAGGTGAGGTGACACCAGTAATGGTAAGAGGGTAATTGGTGCCACACCAATGGAGAAACACTAGACTAGAGGCTTTAACCGAGGAGAGGGTTGGCCAACTGTTAACTTTGGCCAGTAGGGATAACACCCCTTCGAGGGGTGTTATCCCTCAGAACTTATTTAATTGGCCAGTAGGGATAACACCCCTTCGAGGGGTGTTATCCCTCAGAACTTATTAATTACTCTCCTTTTCGGGCCATAACCACCTCAATCTGTGGTGGTGCCATTAAAGTCCGTTTCACCGTGCATTCATTTATTGCGCGAACCAAAGCCGGCATATATTTTTCAGGAAAAGAGGCAGGTAGTTGCAAGTGAATAGTAATATTCTCCACCAGATGTTTCTCCTTATTCCAATCATTGCTCATCCGCAAACTGAGGTCTGCCGTGGGCAGATTACGCGATTGACAAAAACGCAGCACAAATACACCAGCACAAGTGGCCATGCTACTTAGAAAATAGGAAAACGGGTCTGGCACAGTTTCCTCTCCTCCTACTTCTTTCGCTTGGTCGGTATAAACGGTAAACTGTTTAAAATGAGCATTCACTTTTAAGCCATCGCCAAAACTAACATTAATTTCCATAAATTTTCCTAATAAAATCAAATAAGTTAACCTGAAAGCGGTAATTTTTTAATTGAATAACTTACAATTTAGACCGCAACACGCCTACTACTGCATCACCCATTTCACGGGTACTGACCACCGTATACGGACCTTTGCCTTGAATGTCCTTAGTCCGCAAACCATCACGTAATACCTGGCGCACCGCAAATTCCACTGAATCCGCCAAATCTGCACGTTGTAACGAATACCGCAACATCATGGCTACTGATAAAATCATGGCTAACGGGTTAGCCACCTGTTGCCCGGCAATATCAGGCGCAGAGCCGTGAATTGGCTCATACATACCTTTATTTTGAGCATCCAATGAAGCCGACGGTAACATGCCAATTGACCCCGTTAACATGGACGCTAAGTCGGATAAAATGTCACCAAATAAGTTAGTCGTGACCATCACATCAAACTGTTTCGGATAACGTACTAACTGCATGGCAGCATTATCGACATACAGATGAGTCAACGTCACTTTCGGATAAGCCTTACCGACCCGGGTAACCACTTCGCGCCAAAGCTCCGTGGTCTCCAACACATTGGCTTTATCGATGGAGCATAAACGTCCCTGTCGCAATTCCGCAGCTTCAAACGCGACTTTGGCAATTCGTTCAATTTCGCTTTCGCTATAGACCATGGTATTGATTCCCTGTTTCTCCCCAGAAGCAAGGATATGAATGCCTCGAGGATGTCCAAAATAAATATCGCCGGTCAACTCGCGCACGATTAAAAGATCTAAATTTTCCACCACCTCTGGTTTGAGAGTAGAAGCATCGGCTAATTCTGGATATAAAATAGCGGGTCTCAAGTTAGCAAACAAACCTAAACCGGCGCGGATTCCTAATAAGCCTTTTTCTGGACGAATAGAAATATCCAACGGTTCCCATTTAGGGCCACCGACGGCGGCTAATAATACGGCATCGGCTCGTTTGGCTAAAGCTAACGTGTCAGCGGGTAACGGGACCCCGGTGGCATCAATCGCAGCACCGCCAATCAAGGCTTCTTCTAATTGCACGGCCAGGCCAAAAGAAATCTTTAAAGTGTCTAATACTTTAATGGCTTCGGCCATAATTTCAGGGCCGATACCATCGCCGGGTAATACTGCGATCATTTTAGTCATAGTCATTCCTGTGGTTTGAAGTAATCATCGTAAAGTTAGATGTTGGATTACTCACCTTACGTACAACCACCCCTAGCCCCTCCTTGCCAAGGCGGGGAATATCCCCTGCGAGGCCGGTGGTGCTTACTCCCCTCCTTACCAAGGAGGGGTAGGGGGTGGTTGAGTTAACCGTGCGTAAGGTGAGTTAGATTAATGTAATGTTTGATGAGAGAGAAGTCAATAGTTGATAATTATTTTCAATAAACCAACTTGATTAGACTCCAAAACCAATTTTTGACCCTACTCTTTGAGTTACGAAAGTTTTCAAAATTCGAAATTTGCGAAAAATTGGGTAGTCCCTCCAAACCAATGGAGGTGTTAACATTCAATGAGTTATCAAAGCTCAAAGTTTCCTAAACCTTTGAGGTTTAGGAAACTTAGAATCGCCGAGGTTTCCTCAACCGGTGAGGTTTAGGAAACTTAGAATCGCCGAGGTTTCCTCAACCGGTGAGGTTTAGGAAACCTAAAACTGGTAAGGTTTAGGAAAGTTAGCACCTGGATTTTAATACCTCCATTAGTTGGTAGGGACTACCAATGAGAGGGTACGGTTTGGGACAATGCCATTAAATTAAGCCGGCCAAAAAAACCTTGAAGGTCTAAAACCAGACCTTCAAGGTTAAAACCAGACCGCGGGATTTCTTAACTTAACGGCATTGACGGTTTGGGAAACCTTGGCGGCTTAACCATGCGCCTCTTCCCAATTTTTTCCTACTCCTATTTCTACCACTAATGGTACGGTTAGTTGTGCGGCCTCTATCATCGCTTGACGAATTGTCCCAGTTGCCTCTTCCACTTGCGCGGTGAGAATTTCAAACACTAATTCATCATGTACTTGCATCAATAATTTAATTTTACCATCATTTACTTGTAACCAAGGTCCTAACTTCACCATTGCCTGTTTAATAATATCGGCGGCAGTGCCCTGCATTGGGGCATTGATAGCACTTCTTTCCGCATAATGTCGTTGCTGTGCATTTTTGGCATGAAGGTCGGGGATGTATAAACGACGACCAAACACGGTTTCGACATAACCTTGGCGACGCGCTAACTCGCGGGTAGTGTCCATATAAAGTTTAACTTGGGCATAGCGTTCAAAATAGGTGTTAATATAATTTTGAGCTTCCGTTTGACCAATGCCTAATTGTTTCGCTAAACCAAACGCCTGCATTCCATAAATCAAACCAAAATTAACCGCTTTCGCAGAGCGTCGTTGCACGGCCGTGACTTCGGTTAATGGGAGTTTAAACACTTCGGCAGCGGTAGCCTGGTGAATATCTTGATGATTCGCAAAGGCAGTCAATAATTTCTCATCTTGGGATAAATGTGCCATGATACGTAACTCAATTTGCGAATAATCCGCGGCCAACAATTGATACCCTGGTGTGGCAATAAACGCTTGACGAATGCGCCGGCCGGCGGGAGTACGAATCGGAATATTTTGCAAGTTGGGGGCCACCGAAGATAACCGGCCGGTGACAGTGACGGCTTGCTGATAAGAGGTATGGACTCGTTGCGTGTGCGGTTGAATTTGGTGCGGTAACGCATCGGTATAAGTAGATTTTAACTTACTTAGGCTCCGATACTCTAAAATGACCTGTGGCAATGGATAACTTAACGCTAATTCTTCTAACACTTCGACCGCCGTGGATGGCTCCTTTTTCGGAGTTTTTTTCAACACGGGTAACTGTAACTGGTCAAATAAAATCGTTTGTAATTGTTTCGGCGAATTGAGATTAAATTCAGTCCCAGCAAATTGATAGGCTTGTTGTTCCAAATAATGTAATTGACCGGCTAATTCGCTACTTTGTTGCTGGAGAAGATGGGCATCCAGATTAACCCCATGACGCTCCATTTGCACTAAAATGGGAATTAACGGCATTTCTAACGTAGTGAAAATTTCACATAAATTAGGATGGGCTTGCAATTGGGGCCATAATACTTGATGCACTTGCCAAATCAATTCGGCTTGTTGCGTCGCATATTGGGCCGCTGACACCAGATTGAGTTGTGCGAAGGGCAATGGTTTTTTCCCGGTGCCGATTAACTCGCCTAAACTCAACCCGGTAATTTCCAAATAGCGCTGGCTTAACGCGGCTAACTGGTGGTCTTGGGTACTGTCTAACACGTAAGATTCCAACATAGTATCGTATGCCATTCCTTGCAATTGAATACCATAATTGGCCAAGACATGTGCCACATATTTAAGGTGATGTCCAATTTTTAGTAGCCGTGGATTTTCCAAAATGGGTTGTAACGCCGACAATACTTGGTCATGTTGCAATTGCGTGGGTGCCCCTAAATAATCGTGAGCCAATGGAATATAAACGGTTAGCAAGGCACTATCCGTTACCGGCGACGGCATCGTTATGGCAATTCCGACCAGTGTAGCGGTCAAATATTCCTCACCTGCGGTTTGCACCGAAATGGCTAATAATTCCGCCGCGTGACCATGCTTAAGCCAGTCATCAAAGTCGGCTTTATCAAGTATGATTTGGCAAGGACTGGCCACCGGGGTCGCAGAATAAGTGTTAAGAATATCTCCTTTAACGTCATTTTCATAAATAAGGATAGATTCTTGCAAATCTAGTTCTACGGTAGTAGAATTTTGCAGGTTAGTTAAGTTGACCAATTCTTTTAACCATGGCTTAAATTCCAATTGAATAAATAATTGACGTAATTTCTCAATATCTGGCGGGCTGACCTGTAAATCGGTGGGAAGTTGAGATAATGACACATCACATTTAATCGTTAATAACTGCCTGGTCAACGCAAATTGTGGCAGGGATTGACGCAAATATTCTCCAATTTTCCCTTTAATCTCAGTAGCTTGTGTGATTAATTGAGTTAAGTCGCCGTAGGTAGTTAACCATTTCACTGCGGTTTTGGGACCGACTTTAGGCACCCCAGGGACATTGTCCACCACATCTCCTGTTAAACAGAGATAATCAACTATAAGTTTCGGGGCAATTCCAAATTTCTCAATCACACCTTGGACATCTAACCGATGGTTTTTCATGGTATCAATCAGAGTAATGCGAGGACTGACCAATTGGGCAAAATCTTTATCACTGGTAAAAATCAGCGTGTCCATTTCCTGAGCTTCCGCTTGTTTCGCCAAGGTACCAATGACATCATCGGCTTCCACCCCCTCGACTTTGAGCAATGGAAATCCCAAGGCTTGTACTATTTCATAAATCATGGTAATTTGTGCAACTAAATCCGCCGGCATCGTGGCCCGATTGGCTTTATATTCAGGATATAAATCGGCGCGAAAAGTTTTAGCCGCAGTATCAAACACCACCGCCGCATAGATTGGTTGATAATCGAGCACTAAACTTTTTAACATATTTGTTATACCATATACTGCACCGGTAGGCATTCCTTGCGAGGTAGTCAGTGAAGGGAGTGCGTGAAAAGCACGGTATAGATAGGATGAGCCGTCTATCAAAATTAAAGGGTTAGTTTTCATGGTTAAATTATGAATATGGTTAATAATGAATGGATTAGGATAATTACTAAAGTCCGTGGCCACTGCGTAAACCCTAATATACACGATATATGATTGACGTTTAAAAAATTATCCTTTATTATCACCGAAAAGATGTTGCCAAGTAAACACCACTTTATAAATAGTGATATAGTTTTTCGATTTGACAACTTTCGAAAAGTTGTCAAATCTGGAGTCTTAAGATTTGACAACTTTCAAAAAGTTGTCAAATCTGGAGTCTTAAAGATTTGACAACTTTCGAAAAGTTGTCAAATCTGGAGTTTTCGATTTGACAACTTTCGAAAAGTTGTCAAATCTGGAGTTTTCGATTTGACAACTTTCGAAAAGTTGTCAAATCTGGAGTTTTCGATTTGACAACTTTCGAAAAGTTGTCAAATCTGGAGTTTTCGATTTGACAACTTTCGAAAAGTTGTCAAATCTGGAGTCAAATTTGGATTTCAAATTTTAGGAGAAAACATGTCAACTCAACTTCCATTTAAAAATCCACAAGAGATTTTTCAATCGTTTAGCAAAGAAACCACTAGATTTTTCGAAAGCTTCATGGCCAATCAAGGGCAAGAAATGCTTAAAGAATTTACGAGCGCCTGGGAAGCCTGGACGAAGCAATCTTTGCAAAATCCGCAACAATGGTTGGAATTAGTCACCCGCTACCAACAAGACCAATGGCGATTGTGGATAAGTATGTTAAGTGCTAACCAGAAAGAAACGCCTAAATCCGTGGTCTTGCCACCCTCGGGCGACCGCCGTTTTGCCGGCAAAGAATGGGAAGAAAATCCGGTGTTTAATTACGTTAAACAATCATATTTACTGACTTCTAACTTCTTCAACGAAATGGCCAAAGTCACTCCACTGGAGGATGACCATAAAAAGAAGTTGGTGTTTTACACCAAGTATTTTATCGATGCCATCTCCCCCAATAATTTTGCCATTACCAATCCTGAAGTCATGCGGTTAGCGGTGGAAACGAAAGGGCAAAGTTTGATGGAAGGCTTGAAAAACTTACTGGCAGACCTAGAAAAAGGTCGTATCAGTATGACCGACGAAACGGCTTTCGAGTTGGGCCAAAATTTAGCCACGACTCCAGGGGCGGTGGTGTTTGAAAACGAGATCATGCAACTGATTCAGTATAAACCCACCACCGAAAACGTCCTAGACCGACCCTTGGTGATTGTACCTCCCTGTATCAACAAATTTTATATTTTAGACTTGGGACCGGAAAACTCCTTCGTTAAATACGCCGTGAGTCAAGGCAATACGGTATTCATGATCTCGTGGGTCAATCCTGGCAAAGAGCATCGTGATTACAGTTGGGATGATTACTTAGAGTTAGGTGTCTTCACCGCCTTTACGGTGATTAAAGAAATTACCGGGGCCAAACAAATTAACACCGGCTCTTGGTGTATTGGTGGCACTATTTTAGCCAGTGCGCTGGCCGTGATGCAACAAAAAAACGATGACTCCGTGGCGACGGCGACTTACTTTACGACCATGCTCGATTTCTCTGAGCCTGGAGAGTTAGGCGTATTTTTGGATGAAATACAAATAGCACGGCGCGAATCGCAACTTAAATACACCGGCTTATTGTCGGGCAAAGATTTAGCCTTAACTTTCTCCATGTTACGTGCCAATGACCTCATTTGGTCTTATGTTGTCAGTAATTATCTAAAAGGTCAAACGCCGGCACCTTTTGATATTCTGTATTGGAATAGTGACCCCACCAATTTACCGGCCAACATGTACAGTTTCTATATTCGCAATATGTATATGGAAAATAAATTGATACAATCCAATGCGTTGACTTTGTGTGGCGTGCCTATCGATTTGCGAAATATCAAAGTACCTAGTTATTTTCTCTCTACTCTGGAAGACCATATTGCCCCTTGGAAGACCACTTTTAATAGCACCAAGTTATTTTCAGGTCCCATTGACTTTGTGTTAGGTGCCAGTGGCCATATTGCAGGGGTTATTAATCCACCGGCGAAGAAAAAACGTAATTATTGGGTAGGGGGAGAATTAGGTAAAGGACCAGCACACTGGTTAGAAACCGCTAAATCGGAAGCCGGTAGTTGGTGGCCCTACTGGAGCGGTTGGCTAAAAAAACAAGGTGGAGCTGAGGTACCGGCACCGAAAACTTTGGGAAAGGCTAATTATCCAATTATTGAACCGGCCCCTGGACGGTATGTGAAGAAACGGCTGGCTTAAAAAATTTGGCAACTTTTTTTCGAAAGATTTGACAACTTTAGATTTGACAACTGGTCGAAAGTTGTCAAATCTATGTTTTCAAAAGTTGTCAAACCTATTCTATTTGAGAATTATTTATTATTTAAGGATAATCACTGTGACTGACTTTGACGGCACCATCTGGATTGCACAAAACGGCGATGAAATTAATTTCATCTGCATTCTCAAACGAGAAAACAACAACCAACTTCAAGTACTGAGCGAAAAAAGTAAGAAACTCAGCACTTGGTCCGAGGATAAACTGTTATGGCAACATCCTAAACGAGCCTCAACGCCGGAGGATTGGTCCGCCAAATTGGCAAACATTCAAGCTAAAGTCGAAATGTTAAGTCAAACGATTGAACTTTCGTTACTGTGGGAAAGCGCCAGAGAGTTGCAAATGTCAGAAATGGATGATTTGGCCGACCTGTATTTTGGCGGCGAGATTACCACGGAGCATCTCGCCGCTATATGGAAAACTTTGGCGCGGGACCGACTGCATTTCAAACGCCGTGGCAAATTATGGGAAGCACGCAGTATTGAGCAAGTGGAAGAATTAAAACAGCAACGCAAACAGGAGCAAAACCGCACTCAAGAAAAATCTATCGCCAAAGATTGGCTCAAAAAAATGGCCAAACTGCCGGTATCTAACAGTTTCGATGACGACAACGAAGATTTGAAATTATTGGCCATACCGCCAGGCTTGACCTCCTTTGTCGAACGCTTGGAAGCGTGGTTATTACGGGGGAATGCTGACAAATTCGTAGAAGAATTGGTGCGTGGTGCTGCCGAAGAGCATAATTTCAATCCCAGAGAATTGGCCTTTGAAAGTCTATTGAAAACCGGTCGCTTATCGCCAGAGGCCGAGCGTGATGTCATTGTCGCCGGTTTAAAACCAGAGTTTTCCGTACCCGTGAATGAAGCAGCAGCGGCGGTGAAACCGTGGTTACCGAGCGATACTCAAACCATAATTGATTTATCCTTCAGTATTGACGACGAAGAAACCCGTGAAGTGGATGACGCTTTGTCCATTCAACGCGAAGACGACCGGTGGAAAATTACTATTGCGATTTCGGATCCAGCTTGTGTAGTGCATCGTGGCGATGTGCTCGACCGTGAAGCTATGCGGCGTGGCACCACGGTGTATTTACCTACACAAACGGTCTTGATGTTACCAGCACCAGTGTCTTGTGACATTGCCAGTTTAACGGCGGGTCAAATTCGTTCCGCCATTGTCATCCGGGCCTGGCTGAATGATCGTGGCGAATTATTAGACAGCAAAATCAGCCGGGAGCCGATTCGAGTATGGCAACGTTTACACTATGGTGCAGCGGATGAGATGATAGCCCAGGGCCAAGGTACTGCTGCGCAACAATTACAAGCGCTATTCGCCTGCACTAAACAATTGCACGCCCAACGTCTGGCCGAAGGTGCTTTTAATTTACCCCGTCCTGAATTTAAAGTCAGCGTCCATGAGGGCAACATTAAAATTACCTTGATTGAGAGAGACTCACCGAGTCGTTTATTGGTTGCCGAAATGATGATTTTAGCCAATCACATTGCGGCTAAATATGCGCAACGACATCAAGTGCCAATTATTTACCGGAGCCAAGAATATCCGATGGAACCTATTACGGAGGAGATGTTAGCAGACCCGCTCGGCTTTCATCGCGCGCGTCGCCTCTTACGTGCCTCGACACTCTCATTGCAACCAGGAAGCCACAGTGGATTAGGTTTATCGGTGTATACTCAACTCTCGTCGCCATTGCGCCGGTTTGCCGATTTAGTCATCCAACGTCAATTAGTGGCCCATTTAGTGGGAGAGCCGTTACCGTATGACCGTGAGGAATTATTCAGAGTTTTGGAAACCGCTGAACGCACGGCCCGTGAAGCCAGAGCAGTCGAAGGAGAATCGAAAAAACGTTGGTTTATGCAATATCTTCGACAACAATGGCTGAAGCAACCGCTCCCGGTGCTGGTTATAGAAAATGTTAAAGGTGGTTATAAAGTAGAGATTCAACCCTGGGGAGTAGAGGCGTTTTTGGCCACGCCAAATCAATCATTGGAATTTGGTACTACCGTCACCGCGGTCATCGATAAAATTCAAATGAAAACGGCCTATGCTCGCCTAAAATTAGCTTAACTGAGTCCGCTGTTAAGAGGTTAAATAGATTGTTTTTTCAAGTCCTCCAAAAAGAGTCGTTGACTCGTAACACCTTATTTAAAGTTGGGGTCTGGGTCAGTATAGTGGTGATGTTAACCACTATAGTTTGCTATCTGTATATAGACTTAAGTCAGCCCGCCTTATTTGCACCAATGGCTTGGGAGGTGTCGCGTGCGATTTTAATCTTTGGCCTGTTGTTACTGCCGGTGATTTTGGTCATACTCTTTGTCATCATGCACCGGCAAATTACGCAACCACTCAATAATTTTTTGATTACCATGCAGCAAGTGGGCGACAGTAATTATGATATTCATTTGGACGACCAGCGCCAAGATGAATTAGGACAGTTAGCGAAAGCGTTTAAAGCTATGTTGGCCATTGTAGTCGATCGCGAAAAACGATTAATTGATTATGCCAACGAATTAGAAGAGCAAGCCACTGAATTAACCACCGCCAAAGAGCAAGCGGAAATGGCTAATCGCACCAAAAATCAATTTATTGCCAATATGAGTCATGAACTTCGTACTCCACTCAATGCCATTATTGGTTACAGTGAAATGTTGCAAGAAGACGCAGAGGATTTAGGAGCAGAAGAATTAGGCGCGGATTTAAAGAAAATTCATGCGGCGGGGAAACATTTATTAGGACTGATCAACGATGTGTTGGATATTTCCAAAATTGAAGCTGGGAGAATGGAAGTTTACACGGAAGATTTTGACTTAGGGAGCATGTTAAATGAAGTAGTGACCACGGTACAACCATTGTTAGAAAAACATCATAACCATTTACAACTCAATTATGTGGAGCCTTTGGGTAAAATTCATGCCGATTCAACCAAAGTGCGACAAGCCTTGTTAAACTTACTAAGTAATGCTTCCAAATTTACCGAGACCGGGACGATTACCTTATCAGTCCAACGTCTCTTCATGGAGGAGAAAGAATGGGTCGAATTTCAAGTGATTGACACCGGCATCGGTATGACTGGGCTACAAATTCAAAAATTATTTCAAGCGTTTACTCAAGCGGATGCCTCTACCACACGCAAATACGGCGGCACCGGACTGGGTTTGGTGATTACCAAACGATTTACGGAAATGATGGGGGGCACGATTGCGGTAAACAGTCAATTTGGCTATGGCAGTACCTTTTCGATTAAGTTACCGGTGCAAGTAATTACTGGCAAAGCGACCCCGAATAACAGTGGAAATACGCCGGGCGAGACGGATGCAGTAGGACAAGGCATAGTCTTAGTGATTGACGACGATGCCGCAGTACGAGAATTATTTTATAATCATTTAGGCAAATTAGGTTATCAAGTAGCCGTAGCCACGGGTGGTGATGAAGGGTTACGGTTAGCACGTAAAATCAAACCCGATGCGATTACTCTTGATGTGATGATGCCAGGGATGGATGGTTGGATGGTATTATCGGCACTGAAAACGGATCCAGAATTAGCGGAAATTCCAGTGATTATGGTAACGATGATGGAAGAGAAACAACTGGGATATTCATTGGGAGCCGCGGATTATTTAATTAAACCCGTCAATCGTGAACAACTCAGTGCCGTATTAAATAAATACCAGATTCAAAGCCAGATCCCGCATGTGATGATAGTGGAAGATGATTACGCGACGCGACATTTAATGGAAACTATTTTGAAAAAAGCCGGTTGTCAAGTATCGACAGCAGAAAATGGTAAAATCGGTTTACAGCGAGTGATGGAGCAACCACCGGATTTGATTTTATTGGATTTGATGATGCCAGAAATGGACGGTTTTGAGTTTGTCACACACTTGAATGAGGATGAGCAACTAAGTAAAATCCCGGTCATTGTGATGACCGCTAAAGATATTACCACTGAGGATTGCTCACGGTTGAATCACTATGTGCAAAATATTTTTCAAAAAGGTGGTTATAGTAAGGATAAACTGTTGGCGGAAGTTCGTGCTTCTTTAAAAAAAAGTACCTTACGTAAAAAAATCTCCAAATCTTAAGGTGGCGAGGAGTCCTAAAATTTAAGGTTAAGGACTTTTAGTCACCTGTTAACACTGCCATTATTTATTAGTAGAGACCACATCTAATTATCAAATCTAGCTCGCCGCCGCCCCACCCACCCATCATAACTAACTAAGTACGGAAGCATAAATTTTCTCGTATGTTCTTTCGCCCCTCTCCCTCTGGGAGAGGGGCCGGGGGTGAGGGAAAATACCGCCGAATTTCTGCTTCAGTACTTATCATGAAGTTAAGCTAAGGTTACCACGTTGGAGTCCAAAGCTTCAGCTTTGGCAACGCCATCTCACCTTGCGCAGTCTCATCCAAAGCTGAAGCTTTGGACTCCAACACGGCTTAACTTAATGGCAATGCCAGTGTGCGGGGGGAGAGATTTGACCATAGATTTGACAACTTTTTGAAAGTTGTCAAATCTGTTTGATTATAGGGAATAATCAATTATCAACGGTGCATGGTCTGAAAAGCGTTCAGTTTTGTAAATACTAGCCCCCTGTACGGTTTCCTTTAATCCAGGCGTAATCACTTGATAATCAATGCGCCAACCAGTATTATTGTCCCAGGCCCGTCCACGATTGGACCACCAGGTATATTCGCCGGCGGCTGGATTAACTACGCGAAACGCATCGATAAAACCAAGCGGGCCAAATAATTCATCTAGCCAGGCCCGCTCCTCTGGTAAAAAGCCGGAATGGTCTTGATTACTGCGCCAGTTTTTCAAATCAATGGGGCGATGAGCGATATTCCAATCACCACATAAAATATATTCACGGCGAGTCTGTCGCAATTGTTGCAAATAGGGCTTCAGACGTTCTAAGACCTGCCATTTCACGGCTTGTCGCTCAGGACCACTGCTACCGGAGGGGAGATAGAGTGAGACTACGCTAAGATTAAGATGAGCAAAATAGGCTTCTAAATAACGTCCTTCGGTATCCATTTCGGGCCAGTCTAATTTTATTCGAACCTCCTCTGGTGGGGTCCGAGCATACAGTGCTACGCCGCTATATCCCGGTGTTTCGGCCTCGTGATAATAACAATGATAGCCTGTTGGATAAAATATCGAGTCTGTCAGTTGCGATTGTTGAGCTTTGATTTCTTGCAAACAAATGACATCAGCTTGTGATTGCGGCAACCAGTTAAATAAACCTTTTTTGGCGGCGGCTCGAATACCATTAACGTTTAAAGTGATGATACGCATTTTTATTATTGGTGGATGGTGTTAGATTTGACAACTTTCAAAAAGTTGTCAAATCTCGATTAAGATTTCAACCACCCCCTGCCCCTCCTTGTTAAGGAGGGGAGTAGACCCTCCTTGTTAAGGAGGGGAGCACACCCTACCAACTTAGTTGGCGCATACTCCCCTCCTTAACAAGGAGGGGCAGGGGGTGGTTTGGCGCATACTCCCCTCCTTAACAAGGAGGGGCAGGGGGTGGTTTGGCGCATACTCCCCTCCTTAACAAGGAGGGGCAGGGGGTGGTTATGCGTCACTGCCATTAAGTTAAGGAATCCCGCGGTCAGGTTTTAACCTTGAAGGTCTGGTTTTAGACCTTCAAGGTGTCTTTGGCCGGCTTAACTTAATGGCATTGGTGGTTATGCGTAAGGTGAGTTGACAACTTTCAAAAAGTTGTCAACTCTCGAATACCGCCATTGGCTGGTAGGAACCACTTTTTTTAGTTCTCTAACTATAGGAAATCTCAATGTCAGAACAATTATCCGCTCAACCTACTCATACGATTTCAAAACCGCACTTATTAATTGGCGGGATTACTCTAGTTTCAATCCTCATGGGTGGATTGGTGTATTTTATAGTGTTCAATCAAAAACCGGATATTAGTCGTTTCGATATAGTCAAAGGCGAGAGTATCTATAACAATGTCTGTATTGCTTGTCATGTAGATGGCCGTTTTGGCGCACCCAAAGTGGGAAATCACAAAGATTGGGCACCACGGTTAGCTAAAGGCTTAGATAACTTATTTCATAATGCGTGGCAAGGGCTAAATGCGATGCCACCTAAAGGAGGTCAGACACAACTATCAGAGGATGAAATAAAGGATATTGTAGCTTTTATGGTATCAAAATCTTGGTAGAATAATTGGGTAGTCTGGCACCAAGTAAAGATATAAATCTGACAGGTCTAAAAGACCTGTCAGGTTTGAAACCTTGACCACCGAGGACACCGAGAGGACCTGGCGGTCGAAATCGCTAAGTGGCACGCACTCCTCTAATTGTTAGGCACTTGATACCCCGGAATTTGTGTCACGTCCACTTCATCTATTTGCTCGGCATCCAAAAATTTTTCGGCATAGCGTAAATAAACTTTCTCGTGAATAAACACATCGAAGAGGTCCGGGTCAATATGTTGCTCTAATTTCATGCGGCCTAAAATCGTCAAGGCTTCCGACAACGGCATCGGCTTTTTATAAGGGCGGTCTTTGGCGGTTAAGGCTTCAAACACATCGGCAATTCCCATAATCCGAGCCGGAATCGACATCTGCTCACGAGTCAACCCTAACGGATAACCTTTGCCATCCATTCGTTCATGATGTCGCCCCGCATATTCAGGCACATTTTTGAGATGTGAAGGATAAGGCAAAGTCTCTAACATTTGGATGGTGGCCACAATATGATAGTTGATAATGTCACGCTCTTCCACCGTCAACGTGCCTCGGCTGATGGTGAGACTAGACACTTCATTGGCAGTAAGAAAATTAGTTTCATGCCCACCAGGACCTACCCAACGACGACGAGCAATTTGTTGTACTTGTTCTTTCTTTTCCTCCGACATAAATTCAGTGCCCAGATTACATAAATGCAAAAAATCTCGCTCCGTATGAAGGGACTCAACTTGTTGCGTGAATTCAGCATTTAACTTAGCTTTATCAATCGTATATCCCAGTTCTAGGGCGGCTAATTGTTGTTTCAACTGGGCAATTTCAGCATCGCGTTTTAATACTTCAAAACGAGTATTAATCAGATGAATCCGGTCAAAAATGCTTTCTAATTTAGTGGATTTGTCAATAATATGTTCCGGCGTGACAATTTTACCACAATCATGTAACCAACCGGCCACCCGCAACGCATAACGTTCTTCGTCATTCAATTTGAAATTTTGTAACTGACTGAGGTTGGTATTCGAAACTGCTTCCGCCAACATCATGGTTAATTCCGGCACTCGCCGACAATGGCCACCGGTGTAAGGAGATTTGTCATCAATCGCTTTAGCTATTAGTTCGATCAAGGCTTCAAATAAACGACGTTGTTCCTCTAATAAACGTTGATTAGTTAACGCCATCGCAGCTTGAGAGGCGAGGGATTCGACTAATTCTTGTTCGGCCGGGCCAAAGGCAATGATCGTTTGAGTGAATGGATCGTAGGCATTGATGAGTTGCAACACGCCAATAATTTCATTATTGTAGTCTTTCATCGGGACGGTTAAAAACGATTTGGAGTAATAACCGGTTTTTTTATCAAATTCACGGGTCCCGGAAAATTCAAAGTTGGTGTCGGTATAAGCGTCTGAAATGTTAATGGTTTTACCTGTAATTGCGGCACAAACGGCTACTTTATCTAAATTTGCGGCGCCGTGGTCATTATATAACGATAATGAGGGCAACATAATTGGAATACCAGTGGTCCCACCGCAGTGAATATTCAAAGTATTGGTGAGCATGATTTCAAATTTAAGTTGATTGTCAGAGGTACGAGTGTAAAGGGTGCCCCCATCGGCATAAGCAATGTTTTTGGCTTCGGTAAGTATCATTTCTAGTAGGTGAGTACCGTCTTTTTCGGCAGACAAGGCAATGCCGATTTTATTTAAGGTTTTGAGTCGGCCCATGAGGTCTGGGGTGGTCTGATTATTGGTCATTAATTTACCTATTATGGTGAATTTTGGTTTAAGATTTGACAACTTTCGAAAAGCCGATTTGACAACTTTCGAAAAGTTGTCAAATCTCGAACCAGAGCCGATTTGACAACTTTCAAAAAGTTGTCAAATCTCGAGTTCGATTTACCTTACGCACGGTTAACCCAACCACCCCCAACCCCTCCTTAGTAAGGAGGGGAGTACGCACCACCGGCACCGCTAGAATACTCCCCTCCTTACCAAGGAGGGGTTGGGGGTGGTCGTGCGTAAGGTGAGTTATTAAGGATGATTTTGCGCGGCTTGTAAGGTATTTTCTAATAAACTCGCTACCGTCATGGGACCGACTCCGCCGGGGACCGGCGTGATCCAACTAGCTCGTTTGGCCGCGTTAGCAAATTCTACATCTCCTACCAAGCGTCCATCGCTTAAACGATTCATGCCGACATCTATTATCACGGCACCTGGTTTAATCCAATTGCCTTGCACGAAATTAGCTTGGCCAATGGCGACTACCACAATATCGGCTTGGCTAATTTTGCCAGCCAGGTTACAGGTGCGACTGTGGCAGACGGTAATGGTGCAACGGGCGGCTAATAATTCCAAGGCCATAGGTCGGCCCACAATATTCGATTGGCCAATAATAATGGCATCTTGTCCCTCCAATGGAATCTTAGTATGATTTAACAGGGTCATAATTCCTTTCGGGGTACAAGAGCGAAGGAGCGGTAATCGTAATGCTAATCGTCCCACGTTGTAAGGATGAAAACCGTCAACATCTTTATCGGGTCGAATTCGCTCGATAACGGTTTCGGTGTCAATTTGGCTAGGTAAGGGTAATTGGACCAAAATGCCGTCTATAGTCTCGTCTGCATTGAGTTGATCAAGTAAATCTAAAAGTTCAGCTTGAGAAGAGGTCTGAGGTAAGTCGTAGGCTTTAGAAATAAAACCGACTTCCGCACAGGCGTTGCGTTTATGGCGCACGTAAACTTGAGAAGCCGGATTGTTGCCTACTAAGACCACGGCGAGTCCTGGTGGACGTAAACCTTGTGCGAATCGTGTTTGAACTTGTTGTTGCAGTTGTTGCCGAATGTGGGTAGCGAGGGCTTTGCCATCAAGGAGGTTTGCAGTCATTTGAAGTGTAGTCCTAATCGGTTGCGGTCGGTGCATCGTTGGTTAAATGATTGGTAGTGCTGAAAGGTCAATGCCATTAAGTTAAGCCGCGTTGGAGTCCAAACCTTCAGATTTGGACGAGATTGGTTAAGGTGAGACGGCGCTGCCAAATCTGAAGATTTGGACTCCAACGCCGTAACTTGAGCTTAACTTAATGGCAGTGGTGCTGAAAGGTGGGTGACAGCATCTTTCAGGACTACCTAATTTTCTTAGTTTTCAAATAATTGCCAATGATGATGAGTTTGAGAATAAATTTCTATCGGTTGGTAATCAATTTTATAACTCATTTTTCGGCATTCTTCAATCCAATAGCCTAAATATAGCCATGGTTTATTTAAACGTTTGGTCTCTTCGATTTCCCAGAGGATAGCATAGACACCTAAACTGCGAGAGGATAACGACGGTTCAAAAAAAGTATAGACCGCCGATAAGCCTTCTTTGAGGTGGTCAACTACGGCGACGGCTATCAGCTGCGTCCCTAAGCGAAATTCATAAAATACCGTTTGCGCCCAGTGACAGGCCAAAAATTGAATATATCCTTGAGGACTAGGATTATCCATGCCTCCTTTAGAATGACGAGACGATAAATAACGACAATATAGGTCAAAATGTTCGCGACTGAAAACTTTAGGGTGTGGAGTCACGGTAATTGCTTGATTTTTATTCCAAACTCGACGATGGTGTCGCTGGGGAAGAAATTGCTGAACCGGTACTCTTACTGGCACACAGGCTTGACAGGATGTGCAGTGAGGGCGGTATAATAGATTACCATTGCGTCTAAAGCCCTGCTTCGCCAGTACGTCATAAAATTTCATATCTGTTAGTAGGTAGGGATCAATAAATGTGGTCGTGGCTTGACGACAGGGTAGATAATTACATTTATGAGGAGGTGTAGAATATAAATGAATAATACGGTTACTCATACGGCCATAAGGTCTCGATGGGTTCTTCAAACTGCCAAACACCAGTATAACCGGGATTAACACATAACTGGTTTAATAATTGCCGATATTGTTTTCGCGGAATCTCGACGGCACCGAAACTGACTAAGTAGTCAGTATAGATTTGACAATCAATTAGTTCAAACTGCCAGCGTTGTAATTGCCAAACCAAATGGCTAAATGCGATTTTGGACGCATCTGAGATTCGACTAAACATCGATTCGCCAAAAAATACTTTGCCTAAAACGACCCCATATAGTCCTCCAACTAATTCTTCATGATCCCAAACTTCAACGGAATGAGCAAAGCCATACTCATGTAATTGGCAATAAGCGTTGGCGAGGTCATCGGTAATCCAGGTACCAGCTTGATCATGACGCGGGACCGCCGCACATTGTTGAATCACTTCAACAAAATGTTGGTCTAAAGTTAAGGTAAATTTTCGTTTTCGAATCGTTTTACGCAAACTGCGTGATACTTTTAAATGCTCTGGAAACAAGACTAGACGTTGGCTCGGAGACCACCATAAAATAGGTTGGTCCTCACTATACCAGGGAAAAATACCTTGACGATAAGCCACCATGATTCGACTTGGTGTTAAATCCCCCCCAATCGCCAACAGTCCATCTGGATGATCCAACGCCTGGTCTAATGGTGGAAAATCATAAGGACTGGCATGATCTGGAATCCAATAAGGACGACGCATAAGACGCATAATAAGACTCCTTAGATCTGTGGATTTAACCAATCGGACCATTGGGCATGTTGTGATACGTCGATACCTTCACGAGCCGCTTGCAATAATAAATGATGTTGTAAGTCATATAACAACTCTGAATCTATTAAATTTATATATGATGGTAATTGTGAATATAATATATTATAAATTATCTTTAGTTCTTTGATCGGATAATCTTTTAAAAATTTCATAACGTATTTACCTGTTTAAAGGAAATGAGTCTGAATATTTATACTTAATTTAAGCCTTTGTGACCAAATCTCACAATACTCTAACGTCTGATGATAACACATAGATGTTTGATGGTGTAGAGGTGTTTAAAAAAACATTGCTATTTTGATTCAGATGAGATTAATATGAAAATTGATAAATGTTTAAACTTGGTACACTTTGGTCCGTAAATTATAAAAAATATTATCGCTTCGAGTGATAATATCTAAGTTTTTTCCACTTATTTAGAGTACCCATATACAACTTTTTCACCAATTGTATTAGAATTGAAATCAAACTATCAAAAATCACTACATTAACTATCGTTTGATGAAAGGAGAAAATCAAAATGAGCCAGATTAATTTTACCGCGAGAACCGAACAAGCTAATGAAATACTTAGAAATTATGTGATTGCTTCAATGGGTGCAGCCTTAATACCGATTCCGATTTTTGATTTGGTGGCACTCACAGGTATTCAATTAAAAATGTTACACCGCTTATCTCAAGTGTATGAAATTGAATACCTTGCTCATTTTGGTAAATCACTGGTAGCTTCTTTGCTCAGTGGATTAGTGTTGACACGAGCAGGGACCATTCTCGCTAGTTTAGCTAAAACTTTTCCTGGTGTGGGCACCGCGACGAGTATCGTTGGGGTATCTATTATTGGCGGTGCTTCCTCTTATGCCATTGGCAAAGTATTTATCCAACATTTTGAATCGGGAGGTACTTTTTTAACTTTTGATCCTAAACAGGTACGAGAACATTTTGTGAATGAATTTGAACGTGGCAAACAAGTGGTTATTGAATTAAAATCGACTCCAGGCCCGGCACCAACTACCGTTACTTCAGTCATTCCGCCGGTCAACGAAAATAAGGAGAGTGTGGCACCTACCAGCGAAACCGCAACTCTGAACGCTTCAGAGGAGAGAGGAGATGTGAAATTGACCCAACCCGCGGTCGAACCTCCACCAGCGACTGAAGCAGGCCCCAGCGCGTGGCCGCTAGAAACTATCACCACGGAATCGACGAACCCAATGACCGAGACGGTAGCGACGGTCGAAACGTCAGTGCCTGTAGTAACCGAATCCATCATACCAACAGCACCCATGTCAGCAGGGTCAAAGCCAATAGACCCCCCCATGACCGAGGAAACAGCGGCAACGGTAAAATCACCACCAGTAACCACCCCAGAGGTAAATCCGACTGACGCTCAAAATAATCGCGTGTCAAAACTTTCCAAGTTAGCCACTTCGATTCGTTCTGCCATCACTTCCCCAGCAACTATAGATTCATTGGTGAATATGTTATTCTCACCGGCCGCCTCCGCAGTTTCGGAATCTTCGCGGAAAAAAGCTTTGCCCATAACTGCGGTATCTGAAGATTTAGTCACGATGACTGAAAAAAATACGCAGGCTCATAACTGTTCTGCACCTATCAACGAGACTATTGCGGTAGAATCCAAGAATTTAGATACCTCCACTAAAATTGAAGTAACTACCGCTGAAAATAAAGAAGAGACGGTAGAGCACAAACCAGAGGAACCAACAGTTTCCCCTGAACTTTTAAAATCTATTAAAAATTATGGATTTATAGAATAATAACTTCCTTCTAAGTGGTAGTGATGCAATTTGGGTGACGGTGCCATTAGGACTGCCAGTCCTCGGTCATCACCAGATTTGACAACTTTTCGAAAGTTGTCAAATCTAATCGAACTCCAGATTTGACAACTTTTCGAAAGTTGTCAAATCTAAAACTAGATCACTCTTTCATTTCCTCCATCTATCGCCACTTGAGCCCCCGTAGTTTTCGCAAACACTGGTCCGGCCATCGCACACACTAATGCGGCGACATCTTTGGAAGTCACTTCCACCTTCAATAAATTATTAGTTTTGTACGATTCTACCGTCATCCCATAATGTTTAGCGCGTTTTTCCAACACTTCTGGAGTCCAAATCGCGGTATCAAAAACCGCATTAGGATGCACCACATTCACGCGGATTCCCAGACTGGCCAATTCCAACGCTGCTACTCGTGCCAATTGTGTCAACCCAGCTTTGGCCACCGAATACGCAGAGACCCCAGGTCCTGGTGCGGACACATTTTTTGACCCAATAATCACTATCGCCGGGTCAATTCCTAATTTAAGATAAGGAATGCACTGTTGCAATAAACTTTGATGACTCGATAAATTAACCGCCAAACTCTTCTCCCAAGTGCTTGGTTTAGTATCGGCAATAGTTTCACTAGGCGGAAAAATGCCCGCATTGCTAACCACTATATCCAAACCGCCAAATCGGCGCACGGTTTGGGCGACCGCAGCTTGCAGTTGCTCACCATCAGTCACTTCGCACACTCGACCCAACAGTGTAGAAGATTTGAATAACGTCGTAACAGAAGGATTCAAATCCAATGCCACCACCGCCGCGCCTTGACGGTGCAACGCCTCGGCACAAGCCCGCCCAATCCCACTTGCCGCCCCAGTCACCAATGCTACTTTCCCTTGAAAAGGCAGGACGGCACTGGTTTTGCGCAATTTAGCCTGCTCTAATTCCCAATATTCCATCTCGAAAATATCGCGCTCTGGCAACGCTTGCCAACCACCTAAGATTTCTGCTTGCTGAATGGCGCGAATAGTATGGTCCTTAATATCGGAAACTATATTGGCTGCTTTGACACTCGTACCAAAACTGATTAGACCCCATGCCGGCCAGACCGCCCAACAAGGAGAAGGATTCAACTGCGTCAATTGACCGTTAGTATGACGCAAAAAATAATCACGATAAGACTGAAGATAGTGATTAACGGTCGTTTCTATCTCCTCTGTGCTACTCAACACCAGCGGTATTCTTTTAGTCCGAATCACATGATCTGGAGTCAATGGACCACGAGTAGCCAAATCCGCCACTTGAGGTAAATTGGCAAACTGCCAGGCATCGGCAGAAGTGTCTAGTTTAGCAATCACCGCCGTCCCTTGCGCTTTAGAAACGGCACGCCGCAATTGGGCCAGCGCCGGTAAATAGTCACTGCTCGTGGTCGGCGGCGGCGCTTGAATAATCGCACCTTGTTGCCGCAGATAATTTTCCGCCACCGTTACTATTTGAATCATACGTTCATAACTACTTTTCGCGGTCTCCCCAAAAGTAAACACCCCATGATTCAACAAAATCATCCCCTCAATAGTCTCCCAATTTAGAGTTTTGGTCATCTCATAAATCGCTTTGGCCAGAATAAAACCGGGCATGACATAAGGGACAATCAACAGACGCGGACCATACAATTCTCGTACTCGCACCTCCCCCGCTTGGGTATTCGTAATAGTGACCACCGCATCGGCGTGAGTATGGTCAACATATTTAAAGGGAATCAGAGCATGTAAAATCGCTTCCACGGACGGAGTTGGGGCATTAGGATTAATCATAGCCGCCCGTTGCCAAGTCACCATCTCGGTATCACTAAGATGAGCTAAGGTAGCCAACCGAGTTAACACCGATAATTTCACCGGCGCAAAACCTGCCGCTTCGATAGTGGCTAAATCCCAACCGCTCCCTTTGACATAAAGAATCTCCTCATGGTCACCAAATAAATTGGTGACGGTAGTTTTTACTGAAGTATTACCTCCCCCGTGTAAAACGAGGTCTGGCTCTTGTCCTAACAAACGGGAAGAATAAACCCGTAAGAGTAAATCATCGTAGCTATATTGGTTAGCTTCGTGCTCATTCCATCTATTTTGCATAATGTGGTCTCCGTCAATGATCATAATTCACTTATAGTAATATTCACCTACTGTTGTACTTCTGAGGGATAACACCCCTCGAAGGGGTGTTATCCCTGCTGTTTGGCCAAACTTATTATGGGACAACTAGATAAGGATATTACTATAATTAGCACAATTAGCATAATTTGGTATAACTATGCTATTATACGAATTATGCTAATAATGCCAATTAAGTGAATTAAGATCAATTATGTCAAATTTAGTGATTTCAGTCCATGGTTTAAGCAAATTTTTCGGTAAACGATGTGTCGTCAACCAATTTGCTTTACAAGTGGAGCGTGGACAAATTTATGGTTTTTTAGGACCCAATGGCAGTGGTAAGACCACTACCATTCGAATGTTATGTGGCCTACTCACGCCAGATGCGGGTGAAGGACAATGTTTGGGTTATAATATTCTCACCCAGTCGGAAGAAATTAAACGTCAAGTGGGTTACATGACGCAAAAATTTACCTTATATGAAGACTTAACCATTCGTGAAAATTTAGATTTTGTGGCACGTATTTATGGCATGTCTAAACGGCGACAACGAGTAACTGACAGTTTACAACAATTAGGTTTAATGGAACGCGCTCATCAGTTAGCCGGTGCGCTCTCCGGCGGCTGGAAACAACGACTAGCGTTAGCAGCTTGTTTGTTACATGAGCCACAATTATTATTACTCGATGAACCTACCGCCGGCGTTGACCCCAAAGCACGCCGCGATTTTTGGGGACAAATTCATCAATTAAGTGTTCAAGGCATTACTACCTTGGTCAGTACCCACTATATGGACGAAGCCGAACGTTGTCACCGGCTGGCTTATATCGCCTATGGCAACTTATTAGTGGATGGCACGGTGTCTGAAGTTATTAATCATTCTAATCTCATAGTGTGGAGCGTAAAAGGAGACAAATTATGGCAATTACAACAACAATTGACACCGTTACCAGGCATCGAGCAAGTGGTACCGTTTGGGAATGTATTGCATATCAATGGTCATCAAGCGGAGTTATTACAACACAGTCTAGCCCCCTGGCAAGCCGATAACCGTTATGAATGGCAACGCTCTCAACCGACCTTAGAAGATGTCTTCATCAGTTTAATGCAGCAATCTCAGGATAACAGTATATGATAAAATTTTCTATATGGCGTTGGTGGGCAATAGTCACCAAAGAATTTATTCAAATGCGACGAGATCGTATGAGTTTCGCGATGATGGTGGGAGTGCCACTGATGCAGTTAGTCCTCTTTGGCTTTGCCATTAACTCGGATCCCAAACGATTACCGACGATAGTTTTAGCCGCTGACCCCAGCGTCTTTTCTCGTACTTTGATTCAAGCCTTAACCAATAGCGGTTACTTCCAGATTGTCAAAGTAGTACATCACGAAACTGAAATCGAGCACTGGTTAGCACTGGGACAAGCGCAATTTGCGTTGACCATACCCATCGACTTTTCCCGCCAACTGGTTCGTGGCGAACGTCCGGCCTTACTGTTAGAAGCCGATGCGACTGACCCGGCGGCCACCAGCAATGCGTTGGGAACTTTAAACGTATTAATTCCGACCGTGTTTGACCGAGATTTAGTGGGCCCTTTACAGCATTTACGGAGCAAACCCGCCGCGGTAGAATTAAGAGTTCATCGCCGTTACAATCCCGACGGCATTAGTCAATACAACATTGTCCCCGGCCTAATGGGGGTAGTGCTCACCATGACCATGGTCATGATTACCGCCTTAG
This sequence comes from Thiomargarita sp., assembly GCA_022729575.1. Taxonomy (GTDB): domain Bacteria; phylum Pseudomonadota; class Gammaproteobacteria; order Beggiatoales; family Beggiatoaceae; genus JAABRD01. The sequence goes on from DZAL01000008.1 coordinate 39,229, forward strand.
CCATTACGCGGGAACGAGAACGAGGCACCATGGAAAATTTATTAGCTACCCCGGCGCGACCTTTGGAAGTGATGATCGGTAAAATTATGCCTTATATTCTCATCGGTTATGTGCAAGTCACCTTGATTTTAATCGTAGCGCATTTCTTTTTCAAGGTGCCCATGCTCGGGAGTTTGGGATTATTGTATGGAATTGCCTTAATTTTTATTGCGGCCAATCTGGCCATTGGCATCACTTTTTCCACCATTGCGAAAAATCAGTTACAAGCCATGCAAATGGCCTTTTTTTTCTTTCTGCCCTCAATTTTATTATCCGGTTTCATGTTTCCGTTTCGTGGAATGCCTGCTTGGGCACAACAGATAGGAGAGGTTTTACCGTTGACTCATTTTTCACGATTAGTACGTGGAATTTTATTAAAAGGAAATGGCTGGGAGGAGAGTTTACCGGAATTATGGCCGATTGTGATATTTATGGTGATAGTAATTATCTTAGGGATGTTGCGCTATCGAGAAACTTTAGACTAATTGGTAGTCCCTACCAACTAATGGAGGTATTAAAATCCAGGTGCTAACTTTCCTAAACTTTACCAGTTTTAGGTTTCCTAAACCTCACCGGTTTAGGAAACCTCGGCGATTCTAAGTTTCCTAAACCTCAAAGGTTTAGGAAACTTTGAGCTTTGATAACTCATTGAAGGTTAACACCTCCATTGGTTTGGAGGGACTACCGAGGAAAAATACCGCCGAATTTCTGCTTCAGTACTTAAAACCTGGTGAAAAATTTGACCACTTTCAAACAGTTATCAAATCTATCTCTACCTTTCAAACAGTTATCAACCCTACCTTAATTTTTTGATAGCTTCTTTAATTTTCACCGCTACCGGTAAAAAACGATATTCCTCATATAATTCTTCAAACCGTTGACTCTTTACTTGCCAATTTTGGTTAACTTTCTTAATTTCAGCTTGATGACTATTCAACCAACCTTGGTGGTAGAGAGAGGCCTGTGAAAGAGAAGCCGGAATTTGTTCTAAAGAACGTTGTAAGGTCAATAAAATTAACAATTTCAACTCCACGGCCGGCTCTAATTCTACCTCTTCACTCGCTCGTTGCAAAAAATTGTATAAATCTACCAAATCACCAAAATTGCTAGACCGTTCATTTAATTTTTGTTGTGCGACGGCCACATAACTTTGACCCGCGTTTAAGAGATTAAAGGGTTTAGTATATTTTTCCGAAACCCAGCCTTGATTATCATTGCCAGTATTAACGCGATACCAAATTTCTCCCGCGTGACGAGTTTGTTCTAGTTCGGAAACAATCGTACCAATTTGCAAAATCGAACCCTTATCGGCTTGATAACGTGGTGCTTGCCGTAACCGGACCCCGGCCCCGGTCATTATTCGCAACTGACCTTGAGGCAATTTGGCCAGAGCCGCCACCGCTCGCTGTTTAGCGGCAGTGCGTAGTTGAGTTTCACGGACCGACTGAGCTAAATCCTGAAGTTTCTTCTCCTGGGCGGGGTTAGGAGTGAATGAAGAGGTCCCCGGCAAGACCCTGGGTGCTACGACGACCTTAGTTGCAGTGGGCTTTGTCAGCTCAATCGCCTTGGCCGGGGAAGCAGTAGAATTGGCTGACGGAGTGGTCGCCAGCGCTTCGAAAGACACCGCTACCGATGACCTCGCTGAATTAACCGGTGGCTCTGGTGCAGGAATGGTAGCAGGAGATACTGGGGGAAAAGAAATCTCTGGAGACGGAAACGGTGATGAGTTAATTGGTTTATCCTCGTCATTCGTGGTAGTGGTCCAGGAAATTGGCAGAGTGGCAAATTCCTGGCCAAACTGTTGGAGCCAGCGCAGATCATAAAATAACCAACCTACCGCCACTATCACGCCCAACAACAGAGTTAACATTGCCAGTTTAACCCCAACTCCTCGATGAATTATCGGCCCTGGCAACGACGAGGATTTGATTAACCGCGGTCGCCACAACGCCACACTTTGTGGTCGCGCTTGTTCATCAACGGCTAAGGCCCAATCAATGCCTTTTAAAAACCGTCTGGAATAGCGTCCTCGTCCCATTTTTACGGCTGGAATTAACGGATCTGGTTTCTCTCGCATCACCGCAGCCACTCGTTCAGTAGCTTCAGTAGGAATTTGCCCACTGATGAGCCGATACAACACCGCTCCCAGCGAATAAATATCGGTCCACACGCCTTGCTGACTGGCATCACTTTGATATTGTTCAAACGGCGCGTAGCCTGGTGTAACAATGGTGGTAATGCTACGACTGTGTTTACTCAAATCGTAACGCGCCGCACCAAAGTCAATCAATAACGGACTGTAATCCTTAGTCCGCAAATAAATGTTAGAAGGTTTAATATCTCGATGTAGAAAACCGCCATGATGCACCGCGGCTAAACCATCTAGGAGGGCCGATAGAAACAACATAATTTCGGCTTCGGTCGCCGTCTCCCCGTCTTTCAAAAAATTGGCTAAATTTTGACCTTGTTCATATTCCATCACGAGGTAAGCCGTGTTATTCGCATAAAAGAAATGCAAGACTCTCACTATGTTAGGATGTTTGAATTTGGCCAACGTTTGCGCTTCTTTAACAAAACGTTCTAGTCCCCAGATAAAATTTTCTGTATCTTTAGGAGACTTCGGTTGTACGCGATAACTATCATTTTTGCGCACGGCTAATTCATTGGGTAAGTATTCTTTGAGGGCCACTAGCGTATTTAATTGAACGTCAAGCGCAAGATAGGTAATGCCAAAACCGCCATCGCCCAAAAGTTGTTTAATTTGATAATCACCCAACCGGTAACCGGCAGGTAGAGCATTTCGATGGTCAGATAAAAGGTGCATAGAATAAAATCCTGCTAAAATATATTAAGTAGAGTGCAACCAGACCAGAAATTAAAAACGTAACTTTGAACCGGCGCTATAATTTTCTGTACAGTCAGTGTAGTCAGTGTAGGGTGGACAAGTATTGATTGGCCCACCAATCCACTCTGCGAAATGGTGGGTAACGATAAACTTGTTGCTCACCCGACCTACTAATTGTCTGAATCAGAATTTTGGTAGTCCCTCCAAATCAATGGAGGTGTTAAAATTCAACGAGTTATCAAAGCTCAAAGTTTCCTAAACCTTTGAGGTTTAGGAAACTTAGAATCGCCGAGGTTTCCTAAACCTGTGAGGTTTAGGAAACCTCAAACTGGTAAGGTTTAGGAAAGTTAGCACCTGGATTTTAATACCTCCATTAGTTGGTAGGGATTACCAGAATTTTCAGAATTTTGGTAGTCCCTCCAAATCAATGGAGGTGTTAACATTCAACGAGTTATCAAAGCTCAAAGTTTCCTAAACCTTTGAGGTTTAGGAAACTTAGAATCGCTGAGGTTTCCTAAACTGGTGAGGTTTAGGAAACCTCAAACTGGTAAGGTTTAGGAAAGTTAGCACTTGGATTTTAATACCTCCATTAGTTGCTATTATAGTAATACTCACCTACTGTTGTACTTTTCGAGGGATAACACCCCTTCGAGGGGTGTTATCCCTGCTGGCTGGCCAAACTCATTATGGGACAACTGGATAAGGATATTACTATAGTTGCTAGGGACCACCAGAATTTTAAAATTAACCGAATAAAACCCAAACCAGACCATTTTGAAAATTCTAAAATTTTGATTCAGACAACAATTTCAGCCAGTGTATGTAGAGTGATGGCCAATTTTAAGGTTTCAATTTTCGCCATTCCCAAGGCGTTTGTTGTAATCCTGGCTTGGCCCAAATACCCAATTTGGCATTTTTTGCTGGTTGTTCCGCATCCATATATTCTGAATTTTTACAATAGGCCTGGTAAACCGCCGCCTGACCCGTTTTCACTTGCATCAAATTTAAATTATTCTCTCCACTATAAACTTCGCCAACGGTGCGACCATAACGGTCTTTTTCGAACGAGATCACTTTCACTCGATTACCGATTACTGAACGTAGATGATCACGAGCGATTTTGCCCCAGGGCGTTTGCCCCATTTCGGGCGTGTCGATACAATACATTCGTATCTTGGTTTCGTTGCCTTGGCAATTCACCGTTATGGTATCCCCATCATATACTCTGAGCACTTCACATTCATCAGTCGCTTGGGGCCAAACATTGAAAATCAGGGTGGAGAGAATAATAATGACAATCAAGAGCCCAGGATATTTTTGGCGAGGTAATTGGTTCGCTAATGAGACTATATTAATTTGAGATTTAGGCATAATGTTTAAGACCAAATTTGATAATTTTCGGAATCAGAACTAGATTTGACAACTTTCGAAAAGTTGCCAAATCTCGATAAGACTAGATTTGACAACTTTCGAAAAGTTGTCAACTCTCGAAGTAAAGTCGTCAACTCTCGAAATTTTGTAACCACACCGGCAATTCTGATAAATCATCCAAACAAACCAACGGTCGACACTTGAGTAAACGGTCCTTTTCGTGCATCCCGTAACTCACCGCCACTGAGGCTACACCTGCATTGTTGGCCATCTGTAAATCATAATCAGTATCACCGACCATTAAAGTTTCCGAGTTTGACACCTCCAATTCCGCCATAATTTCTTGTAGCATCTGCGGATGTGGTTTGGAACTGGTTTCTTCCGCACAACGGCTACTCAAAAATAATGACTGTAACCCCGTGTCGTTCAGACTACGATTTAGTCCGAGCCGACTTTTACCGGTGGCCACGGCCAACCAGTAGCCAGTGGCGTGTAAGGTTTGTAACATCTCGGCGATGCCAGAAAATAGAGGTGTGGGTAAGGCCGCTGCCGACCAAAAATAATCGTAGTAATGTTTGGCCAATAGCAATCGTGGTGACTGCGCCAAGGTTGGAAATAACGCAATAATGCCCTCCTCTAAGCCTAAACCGATAATGGTTCGAATTTGGTTAACATTACGATATTCTAGTTGTAAATCAGCAATCGCGGCTTGAAAACTATTGACAATGCGACCTTGGGAATCCATCAGAGTGCCATCCCAATCAAAGACTAATAATTTAAATTTTGGCATATATTTCAATTAGTTAATAACAAGATTTGACAACTTTCGAAAATTAGATTTGACAACTTTCGAAAAGTTGTCAAATCTCAACCCAAAACTAGATTTGACAACTTTCGAAAAGTTGTCAAATCTCAACCCAAAACTAGATTTGACAACTTTCGAAAAGTTGTCAAATCTCAACCCCAAACTAGATTTGACAACTTTCGAAAAGTTGTCAAATCTCAACTCCAAACTAGATTTGACAACTTTCGAAAAGTTGTCAAATCTCAACCCCAAACTAGATTTGACAACTTTCGAAAAGTTGTCAAATCTCAACTCCAAACTAGATTTGACAACTTTCGAAAAGTTGTCAAATCTCAACCCCAAACTAGATTTGACAACTTTCGAAAAGTTGTCAAATCTCAACTCCAAACCAGATTTGACAACTTTCGAAAAGTTGTCAAATCTCAACCCAGCGATTTTTTATATAACGTGGTCGGATCGATTAACACTGATTCGACAGTTACCCACTGCTGATCCTGAAGTTGTTGAAAAAAACAATGGCGGCGACCGGTGTGACAAGCCGCTCCACCTATTTGCTCTACCGTGAGCAAGATCACATCATTATCACAATCTAAGCGAATCTCTTTCAGATGTTGAAGGTGGCCCGATTCTTCACCTTTAAACCACAAGCGTTGACGAGAACGAGACCAATAGACCGCCCGTTGTTGCTGTACGGTCAACTGTAACGCTTCTCGATTCATCCAGGCCAACATTAGCACCTGACCACTCTGCCATTCTTGCGCAATCACGGGCACTAGCCCTTGCTCATTCCAATGAATTTGGTCTAACCACGTAGTCATCTTAGTCATCTGGTTTTATTTTATGCTCCTTTTGGGGTCGGCGGCTGCATTACTGCAATAACTCCGTTATCAACTTTTCCAAGCGTGGTGCTTGTTTTAATTGCGTCAGTCTTTGAGCATATACAATAGTCTGTAACTCTTGCAACGCTTGAGTGAAATCGTCATTCACCACTAAGTAATCATACTCGACATAGTGGCTAATATCCTCTATCGCACTGCGCATTCTTTTGGCAATCACCTCCTCACGGTCTTGCCCACGTTTCTGCAACCGTTGCGCTAAGACGGTCCGAGATGGTGGCAAAATGAAAATACCTACGCAATCCGGTTTTAACCGTCGCACTTGTTGCGCACCCTGCCAATCAATTTCTAAAATCACATCTTCGCCATGATTGAGTTGTTGAGCTAACCATGGTTGAGAAGTGCCATAGTAATTATCATAGACCTGAGCATGTTCTAAAAACAGGTTACGAGTCAACATTTCCATAAAATCATCTTGCTTGACGAAGTGATAATTAACTCCATTTTTCTCCCCAGGTCTAGGAACTCGAGTCGTATATGAAACGGACACCACAATCTGTTTAGTCGTTTCGACTAACGCTTTGATTAGACTGGTTTTGCCAGCACCAGAGGGTGCCGAAATGACAAATAACGTACCTTTATTCATCAGCCGCATTCTCCTTTATTATTTGAAATAATACTTGAAATTTAACTACCCCCAACCCCTCCTTGGTAAGGAGGGGAGCATAACCACTTAGTTCTGGAGGGGTATCCTTCTTACTCCCCTCCTTACCAAGGAGGGGTTGGGGGTGGTTGAATTATTCAATATTTTGAACTTGCTCCCGCATTTGTTCAATCAACACTTTCAATTCTACACTATGACGAGTGGTCTGAAGATGATACGATTTGGCACCTAAGGTATTCGCTTCACGATAAAGTTCTTGTATCAAAAAATCTAAGCGTCGCCCAGTCGGTTGCTCTTGCCACCAGGTTTGTCGCATTTCGCTCAAATGGGCTTCCAAGCGGTCTAATTCTTCAGACACATCCATTTTATGTGCCAACATAACAATTTCTTGTTCAACCCGTTCATTATCCAATTGTTCCGACAACTCGGTTAAACGGGCTTGTAATTTATCTCGTTGTGCTTGTAAAATAGTTGGCAACTCACTGCGTACTTGTAACACTTCTGCCGCAATGGCAACCCCGCGTTGTTCTAATAACGCAGTCAATTGTGCGCCTTCTCGTTCTCGATGAGCCACTAACTGCGCTAAAGTTAGGTCAAATTGTTGCAAAATTTCTGCTGTCACCTGCTCCAAATCCATGACACTCGTTTCAATCACCCCTGGCCACCGCAATATTTCTAAAGCTGTGGGAGGAGTCATGGGCCCAGTCACGGCTTGAATCGCTTGAATCGCGCCCCATACTTGTTGTACTAATTCTAAATTGAGATGAGTAACCGCCAACGGGGTTTTTTTATTGGGTTGAACGTATAGAATACTATCGATTTTACCACGTTTTAGAGAACCTTGCAAGCGTTCTCTGACCACTATTTCCAAGCGACGAAACTCTTCCGGCAACCGCATTGAAATATCTAAATAACGATGGTTAACGGAGCGTAATTCCCAACATACTTGCCCCCAACTGAATTGCGCTTCCTGCCGCGCAAACGCGGTCATACTACGAATCATTGAAATGTCCTCTGTCTGGTTTTAGGTAGGCGGTATGGTGCTTACTTCCAAATGGTGCGTGAGACGCACCCTACTTTAACTATTTTCATAAAGCTTGTAAATACCGTTTCACTAATGCCAACTGCTTTCTAAAACCAATGCCGGTTGTGCATACTGGTAAACTGTGTAGCAATTGTACTCCCTGAAAATTGCCGTTCAAAACTTCATAAATTAAACGAATTTGCAATGATGAATGTGGTAAGCCTAATTGTTGAGTATAGCTCAAAAAATCTTGATAGCAAGGTCGAGTTAAATAATAATCATAAAAATTCCACTCTGGTGGCACCGAGTAACGAGAAGTTAAGAGGATTCTTAAATGGTCGGTGTACCCCTCAATAGGCGATAGTTCTAGTATTTTAGCTATTCTATGGTGATTATCGGCATTCCAATCTTCCAGCCAGAGGAGATAACTGATTTGGGGTTGATTCTCACCATGAATCTGTTCTCGAATCGAGAAGGTATCCGTTTGATTGTCACCTGTAATTTGGCTTTCTATCTCCGACCATTTTAATACTCGATATTCTTCTTGTGCCGTTAACTGCGTGATTAGGTGTTTGGCTAATGCAGTTTTGCCAATACCCGCTTCACCACGAATTAACAATCGTCGAATGGTCCCAGCCCGTAAAGCTGGTTCTAAATAGCGCAATTCTCGTCGCCGACCTACTAAAATTTCCTTGGCTCTTAGATTGGCCAAATTTGGTAACTCTCTTGTGGATTCAGATTGGCCAAATTTTTGAGATTTGGCAAATCGATCAAGGTCGTTGCCATGGTCAGTAAACAATACCGGCAAACTCCACTGTCCAACCCCAGGGTCATTAATTGGTTGACCTGACCAAGAATACCACACTTCATGGTGCTGTAACAAGTTTACCATCGCTTGCCGACCTCGTTGTACGGCCACATCCATCGGTGCCCGTTGTGCCAGTGCCACGCAAAACGCTTGCAGAAAAATACTACCGGCACGGTCGATGAGAGGCTCTCTCATTCCAACGACTGGCGAAATACCGGCCGTTAGTAAGGTGGCTAATAATGTCTTTGACTGACAGGCGGCGATGACCACGGCTGACACCGCAGTTTCTTTAAAGGCCAGCGCGAATTGGTCAGCGGAAATAAAATCGCTGTTTCCCTCTTCATTCTCAAAGATTAAAGCTGATTGGCCAAATTTTAAACAGTTGGAAAACCTGACACTATGACCTGACCAAATGACTATATGCCAGGGTTGAGTGTGCAACAATTCGATAAAAGTAGTAAAACGGCCATCGTTGGGTGCCGCTAATTTTATTTTGCCAGCCTCAATCCAGGGCCTAAGTGCTGATTGTACATAATATTGGTCAATTTCTGGAGCTAACGGTCTTTGTGTTAAATCTTCCGGGTGAGCCGTGAATAACAAAATTTTTAGTGGCACGGGGTCAGTGTTGGGAAATAGTTCTCGACTTCCCAATAATGAGATAGGTGGTTGAGTAAGCAATCGCCTGGACAAGGTATATTCAGGATGTTTCGCCAAAAATCCCAGTTGTGGATGATACAAACATTCCCACGGTAAACGTTGTACTTGCTCGTCTCCTTCAATCAATAATCGTGCGGGTGGTAACACGTCCAATTCCAACGTTAAGGCTTGCCATAATGCCAATCCCATCGCGGTTAAATCATCCTCCTCCACGGCGATGGGATTCGCTTGAAATTTTTGCGAAAGTGGTTGCGCCAATTCGGGCAACCGGTTTAATTGCTCACTCCTTGGCCGAATGATTAAGGTATCCACTCACCACTCCAGGAGTTTAAAGCGTGGCTTGGTACAACACCAATGAGAGTGAGACGAAGGATGTTAAAAACCCTTAGCATATTCTATCAAATGACGTTTAGTGATTTCGGCAAACACCATCTCGGCCACCGCGGCATTGACTTGCTCATTAGGATGCGCATCCGTTTTATTCACGACTAATTCGGCTGGTGAATGATGCTGAAAATATGGACTCAAGTCCAGCGCCGGCACGCCCAGAGTTTGAAATAAGGTCGATACTTTGTCAATAATGGGACGACTCAACTCTAGCGAAATTAAGTTGGGAAAAATGATGGGTAATAATTTGATATTATGTTGCCGAGTATAATTTACCAAAGTTCGTAATTCTTGCTGATGCACTTGCCATGCCTCACCGTCACCATAAAAATAACGTAGCCGTTGCCAATAAATATCTTCGGGTTGTCGATTGTGGTAACGATACCATTCCCAATAATAAAAATTGGCCAAATAGGAATGTTTAATCAACCAACCAAATAGATTATTTGGAGGAGGTTGAACTAATTCGGTAAAACTAAATTTATCTGGGACTTTACTGCGATTAGCGGCGGCTCGAATATCGTCAATGAAATACGCCAAAATAATGACCGCGGGTGGCTCTGGATATGAGATAATAGCCTGATATTCCTCCGTGGTGCTCCATCCCACTTGTGCAATATTTAAGACTATCCAGTCTTGACCTAATTTGGTTTGGAGGCGATTAGAGAGACGGTCTTGATAATTTTTAATGCCTTGTCCTGCAATAAATGAATCGCCGACCACCATCATCAATGGATGACTTTTTAAGGTGTCCTCTGGGTAATCTACATCACGGTAGCCTAATTGGTTGATAGGATGCCAGTAGATTTCAAACCAACGTTGATTAGCGAGGGTAAAACTGAAACTGTCGGAGCGCACCATGACCGTGTAGAAACTTACTTCCAATATTAACAGTAGCACTAAAATGGTAAACGTGGAGATGGCAAAATTGATGGCGTAATTTCTAAGTTTAGAAGCATGTCGCCAGAGGTTTTGGAAGACCGCTATGGTGGTGATGAATATTAACAAAATGAGCGCCAATAAACTTAGATAGGTCGTTATCACAAAAGGGTCCTCATGGTATTGAATCAATTGACGGTAGTGTGGTAAAAGTGATGACCGATAGTAGGGGCTGAAGCAGAAATTCGGCGGTATTTTCCCTCACCCCCGGCCCCACTGCCATTAAGTTAAGCTAAGGTTACGGCGTTGGAGTCCAAATCTTCAGATTTGGCAACGCCGTCTTACCTTAACCAGTTTCGTCCAAAGCTGAAGCTTTGGACTCCAACATGGCTTGCTGTGGGCAACGCGCCAACGTTGCGGGAAAGGGACGCTGGCGCGTCCAGACGGCATTCCCACGCTGGCGCGTGGGAACGAGATATTGGAATGATTTAGAATGGTAAGATTTAAAATTATCAAAGAATTTATCGGTTTCCCAAACTTTCAGGGTTTAGGAAACCGGTCAATGTTACAGAAACAAACTGAGTACCCCAGTATAGCCGTATAATCGCTGATGCGAGATTTCGCCATTGGCAAAAAAACCAACTAAGGGAAACTCGCCTAAAAACTGTTGAATCGTTTTCAATTCTTGAGAATTTTGGCCAAATAAATTCTCACCACGACCTAAACAAGAATAATAGACACCGCCTTTAGGTAGCCCATGAATTCGTTTTTTTAGATGCGTCAACATCTTGACTAAATCATCATGCGCGGTTTTGGCGTCGCGGCGAGCAAACAGAATGGGCATCCCCAGTTTTACGGCATCACCAATGGCAATCAACTTGCGATCGGGGTCAATCCCGACTATATTTCTGACGACATAATCGCCGGTATCGGAGCCAATCACCGGTAACGCCGCAAAAATTTGACCTGCTACTTTCTCCAAATCACTGGCTAATTCTTTGCCAATCTCCTCATTGAAGACATCCAGCGCGGGCCGATTATCTATGCGTACCATGATATTACGAAAACATTCGGTCACATAATGACGCGGACCGATGATCGAACAACCTTGAGTTAACTGCGTAGCGACTTGAATTTCATTAGAAAACAGCACTCCTGACAAGCCGCCTTCGGTAAGATTATCGGAAATTTGAAAACAGTCGCCGCGAGAGCTAGTCAGTCCTCCCACTAGAAAACCTTCTTCTAACTGCTCACTCAATTCTAAGATTAATTCTGGCAACCGAGGATTACGTGGATCACCATGTACAATCCCAAATAATGGCTGTTGTTGATGACACCATGCTTGATGAGAACGAGAGAAGCTTTTAAATCCCCGATGCACCGTATGAAAAACTCGAAACGAGTGCTCTGGAAAGTGTCCTAACATGACCGCTATGGCCGGCGTATCAAAATATTCGGTGGCTAGGCTACAAATTCCCATACCTACCGTCCCCACCCAGTGAGTAATTCCGGTTCTTTGCTTGAAATAGTTCAAAATTTCAGACAATTTATCAGCAAAGAGGTCGGTAGTATATAAAAAGCCTAAATTGGCTGGCTCGGTTAACTCTCCCACTTGGGCCAAACAAGATTGCGCCGCCGCTTGCCATTCCAAAGCACTGGCATGGCCGAATTTAAAATTCTCCATAAATCTTTCCCTTCAGTTGTTATTGGCACAGTATCATTTCGCACGTTGGTCTCACTACTCAACCTGAGCTATTTGGTAGGGTGCGTGAAGAGATTTGCCCTCACCCGGCGCCCTCAATGCCACTAAGTTAAGCCGAGTTGGAGTCCAAATCTTCAGATTTGGACCAGGTGAGATGGCGTTGCCAAATCTGAAGATTTGGACTCCAACGCCGTTAAATTCCTTAACTTAATGGCAGTGACCCGGTTCCCTCTCCCTCTGGGAGAGGGACCGGAGGTGAGGGGAATATGTCACTCACGTTTCATCACTACCTCGATTTTAACAACACTGGTTACAACGTAATATTCTTTTTAACCACTTCTGCACCTTCTTTTTGAACCGGCAATAAGTCGTTACGACTGACTCCTAAAAATAGAGCCAAGGCACTGGCCACATAGATGGAGGAGTAGGTACCAACCACGATACCAATAATTAAGACCAGCGCAAAGTTGTGTATTAACTGTCCTCCAAAAAAGAATAGTAGCACAACCACAAAAAAAGTAGTCGTAGAAGTCATCACAGTACGGCTTAACGTTTGATTGATAGAAATATTTATCACTTCAATCGTTGGCAGTTTTCGCAGTTTAATAAAGTTTTCTCGAATTCGGTCAAAGATCACGATGGTATCATTAATCGAATAACCAATAACGGCTAAAATAGCGGCCAATACAGTTAAATCAAATTCCAGGTGAAATAATGCAAATATGCCTAAAATGAGAACGGGGTCATGTAGCAATGCTAACACTGCACCGAGTGCCAATCGCCATTCAAAACGGATGGCAACATAAATTAAGATTCCGATATTGGTATAGAGTAGGGCTAATAATCCACCTTCGACCAATTCTTTACCTACTTGGGGGCCGACAAATTCGATTCGCCGCATTTCTATTTCTTTACCGCCTGGTTGGAGAATTTTTAAAATCTGGGTACTGAGCGGATTATCTTTAGTCGTTTCATGTTGTCCTAAGCGAATCAAGACATCGTGGGTGGAGCCAAAGTGTTGTACGACGGCATCAGAAAAGCCATTTTGGTGTAAAGCAGTCCGAATTTCTTGCAATTCTACGGGTTGCTTGTAACGTAATTCAATGAGCGTGCCGCCGGTGAAGTCAAGACCTAAGGTTAAACCTTGAGTGGCCAGAGCAATTATACTAACTATCCACAAAATAATCGAAATCACCGCCAAGGTATGGCGACGACTCAGAAAATCGTATTTGTAGTCAAATCGGTTGAAAAGGGTAAATCGTATCATCTGTTAATGTCTCCGAAATTTAAATTTAAAGCCGATCCAGATTTGACAACTTTCAAAAAGTTGTCAAATCTAAAGCCAATGCCGATTTGACAACTTTCAAAAAGTTGTCAAATCTAAAACCGAGGCAGATTTGACCATTTTCAAAAAGTCGTCAAATCTGTCAAATCTGTCAAATCTGTCAAATCTAAAGCCAATGCAGATTTGACAACTTTCGAAAAGTTGTCAAATCTAAAGCCAATGCAGATTTGACAACTTTCAAAAAGTTGTCAAATCTAAAACCAATGCAGATTTGACAACTTTCGAAAAGTTGTCAAATCTAAATAATACCACTTACTTATTTGCTTACACCGGTAACTGTGTCAACTTTTTGCTACCATAGAAGAAATTAATTACGGCACGGCTAACCCAAATCGCGGTAAACATGGAAGTCATAATTCCCAGTGACAAGGTTACCGCAAAACCTCTTACCGGTCCTGAGCCGAAACTAAATAACATCAACGCGGCCAATAAAGTGGTCAAATTCGAATCAAAAATGGTGATAAAGGCTTTTTCAAACCCCGCATAAATACTAGCTTGAGGACTATTGCCATTGACTACTTCTTCGCGCATCCGCTCGTAAATTAACACATTCGCATCGACGGCCATGCCCAAGGTGAGTGCAATCCCGGCAATGCCAGGTAAAGTTAAGGTGGCTTGCAATATCGACATGAGTGCGATTAATATAATCACGTTCATCAAGAGTGCAAAGTTAGCTACCCAACCAAAGGTGCTGTAACGTAGCCACATAATGAGAATGACTCCCAGAAAACCAAAGACACTGGAGATGAAACCTAACCGAATATTTTCTTTGCCTAAGCTAGGACCGACGGTACGTTCTTCGATGACTTCCATCGGCGCTTTCAAAGCTCCGGCACGTAAGAGCAAGGCCAAATTACGTGCTTCGTTCGCGCCTAATCCCGTGATTTGGAAACGACTGCTAAAGCGCTCTTGAATGGTAGCGACATTAATCACTTCCTCAATTTTATGACGCTCGGTCACCGGCTTGCCATTGACTTCTTTCGTTTCCACTTTGTATTCAATAAACACGACGGCCATCGGTTTACCCACATTGGCTTTGGTAGCGTCATCCATTCGTTTAGCCCCTTTGTTACCGAGCGAAACTGCGGTAACTGGTTCTCCGGTGCGTTGATCCGTCGTCGCCACCGCATTACTAATTTGGTCCCCGGTTACAATAACGCTACGTTTGAGTAATACAGGGTTACCATCGCGCCGATGGTATAAACGGGCATTGACTGGCGCTCGCCCAGTTTTCTCAGCATCCGCCCATTGTTGATAATCACCTTCGGTTAAGCGAAATTCCAAAGTAGCCGTGGCCCCTAAAATTTCTTTGGCACGAGCGGTATCTTGCACTCCTGGTAATTGCACCACAATACGGTCTTCACCTTGTTGTTGAATGACCGGCTCGGCGACCCCTAACTCATTGATACGATTATTTAAAGTGGTAATGTTTTGCTCCACTGCGCCTTTCTTTTTCTCCCGCAACGCCATTTCGGAAAAAGTTAAGCGCAAAATATATTCATCCACTTTATCTTTATCCACTAACAACAATTCAGCACCATATTGCTTGGCTATCAGTTTCTTAGCTTGCTCACGCATCGGCATTTCCGCAAAAGAAATTTCAATCCCACTGAGGCCCGTTTCTACCACGCGATTAAGACCTTTATAGCGCAATTTTTCATTACGAAATAGGCTACGAAATTCGTCAATATATTGTTCTTCATCTTGTTGAATCGCGGTTGGCATATCTACTTGCATTAAAAAGTGGACTCCACCGCGCAGGTCCAGACCCAGATACATCGGTTTGGCCCCGATGTATAGGAGCCAATCTGGGGTAGCCGAAGCTAAATTTTGGGCGACCACATATTCTTTTAAGACTCCCTTAAGCAAAGAATACGCTTTGAGTTGAGTATCGGTATCAGCAAACCGCAACAGCAATTGTTTAGCCTCCGCATCCATTTCGGTCCGCAATGGAGTGATATTAGCCTCTTTTAAAGTGGCCAAGGCTTTCTCTTGCACGGCCGGAGTTAGTTTCATTTCTCTGGCATAAGGTGGCGAAATTTGTACCGCGGGGTCTTCGCCAAATAAATTGGGAAGTGCATAGAATGCACAAACCACAATGACGGAAAAAATCAATAGATACTTCGAGAGTGAATAGTGATTCATAAAAATGTCTGTGTGCTCCTTTAAAGTCACTGTAATTGAATTACAAAGTATTTTTCATAGTCCCTTTGGGCATAACTGCGGCCACTTGATAACGCTGCACCTTGACTTCAATATTGAGAGCAACTTCAATGGCGACAAAATTTTCACCCAGATTGATAATTTTCCCTAATAATCCGCCAGTGGTGACAATTTCATCACCTTTGGCTAGAGACTCTACCATCTTTTTATGTTCCTTGACTCGTTTCGTTTGTGGTCGAATGAGGAGAAAGTAGAAGACGACAAATAAAATGACTAAGGGGATTAGACTGGTTAAACTTTCCCCCGTAGCCGTGGTTTGTGCCCAAGCGTTTTGAATTAAAAACTCCATCTGGTATATATCCTCTAAATAAATGGAAAGATTAGTGGCCAGATTTGACAACTTTTTTAAAGTTGTCAAATCTAAGTTGTCAAATCTAAGATTGGTGACCAGAGTTGGCGACCAGATTTGACAACTTTTTTAAAGTTGTCAAATCTAAGTTGTCAAATCTAAGATT
>DZAL01000008.1:55368-61806 GCA_022729575.1 Thiomargarita sp.
GGTGACCAGATTTGGCGACCAGATTTGACAACTTTTTTAAAGTTGTCAAATCTAAAGATTGGTGACCAGATTTGGTAACCAGATTTGACAACTTTTTTAAAGTTGTCAAATCTAAAGATTGGTGACCAGATTTGACAACTTTGCTTTTAAAGTTGTTAAATCTATTAAGTCAAATCTAATAATTCTAACGTTATCGGCGTACCCCAAAAATGGCGGTGCCAATCCGTACCATCGTGGCACCTTCAGCAATCGCGGCTTCCATATCATCCGTCATCCCCATGGACAAGGTATCTAGTTTAAAACCGGCCGCTTGTAACTGACGGTAGGCTTGAAACAATATTCGAAACGGTAAGCGTTGCTGTTCAAAGTCCTCACTCGGGGCCGGTAAGGTCATTAACCCGCGTAATTGTAAACGCGGCAATTTTATTATGGCTTGAGCCAATGCTGGTATCTCTTCCAACAAAATCCCCGCTTTTTGCGGCTCCTCACTCACATTGACTTGAATACAGACCTTTAATGGTATCAACTCAGTAGGCCGTTGGTCGTTTAAACGTTGGGCCAGTTTCAGTGAATCGAGTGAATGCACCCAGTGAAAATTTTCGGCAATCAAGCGCGTTTTATTGCTTTGTAGTGGCCCGGTAAAATGCCATTCTACCTGCTGGTACGCTTGTAAGGCTTGAATTTTGGGGAGAGCCTCTTGCACATAATTTTCTCCAAAGCATACTTGTCCACCTGCTATCGCTTGCAACAAATCATCTACGGGCCGCGTTTTACTAACGGCCAGCAGTTGAATACGGTCTGGATTGCGAGAATATTGCAAAGCGGCTTTGAGTATGCGCTGTCTAACGTTGATTAAAGATTGTGCGATGGCAGACATAATGGTTTGTTTAATAATAACTAGATTTGACAACTGTTTTAAAGTTGTCAAATCTAATCAAATCTAATCAAATCTAAAATTTGGGTAATGAGGCCAGGGGCCGGGCAAACCTCGCAGGTCTTCGAGACCTGCGAGGTTTATCTTCAGTATTTTCATCACCCGGACTCGGTCCAACACTACCTAAAATGGTCAAATCTATCGTTTGCGACTCCTCTAAAAGGTATTACTTTTATTCAATACTTCGCGTTGTTTTTCAATCAATTGTTGGATTCCCTCCTTGGCTAGGGCCAACATCGAATTTAACTCCTCCAAGCGGAACGCATGACCTTCCGCGGTGCCTTGGATTTCAATAAAACCACCGGCTTCATTCATCACCACATTCATATCGGTTTCAGCTTCAGAATCTTCCGCGTAGTCCAAATCTAAAACGGGAACCCCTTGGTAAATACCGACGGAGATTGCGGCCACCGTGCCATGAATCGGATTGGTTTTGATCAAATTGTGCTTTTGTAAATAACGTATGGCATCCACCAACGCCACATAACTACCGGTGATGGCGGCCGTGCGGGTCCCGCCATCGGCCTGAATAACATCACAATCTAAAGTGACGGTGCGTTCTCCCAGGGCATGTAAATCCACCGCTGCTCGCAACGAGCGACCAATTAAACGTTGAATTTCTAAAGTCCGCCCACCCTGCCTACCACTACTGGCTTCGCGTGGCATTCGCGCACGGGTAGAACGTGGTAACATGCCATATTCGGCCGTGACCCAGCCACTTGCTGGACTAGATTTATCTTTGAGAAAACGCGGGACTCGTTCTTCCACACTGGCGGTACAAATCACTTTAGTTTGTCCAAATTCGGCTAAAATGGAACCTTCCGCATGTTTGGTATAATGGCGAGTAAGTCTAATAGTACGTAATTCATTCAATTGTCGACCACTTGGGCGCATGATATATCCTTAGTAACAAAGTCTATAAGATAGTACCTCGACCCGCAAAAGTCAACTATTTTATAAAAATTGTAGTCATTACAATAACTAATCAAAAGTCATCTAAAGCCTGTAACTGCTCTAAATGGCTCAAATCGCCCCAGGTTTCTAGCCGCCAATAGTTATCATGGTAAGAAAACACATTTAAGCTAGTGTTTAATATTTCAAAGTGTCGAGGTGCGTTTGGTGCTAATCCCAGAGTATGTTTGAACAAACTAACGAGGACTCCACCATGAGTGACCACTAAAATCAATTTCCCTGAATATTGTTGTGCAATTTCTGCTAAACCCGTCAGACAACGTTGCCGAAATTGACGCACACTTTCTCCTTCAGGTACCACATAATCTATTTCCTGGGTTTGATATAAAGCAAACTCTTGAGGAAATTTAAGGGGTAACTCGTCTTTGGCGACACCTTGAAAAATGCCCAAACATCTTTCGCGTAAGCGTGAATCAGTGAGCACGGCTTGACCTGATTGTTTCTCGGCAATACACCGTGCGGTTTGATAGGCTCGTGTTAAGTCACTGCTATAAATGGCGGCGAATGAATAATGTTGCAAACGTTTAGCTACTGCTTGTGCCTGTGCTTGGCCGGTGGCAGTAAGCGGGCTGTCGAGATGTCCTTGCATTTTGCCGGCTAAATTCCATTCCGTTTCGCCGTGACGCACTAAGAAGATTTTAGTCACTGACATAATTAGTTAATTGGTATTAGCTATTTGCTATTTGGTTAAATAATTTTGGAAAAACGTTGATAATTTTTGGGATCTGGCTATCAGGACCAGTGTCATTGGCCCTATATTCGAAAAATTTCGAGCCTTGATTATAGTTATAACTCATTGATTAATAAATAACCACTAATTTGGATATATCTTACAAAATGGTTAAATCTATTACAACACCACAAATAAGTCAAGCGTAATTTAAAAACGCTAGGGATTGACAGTATGGGTTAATCCAGATTATGATAAGTTATTAAAGTAGCAAGTTTTAGTAGGGTGCGTCTCACGCACTACTCAGGCACGATTCTCGCCGCCGAATGGCGCGTAGGACGCACCCTACCTTATTACAATCAATGACTGAGGACTGAATCAAACAAATATGCTTCCAACAATCGCTATTTTAGGGCGGCCTAATGTGGGCAAGTCGACTTTATTTAATGCGTTAACCAAAACTCGTGATGCGTTAGTGATAGACCAACCAGGGGCCACTCGTGATCGTAAATTGGGTAAAGGTGTAGTGGGAGAACATGAATACTGGGTAATCGATACGGGTGGTTTAAGCAGTGAGGATAATCTGATCATTGAAAAGATTACCCAACAGGTGTTAGCGGCGATTGAAACTGCGGATAGTTTGTTATTGCTGGTCGACGGTCGAGTGGGGTTAACCGCCGAAGATGAAATCATTGCCCGGCAATTACGACAGTTTAATAAGCCATTGTCAGTGGTGGTCAATAAAGCGGAAGGATTACAATCAGAATTAGTCTGCGCCGAGTTTCATCGGTTAGGCTGGAAGGATGTATATGCGATTTCCGCCGCTCACCAGCAAGGACTAAAAGACTTAATGCAGCAAGTATTAGCGCCGCTAATTGCCACTGAACTTACTGAATCTACTGAACTTAATGAAAATATTGATTCTGAATCGAGAATTAAAGTCGCGATCATTGGTCGACCTAATGTGGGAAAATCAACTTTAGTGAATCAGTTATTAGGATATGAACGAATGATTGTCTTGGACCAGCCTGGGACCACTCGTGATAGTATTGAAATTCCGTTTGAGCGAAATGGTCAGTTATACACTTTAGTCGACACGGCCGGAATTAGGAGACGAGCGAAAGTGTTTGATGGCTTAGAAAAATTTTGCGTCATTAAAGCTTTGCAAGCCATTGATTCAGCACAAATAGTCATTATGTTGTTAGATGCCAGCGAAGGGATGACCGACCAAGATGCTAATTTGTTAGGAATGGTTTTAAACAGTGGTAGAGCTGTAGTGATTGCGCTCAATAAATGGGATGGATTAACCGAGAACAACCGGGAAGAGGTTCGTTATCATCTAAGTAGAAAATTGCATTTTATCGATTTTGCCGAAATTCATTTTATTTCAGCACTGCATGGGACTGGCGTGGAAAATTTACTTGGTGCGGTTAAGCGTGCTTGGGACTCGGCACATCGCTCACTGGGCACCGCAAACTTGAATGAAATCCTGTTACAAGCCGTCGCGGCTCATCAGCCACCGTTAGTGCATGGACGACGAGTGAAATTGCGATATATTCATCAAGGAGGACATCATCCGCCATTATTGATAATTCATGGTAATCAAGTACACGGGTTACCAGAATCTTATCAACGTTATTTAATCAATGTGTTTCGTCAGCGATTTGAGTTAGTAGGCACGCCCATCAAATTAGAATTTCGCCAAGGGGAGAATCCGTATGCGGGTAAGCATAATGAATTGACCGACCGACAACGGAAAAGCCGACAACGGTTAATGGCATTTGTGAAGAAAAAGAAAGATTAGACCTCAACCTCATCAACCAGGAGTACATCAACCAGGAGTACCAAGCGAAGCTTTGTCACAAAGCTTCGCTTGGTACTCCTGGTTCCTGGCGGTGCAAATTCTCGAAACTTCTCAGAGGAGGATGGAAAAATGTTATTTCAATTCAATCAATTAGTTGTTGCACCCGGCCAGCAAATCCTGTTGCAAGATGTCAGTTGGCAAACCTTTGAAACTTTGCTAGAGGAATTGGCAGAAAGTCGGGCCGCGCGGCTATCTTACAGCAAAGGGATGTTAGAAGTTATGGTACCGTTACCAGAGCATGAGTATAACAAAAATATTATTGGTGACTTAGTTAAAATTCTGTTGGAAGAGCAACAGACTGATTTTATTGCGCTTGGCTCCACTACGTTCAAAAATGCCAACATGATTCGAGGAGTAGAACCTGATGAGTGTTTTTATATTCAACATGAAGCACTCCTCCGGGGTAAAAGTCGCATCGACTTAACGGTGGATCCACCTCCTGATTTAGCGATTGAGATTGACCTCACTGCGCGGACTCATTTTGATAATTATGAAGTGTTGGGAGTGCCTGAATTATGGCGTTATAGTTGGAACCATTTGGAAATTCTAAGATTGCAGGACGGGCATTATCAAGCGGCGGAACGCAGTCAATATTTTCCTGACTTTCCGTTGACAGAAGTGATTCCGCGTTATCTTGCGGATAGTAAAATCCAGGGACGAAATGCGGCTATCTGGGCTTTCCGGCGATGGGTGAGGGAATGTCTGGAGGCGAATTGAGACTATTTCGGAAATGGGCGAAGTGAAATTGGAGGTAAGGGATAACACCCCTCGAAGGAGTGTAAAAACAGAAAGATTAGACCTCAACCTCATCAACCAGGAGTAACATCAACCAGGAGTACCAAGCGAAGCTTTGTTACAAAGCTTCGCTTGGTACTCCTGGTTACTGGCGGTGCAAATTCTCGAAACTTCTCAGAGGAGGATGGAAAAATGTTATTTCAATTCAATCAATTAGTTGTTGCACCCGGCCAGCAAATCCTGTTGCAAGATGTCAGTTGGCAAACCTTTGAAACTTTGCTAGAGGAATTGGCAGAAAGTCGGGCCGCGCGGCTATCTTACAGCAAAGGGATGTTAGAAGTTATGGTACCGTTACCAGAGCATGAGTATAACAAAAATATTATTGGTGACTTAGTTAAAATTCTGTTGGAAGAGCAACAGACTGATTTTATTGCGCTTGGCTCCACTACGTTCAAAAATGCCAACATGATTCGAGGAGTAGAACCTGATGAGTGTTTTTATATTCAACATGAAGCACTCCTCCGGGGTAAAAGTCGCATCGACTTAACGGTGGATCCACCTCCTGATTTAGCGATTGAGATTGACCTCACTGCGCGGACTCATTTTGATAATTATGAAGTGTTGGGAGTGCCTGAATTATGGCGTTATAGTTGGAACCATTTGGAAATTCTAAGATTGCAGGACGGGCATTATCAAGCGGCGGAACGCAGTCAATATTTTCCTGACTTTCCGTTGACAGAAGTGATTCCGCGTTATCTTGCGGATAGTAAAATCCAGGGACGAAATGCGGCTATCTGGGCTTTCCGGCGATGGGTGAGGGAATGTCTGGAGGCGAATTGAGACTATTTCGGAAATGGGCGAAGCGAAATTCCCGAAACCGATATTTATATTTTTATCTTTTGAGAATTGTCGGTCCAGGTCCAGGAGTACCAAGCGAGCTTTGTACAAAGCTCCACTTGGTACTCCTGGTTGCTTTGGTCAGAATCAGAATGGCAGAATTTTAGAATTTTCAGAATGGCTTGGGGTTTATTCGGTTAATTCCTTAATTATGAAAATTCTGATTCTGACAATTCAACTCGCGCTTGGGGTTACCCCCAATGCCATTAAGTTAAGCCTGCCAAAGAAACCTTGAAGGTCTAAAACCAGACCTTCAAGGTTAAAACCTGACCGGGGGATTCCTTAACTTAATGGCAGTGAGGCTGACCCCTACCACCACTGCCATTAAGTTAAGCCGCGTTGGAGTCCAAACCTTCAGATTTGGAC
>DZAL01000416.1 GCA_022729575.1 Thiomargarita sp.
GCGTGAGAATGCAGCCCTAGGCGCTCCCGCGCCGTGCCGCTGGAGCGGCGTAGAAATGCGTTCCCACGCTGGAGCGTGGGAACGATTCCAAAATAACCAATCGTCTATGACCTAATACCTAACTCAAAGACCCACAATAACCCGCAAAGAAAAGGTTGATTTCCATGAGAGCATTACGATTTACCCTACACGTATATTTATCCATATCAATTAGTTGCATGGCGACGAACGCAGTGGCCGACATGTATAAATGTACGTTGGATGGTAAGGTAACCTATCAAGCTATACCGTGCTCGCAAGGTGAGGAAAAGGCTATCGATGACCGAACGAGAAATATATACCAACGCGAACACGCTGCCCGTTTAGAGCTCGATAAGCGTGAAAAAGAAGCGCTTAAACAACGCGAACTTAATGGCGGTGGTGATGAGAGTGGCCGCAAAGAACAAGCAAAACAAGCGATGCAGGAGTATTTCAGTAAGATTCTTATCGATCCGTCCAGTGTACAGTTTCGCAACATCAAGGTTTTTCTTGACGTACCAGGGTCGAAATTACGAAGTAGTGGCTCGGAGACCACACCTCTGGTTGATGTTGTATGTGGCGAAGTGAATTCAAAAAACCGTATGGGTGGCTACGTCGGCTTCAAGCATTTTTATTGGGACAGTGACAAGAGGGAGGTTGTCGGGGTCTCTAGTATCAATGGGGAGCTAGGAGATATGCTGGAAAAAGTCGCGTACCTAACCTGCTCAAAACTTGAGTAAATGGATCAATGAAGTCAGACTTACTGTTTTCCAAGATAATTTCTCCTTTTAAAACAAGCTGTTCGTAATTACACCCGTAAAGATGGTATTCACGCCAACTCTTACACCCGAATCAGGCTGGGAGGTAAAAATAACTACCAGCCTACTTCGGTGTGGTAACAATCTAAAAACCGATAAATGAGGATATGAAATGGGTTTTCGCTTCAGAAAGAGCTTCAAGATCATGCCCGGAATTCGAGTCAATTTTAGTAAGTCGGGAGCAAGTGTTTCTGTTGGTGGTAAAGGATTAACCGCCAACTTTAGTGGGCGAGGAACTCGTACTACTGTGAGCATACCAGGTACGGGGGTTTCATACAGTGAAACCACGACTAACGCAAGAAATACAAATAACGCTCAGCAACGAATATCCACTCAAGCCACTGCCACTCCACCGCGAAAACCAAGTCCTGTAATTGGATTTTTTCTTTTATTTTCAGTTTTATTCTTGGTCATTGGCTTTATTTCTAAATCTGAATTTATCGCTATCACATCTGGATTTGTTCTATTGATAGTCTCCGTGGTATCAATGTTAAAGAAATAATCTTATCGCTACCAGGTATCAATGGGGTCATGGTCA
>DZAL01000417.1 GCA_022729575.1 Thiomargarita sp.
GAGATTATTTATTAATTTAAGAACTAGTCTTTTTTATTTCGGAACAACTCTAATGCCCGATAGTAAGCAATCTCCTGTTTCACGTTATTTAGTATCTTTTTCATATTACTGTCCTAGAGGTCATAAGAAGAATCGCCAATTACGCAGTCGTCATGGATTCCAAATTATCCAATATCAACATATACCGTTGGGCCCGTAATTCCTTCACCACCATCCCTTGTTTTCTTCGTACCCGATGGTCTCGGTTGGGCCTGTTAGGTACAAATTAACTAGAATATCACTATATAAAATCAGTAACGGAGTAATTAGCGAGCGTAGGGTGCGTTAGCGATAGCGTAACGCACCATTTCGGGATACCAAAAGGTGCGTTACGGCGCAAACAGACGCGCCTAACGCACCCTACCTGGCTACCTGGCTGAAGAAAAACCACCCCTAACCCCTCTTTAGAAAGTGGAATTAGTCTCTTGAATCTGAACCTTGAAGTTTTGGAGTGTGCTAAAATATTCTTGAAGTTGACTATTTTATTACCACTATAACTACTCATAGAAATTGTTACCCGCATTGCTTGAACTAAGGGGCGGGCCGAAGGAAAGTAAAATGATACTAGCATCTACTATCAATCAACAAATGTTAACTTTGCCACCAGACCTACAAGCCGAGGTACTTGATTTTGTCTTGTTTCTGAAACAAAGAACCACCTTGACCACTCCTGTTGAAAGAGTTAAGTTTCAAAGTGATGACTCCCAAAGAGTTTTATAACCTGTGGAAACGACAATATGAAGCAATCCCAAATCCTGACGATAGAAATACCCATAGAATTATATAGTAGCTTAATGCAACAAGCCGTTACTCAAGGTCATTCTCTCAATCAATTAATTACTTATTGGCTGACACTACAACTGTTGCGACAAGAACAATTGGCGGCGTTGGAAATAAGACTTTCACAACAATCGCTACCCGAATTACGAGCTAAAGCTATTTCCATTTTGGATAATATTCCAAGTCGGGAGGTGCCGACGTGGGATGCGCGAGAACGGATATAAGTACTGAAGCAGAAATTTTCTCGTATTTTCTTTCGCCCCTCTCCCTCTGGGAGAGAGGTTGGGGTGAGGGAAAATACCGCAAAATTTCTGCTTCAGTACTTATCAGCACTGTACGCATGAATTTTGGATTGACAGTTATCAATAGGGGTACAGTAGCGTTGATGTTTTCTACACCAGTAGGGTTGTCCTACAGGAAGAGGTTGTTTGGGCGTAGCCAAATCGTAATGGGGAACGAGGCGTGAAGAGCGTACCGCTCGACTTAGCCAGACCCGTAATAAGTCTTGATATTGATAACCAGGAATGAGATGTCGATAGTACCA
>DZAL01000293.1 GCA_022729575.1 Thiomargarita sp.
CCTGCGGTTTGGCCAAACTTATTATGGGACAACTAGATAAGGATATTACTATATTGAGACGTTGAATGTATCGTCTAGCAACTTCTTGACCAAAGGCGCGTACCGCTTCTTTATGTTCACAATAGCATCGTTCCAGTTGTTTAGTTCGGAAGGTGAGAATCAAAACCAGACCTTTATTCAAGTTTTATAAGATATTGTATATTATACGGCGTTCTCATAAGTAGTGAAGTAAAATTAATCGTGTCTATCTCGGATTAGAGACTCTAGCCGGTGAAGTGCCAAGCCTCACCAGCTAAAGCCTCTAATCCAGCATTTCCTCTGGTGCGGGCCGCAAGTTCAAAGAATCCCTTTCAACCCGTTGCGTTCCAACAGATTCAATAATTTCAAAGCAGGCCCTTGTGGCTTAGTAGCACCGGTTTCCCACTGACGTAAGGTACCAGGACTAATATTCAAATGACCCGCCAAGGTTAACTGGTTCAGATGATATTTCCGACGGAGTTGCACAATCGCCGCGGCTGAATATTCCTTCAGATCCGGGACACATAAATTCTCCATCCGTGTCAGTGTCTCTTCACCTACTAAGCCGCTTTGGTGTAAATCTTTGATAGTGCCTAACACCGCCTCTCTCATCGAGTCTCTCATTAGTTATAACTCCACAAAATCGCCCTGAATGATAGCTTGAGCTACTTCACTGTCAGATAGCGAGAGCAAGATTTTAGCAAATTCTTTGAAGGTCTTCAACTCTTTATCAGTGATATTAGGACGCTCATTTTTAGCAAATCCGTACAAGAAGATTAATCGGTGGTCTTTCTCACAACAGACAATCGTTCTGACACCATGACTTTTGCCACGACTGCCTGTGGCAATCCGTTTCTTAAATAAATGCCCACCTAAATTAGCATCATAGCTACCGGTTGCCACTTCTCTAGCGGCTGCGCTTAGGTCACTTTCCAACACTCTTTGTTTAGTTGCCCACTGGGCAAATCTTTTCGTGGCTAGGAATTTCATTCGTATTGGGTCGTGTCTCAAGTATGGCTATTAGACTTGCGGCTTGATCATGCCTAAATGGTGCGTAAGACGTTATCAACTGCCTATAGGCAGAAAGCTAACGAGTACAATCATTTAAGTATGATATGATTATAGTCTAAGTAGTGAAAAAAAAGCAAGGAATAGGTTAAATTAAATCTTCTAAGGAGTGCCCGCATAGCAGTTGGAGTCCGGAATTTATTCCGTCTTGGTCACGGCACGGAATAAATTCCGGACTCCAACTGCAAAGACGGAATAAATTTTATACTCCAATAAACCCCCTCTTGCCAAAATTATTATACCCTAGTATACTTGTTCATATTCTTGTTAATTAGGACATTCCCATGAATCAAATTCTAACCGTTATTTTTTATCGTACTACACAGGGTCATGAACCGGTTCGTGAGTGGTTGAAAAGTCTTTCGCCAGCAGAGAAATCATTGGTGAAAATTTAAAAACGGTTCAACGTAGCTGGCCTGTGGGAATGCCTTTAGTACGCCCGTTAGGTGATA
This sequence comes from Thiomargarita sp., assembly GCA_022729575.1. Lineage (GTDB taxonomy): Bacteria > Pseudomonadota > Gammaproteobacteria > Beggiatoales > Beggiatoaceae > JAABRD01. The sequence goes on from DZAL01000293.1 coordinate 1,539, forward strand.
ATCTTTGGGAGGTTCGCAGTCATTTAGATAACCGAATCGTTCGGCTCCTGTTCTTCATAAAGGATACTAAGATGATATTTGGTTCATGCGTTTATCAAAAGAACCCTAAAACTCCTCCTAAAGACCTTGAATTAGCTAGAACAAGAAAGCAAGAATGTTTATCTTATGACGTTTAGCAACAGAGACATTGTTTTTATCAACAAACGAGGTTAATCATTATGGTCAATTCTAATAATCCACATCTTGGTAGCACGCTAGATGACTGGTTAGCAGAAGAGGGTATTTTAGGCCACTGTGAAGCGGTCGCCATGAAACGAGTGATTGCGGTTCAATTACAACAGTTGATGCAAGAACAACAATTGACCAAGATAGCACTAGCGCAACGGATGCACACCAATTTGGCTACTTTGAATAAGTTACTGGACCCGCATAATACGGCGGTGACTTTGGAAACGTTAGTCAGGGGAGTAACGGCTATTGGGGGTATCAAGTTGGATATATAGTAATATTCACCCACGGTTGTACTTAAATCTGAGGGATAACACCCCTCGAAGGGGTGTTATCCCTGCTGGTTGGCCAAACTTATTATGGAACAACTAAATAAGGATATTACTATATCTTGGTCACGGCCACCGGTGTAACTACTACGGCATCACCTCCCATCACCTCTCCACCTTTTCCAGGAGTTCAAAGCGGAGCTTTGTACAAAGCTCCGCTTTGTACTCCTGTTATCTGTTATCAGGATAACCCTTTGACCATTTTGATTTTTGGTGTTAAGATGAGGTGTACGTTTCGCTTAAGCCACCACCTACCAGATTAGTACCACCGAATAATATGAAAAAACTACTGCTAGAAAATACTTCCTACACCTTTGCTGACTACTTCAAACTGACTTACGAAATTGACAGCATCATTGGTTACTTTGGCTATAACTTTAATAAAGACTATCTTCAACTACCTCGTTCCAATCAAGAGCTAACTCGACTTGACGACCTCCAGTTACGTTTAGAGGAAAATTTACGTTATGCGACTTTAACCAGTGAGAGGGCCAAACGAGAATTTCTAATTGCTCCCGTGATTAGCGACCTGATCCATTATACTCACACCCGAGTAAGAGTAGAATTTCCGCTGATGGTCGACGAACAACTTAAGGGGTCGTTAGACTATTTGCTAGAATCTCCTCATCATAACTTGCTGGTGATTGAAGCTAAAAATGGTGATTTAGAACAAGGTGTCAAGCAATTAGCTGTCGAGTTAATTGCCTTAGACCGCTGGTTAGAAACCGACCATAACGAGTTGTTGTATGGTGTCGTGTCGATAGGTAACGTCTGGCAATTTAGTATGTTGCAAAGGACTGATAAACAACTGACTCAAGATTTAAATTTATTCCGTCTGCCTACAGATGTGGAAAGTCTATTACGGGTTATGATTGGTTTGCTTGCGTAGAATGAATTAATAACATATCAGAATATACACCTTATTTAGGTTTGAATGCGTAAGGTGAGTGATATAGCAAGCGTAGGGTGCGTTAGGCGCGTGTGTTTGCGCCGTAACGCACCATTTCTGGTGGCTTGGTGGCAATTTACACGAGAGGAGGGTGCGTTACGCTATCGCTAACGCACCCTACGCACTAACGTACCTTACGCTCGCTTACCAATTTTCCAGATAACCCAACATTTTAATAACTTATGACTCAATCATTTCCTATTCACGTTGTCGTCGGGGTCATTTATAATACCCAGGGTGACCTCCTTCTCTCTCGTCGTCCTGACCATCTGCATCAAGGCGGATTATGGGAATTTCCTGGCGGCAAATGTGAACCGAATGAAACTATTGAACAAGCATTAGCGCGAGAATTGGCTGAAGAATTGGGTTTGGTGGTACAACAAGCGCGACCGTTGATTCGAGTGCATCATGCGTATCCGAAACAGCAGGTATTATTAGACGTTTGGCAAGTGGAAAAATGGCATGGCACTCCGTGGGGACGAGAACAACAACTATGGACCTGGTGCCCAACGGATGAATTGAAAAATAAACTATTTCCGGCCGCTAATTATCCTATTATCACCGCGGTACAATTACCTTCATGGTATTTAATTACGCCAGAGCCACGGTCGTCGAATGATAAGAACTTCTTTTACCAATTAGAGCGTAGTTTAGATACACCACTCACTTTACTACAATTGCGAGCCAAATCTCTCGCCGAGAAAGAATATTGCTATTGTGCGGAGAAGGTTTTAACTCTGAGCCACCGTTATGCTGCTCAAGTGTTAGTCAATGCGACACCAGAGATAGCACGATCAGTAGGCGCCCACGGCGTACATTTAACCAGTGAGCGATTAATGAGTTACTCGGAGAGACCGCTCACCGATAAGTTATGGGTAGCGGCTTCTGTTCATACTTTTGAAGAGGTTCAACAGGCCAATTTGATTTCAACTGATTTTATGGTACTCAGTCCGGTTAAAATGACTGCATCTCATCCAGATGCCACTTCACTAGGTTGGCAACAATTTTTTCAATTAACCGAGTTGGCGAATGGTCCAGTATTTGCCTTGGGTGGTATGAATCGCCAACAGGTATCTATAGCCTGGGCGCATGGTGGACAGGGAATTGCGGGGATTCGTGGATTATGGGGAGAAGGATAGACTTAAGTCAGCAGTTGGAGTACGGGGGGTTGGAGTCCGAAATTTATTCCGTGGGGTTGGAGTCCGGAATTTATTCCGTGGGGTTGGAGTCCGGAATTTATTCCGTGGGTTTGGAGTCCGGAATTTATTCCGTGGCGGACTTGACAACTATCCATAACCTGTCAGGTTTCTCGGAATAAATTCCGGACTCCAACCCCATCGAAACTCCAACCCCATCGAAATTACTTCGGTAGATTCCACGACAACTCTGGCGTTTTCTCCGAAAATTGTTTAAGTAATCGCATGTGCTCCACTACCCAATGATGAATACTTTGCAATGGTTTCTCTTCTGATTCAAAGGCGGTCAGTGGCTTTTTAAAAACTATTGCTAACCAATTAGGATCATCTTGTAACAGAAAATCCGGCTCTCCTCCAAACAGGCTTTGATGTTTCTGAAATAACCGTTTCATCGGTTCATATTGCGAATGCGACCGTCCACACCAGTACCAGACCATCAGTTGAGTTTGTGCTTCCGAATAGGAGAAGCAGACGCGAATATCAGACCATCCCCATTCGCCACTACTGCCATGCAATAACGGCGCTTTGGTCAGATGATACTGCTCATATTTCACCAAGTCCTGTAAACGTTCTTGAGTATGTTGTGGAATACCCAGAGTAGGTGCGCCAAACAATTCTGTAAATTCAGCAGCTACTGAATCTAGGCACATATCCATTTTTCTAATCGTATTAGACAATGCGCCCATGGCTACCAAATCTCCAGCTTTTAGTTCTACTACCTGGTTCATCTCTTTATCCTCAAGAAAGTTAATAAATTCCTTGACTAATGGATTGTCTGCGTATGAAGTTTGGAAAAAAGCATAAATCTCTTCCCACCGAAATTGATCAAAGTTGATGCCTTTGATCGATTTATGGGCATAGAGCTTGGTACCGTATCTTAAATAGACGTTAATCGACTCCGATTGCCCATTGAGTATATTTTTCAGTTTCTCCAATTGCATTGTTGGCACGAAAGTATCTACTTTACTTTGCAAAAAACATAAAGTAGTTTTATTGGAAAACACCATATCTACGGCAGACTCCCCATAAGTTTGGTGAGTGTCCACTATAAAACTATCACCTTCAATAGTTAGCACTTGATTGACAAAATTATCAAGCAACGTTTGATTAGAACGTAGTATACCGGCTAAAATTTCGGTGGTAAATTCTTCTAAATCGTAAGTGGAATGCGCAAACAGTCGGCTAAATAACCTGATTTCCAAAATGAAGTCCTCCCTAATATTAATGTTAACTTCACTGGTTGATTAATAATTATTATTCAAAGTTATCGCTTTGAACTTCTTTATCTTTAGAAGAATTAACTTATAGTTTACGAGCCAATTGCAAAATAGCAATAAAATTGGATTTACTACTCCCAAAAGGCGAAT
>DZAL01000418.1 GCA_022729575.1 Thiomargarita sp.
TTGGTTCTTATACTAAATATAAATTAAGCGTCTTAAAGGGAATTACAGAGAATGGGCAAATTTCCCTGAAAGAAATTTCCTTGATGACTGAAGATTTGTGATAAGATTATTCGCTGAAGCCTTGCCGACTTTAGAGTCTTAACCCAAACAAAAAACAAAAATTTTAAAATAAAAAAGGTTTAATTAATGAGAAGAAATCCACTATATGTTTTTGCGGACCGTATGTCGGCTGGTATTTTTGAAGTACCACTAAAATCAATCGTTCATATTATCGACGGCGACAATCTAGGTACAACAAAATACGTTGAATTAATAGCTAAAACTGGTTTAAATTCCAATTCAACCATTGGTGTTTTTTTAGATAACCCTAGTTTATATGAAGAAATTTCAAAAGAATTTAAAATAGAGAATGCTAAACTAGCCGAACTCGGGGATGTTGAAGTTACAAACGTAACCAATGGCCAGGTTCTTGTTTGGGATGAAGTTGGGCAAGTTTGGACACCGGGCGACCAGAATACAACCGGTGAACTAGAGAAAATTACCGAGGGTGGAAATACTGGTTGGCGTTTGGCTGGGCGAGACCCAGCTTTGTATGGCAATATAGGCAATGAAGCCACCGACTTTAGTTTCCAGAATGGTCAAGTACCGAATGGTGGGGCCACCGGCCCAAATTCATCCGCTGAAGGTTTTAATACTTCAGCAACCGGCGTTGCATCGCACGCCGAAGGCCAAGTTACAAGTGCAACCGGGTACGCGTCACACGCCGAAGGTCAATTTACCGTTGCGTCTGGTAGTTACGGTTCACATGCCGAAGGTTACCAAACGATTGCCCAAAACCATCACATGCATGCCGAAGGTAAATATAATGTTGGCACTTCAATGGAAACCATTCATGAGACAGGGATAGGCATAGATAATACCGACCGTAGAAATGCTTTCGAAATTTATACCGATGGTAGAATACGTACACCAGAGTTAACCGTAGCGTTGCACGATAACCCACGTAGTTTAGTTACTAAAGAGTATGTTGACTTGGCTACTGCGGGCGCGGGCAACCTTTACTCAGACGGCTCTGTCCAAATGGATACCGGTTATGTTCCAGCCGTTGACTTAGACATAGCAACCAAAGAATACGTAGATATATTTATCCCTTCAAATATCGTACAAGCCGGCACAGGTTCTGTTAGAGTGGAAAATTTTGTATTAATTACCCAGGCTGCTTATGATTTAATAACTCCAGATAGAAATACGTTGTACGCGATAGTCCCGGAAGCTATGTTTGCGTGGATCTCACAGCAAGAAATTAACAACCCAACCCCAGCTGCGCAGGATCGGTTTGGTTATCCAG
>DZAL01000419.1 GCA_022729575.1 Thiomargarita sp.
GCATGATAATACAAACTGATTTGTGCTTGGGGACAAGCTAAGTCAAAGTAGATTAATCCTTGAGGCAGGGGTTTATTTTTCTCCGGTTTACCATAATTGTCGGGTAAGTCGGTATACACGTCACTAATTACGCAAGTCTCCGGTTGGACGGCGAAGGTGACATAACTTCCCGTGACCTTATCGGGTAAGCTAATGACATTGGGTTGATGCGCATCGGGAATGCCATCACCATTCCCATCCAACTGATTGGGCACGGTGGGGTCTTCTTGGAAGACGGCTTGACATAAGAGAGCATTAGTCAATTTGACTTTACCCGTCTGGTCACAACTGCCTTTCCAACCGGTATGAATCCATTCGCGGTCGGCCACAGCTTCTAATTGAATCTCGGTGCCATAGAGAAAAGTTTCGATACACTTAGGTGGACAATCGAGGCCAGGTCCTTTGACTTGGCCTTGGCCAAGACGACCGACCGAGAGTTCATAACTTTGTAACTCAAAGGTGGCTACGCAAGCAGTATTAGCCATGACAAAGACTTTGCCCGTGGCTTGACAAGCCTCCTCACCACTCCAACCGGTAAATTTAAACCCTGGATCCGGGGTGGCAGTGAGATCAATCCATCTGGGGGGATTAATCACCGCTAGAGTGCAAATAGTCGGCTCCGTCGTACAATCTATTCCCGTCGGGTCGCTAGTAATGTGACCAATCCCCGGACCTGCTAAGAAAATTTTCAACAACTGGGCGGGCACACTGGTAGCAGTAACATCAAAGCGATAACTACTTTCATCGGAGTCCGTATTTGGTATCACCACGGTCACACTTTTAGCTCCCAATTGTGAGGGCGTGACACTGAGCGTAAACGTGGTCTTGCCCCCTACGGCTAGGAAACTGAGCGTGCTAGTCTCATCCACGCTAAATTCTCCCGCCTGGTTATTCAAAACTACAACGGGAGGAGAATTGTTAAGCAGTAATTCAAAAGTCCCCTGGTTTTCAATCAAAAACGATTTGGTCAAGGTACTACCGATCCCAATGCTACCAAAATCGAAACTCTTGCCGTTTGATAAATTGACTCCTCCCTGTTGTACATTGATTTCAGGTGCTATCACGGTGAGAGTAAAATTTTGCGGTGCCGACCGCTCCACACCACCATTCGCCGTGCCACCAGTATCTTGCACGGTGACCGTAAAGGTCGAGGTGCCGGACTGATTAATCGCTGACTGGTAAGTCAGGGCACCATTCGTGCTCACGTTGGGCCAGTGAGAGAAGAGGCCAGGGTTGCTGACTTCGCTGACCGTATAAGTCAACAGGTGATCCGTTTCATTGGGACCAGGATTAAACGTGGCCCA
>DZAL01000420.1 GCA_022729575.1 Thiomargarita sp.
AGGGACTGTCACAAAATAACTTAGTTGTTTTTAAGAATATTCGGCACAATTTTATAATTCCACTCCCCATGAAACTGATCCTGAATGAGCCGAATTTGCTCAAATTCGGACTCACTGACCGTCCGACCTTTTTCATATTCCGTCGGGTCTAATTGACATGCGACCGTTAAGCCGGTGGTGGTCGTGGTGGCGCCAATTAAATTAACCACCACTTCGTGCGTGATTAGCGGTTTTCCCCGCCAATTTTTCGTAATAAATGAAAATAAGCGATGTTCAATTTTGTTCCATTTACTGGTTCCTGGGGGATAATGACAAATCACTATTTCCAAACCCGTTTCATTGGCCAAATCCTGAATTTCTTTTTTCCATAAGCGCACGCGCGAACCATTACTACCACCACCATCGGCGGTAATTAATAATTGGTGGGCCTGCGGGTAGACCTGCCGTCCCATTTGATACCACCACTTGCGAATGGTTTCCACCGCAAATTCGGCGGTATCATGATTGGTACCAACGCTAACCCAACCCGCATTCTGCCTCAGATCATAAACCCCATACGGAATCGCCTTGCCTTCGGCATCACTCGGAAAATCATAGACTTTAACCTGCTCCGCCGTTCCCTGGCGTTTCCATTCGCGACCCGCATTTTTAAAATTCCCCACCAGTTCTTTCTTTTTGGTATCCACCGAGATTACCGGTTGCTGCGCCGCTTGGAACGCGACGACTTGGTCATGGATATATTGAAATTGCGCATCCCGATCCGGATGGCTCCGACCCTCATCCGTTTTCCGATTCGCTTGTAAGCTAAAATCATGTTTTTTCAAGAGTTCAGCCACCCGATTCCGACTCAGCGGATAACCACGCGCGGTTAATTCGTCCGCCAGATGCCGCAGGCTCTTGGTCGTCCATAACAGCGGCGAGTCCGGTTCCCCGCGGACCGTGGGTTCAATCAATTGTAACAGTTCATTTTCAACCGCCGGCAATTGCGCCACGATTTTACGGCGCCCACCGCCAGGTTTGCGAACACGTTTATGCGCTAACGGGGTTGTCACGGCCAATTCTTTGATACCCTTGGAAATAGTGGTGGGAGATAGTCCCGTTACCTCCGCAACGCAACGGATACCTCCATGACCCAGCGCGCTGGCCTCGGCCGCGCTCCATAATCGGCGTAACCGTTCGTCCATAATGGGCTTAAGTAATTCATAACGTCGTTGGATAAGGTTTGTATTTTCCATGACTACAATATACAAAACCTTTTTTAAATAATCAAGTTATTTCGTGACAGTCTCTTAGTGAATCTATTGCTCACCCTTTCTTATAAAATTTTCGATACATTTTTGGCG
>DZAL01000421.1 GCA_022729575.1 Thiomargarita sp.
CCTGATTGCGCTTGATGGAAATACAGGAAATCCGATCTGGCAATATGGCAATAATAATGAAACTACTTTAACCGCGTCAAATAAAATGATATTTGTTGGCGAAGTTGGAAGTGTTACTGCGCTTAATCTTGATGATGGGGTGGTAGTATGGTCCACATCGCTACCATCCCGAAGCGTACTTAAACTACTACTCCGCGATAATATACTTTATATTGACACAGTTGGTGGAAGTTTTTTCCTTTTAGATGCCGAAACGGGTAAAATAATTCAATCAATTAGTTACACTATTAACGGCGCACCTAATAAAGATATTCCAGACTGGAGTGATCATAAAATGGACTTGGCGTTTGTCGGGGACATTGCGTATTTCCAGAAACAAACAGGCTATCCTGATTACAAAGGAGAAATAATTGCGATGAAAGAACTTAGTGGCAATCGGATTTGGGGTTCTGGCGATCTATTTGCCGCTAGTAGAAATGCAGCAAGCCCTCTTGGAATATTTGTTCTTGGTTTGGATGGAAAATTGCTGAAATTTAACCCGACTGAAGGATTTAAGGAGGAGATAATTCAGTTCATCCCATCCCCAGTTTTACGAGACGATAAAGAAGGGTGGAATTATGGATACTATGTGGCCGTTGACACAGACACTCAGTCGTTATTTGTGTATATGGGAGATAGTACGCAATTGTTCGCATTTCAATTGCCTATTTTGCCATAATAATCCCCAGAGTGCATCGCACCTGCTTTGACAGGAATAGATGTCCTTCGGTACTTGGTTGTCCTTGAAGTCAGTGTTTTGCCATGAAAACTAATCTTTCAGGATAGAGTCACTTCGGAAGTGACTCTATCCTGAAAGAATGGTATACGTATTAAAACCCCGCAAATAGAGTTTACTGCGCATTGACTTGAATTCCAGTCTCACCCAAGTCTTATCTAATGGCACGACCAACTACACCTACGGTCTGGGGCGTATCTCCCAGCAAAGTGGCAATACTTCCTGGGTGATGCGTTGGGCTCCGTTCGTCAACTCACCTCCCAAAGCGGACAGGTCTTCAGCAAATTGCTTCGCGTAACTGCTTATTATTCAAGCGTCAGGAAGCACACAATAACTTCCTAACGTTTTTCTTTTATCTTCTACTACTCGCCTTTTGAAAATCCTTCACGACAGTGCTGTCATACACCCTTGCGTACCTCAGGGTTGTTTCCACGTACTTGTGACCCAGAATCTTCTGCACGCCGAGGATAGACATGCCCGCATTGAGAAGCGTCGAAGCGCATGTATGTCTGAGTTGGTGCGGGGTGACGTGAAGCCCACACTGTCTGCCCATCGTCGCTAG
>DZAL01000422.1 GCA_022729575.1 Thiomargarita sp.
ACTTTCTAAGGAATATCTAATTCCTTCCATAAAATTGCTAACGCTATAAAAAAAATAAAGAAAAAAATTAGCACATATAAAATGATGGTCAAATAATTACGAATTCTTTTCTTTTGAACTCGAATGTTCGAATCATTGTTGTCAATGTCGCTATATAAATATTTGATTAACTTAAAAATATTTGAGCATCCAGGACCAAACTGTCCAATGCTTGTTAAATATCTCCATCTATCTATATTGTTTTTTTTTAGGTAAGAATTCAACTTAACATTGCTAATAAACGATAGAAAAAATAAAAAAATAATCAGTATTGCCCCTAACAACAGGGCAATACTGATTGCTAATTCTACTATAGGCATCATAATTCAATCTGGTTGAACTTACTTACTATTTATATTCTTGAACCCATGTTTTAGTCAGGAAAGAATGCGTTTCAAATGGGACACCTACACCTCCACCGAAGCTAAATGTCCAAGATGGCGATGCATTCCCCCCCATCGGGATGTTAACCTCACCGCCTAAAGAAAGACCTTCCCCTCCTGAGCCTCCACTTGAGACAGCACCACCAGAAAGATCATTAATATTTGCATTGGTTGAAAATGTGATATCAATACCCCCTGAAGCCCCAACACTCCCAAAAGCACCGCCTCCCGCCACTTCATAAGTCCCAAATTGGAACCCATTTTCCCAACTAAAACCGAAAACAACTCCGCCTCCTGCTGTCACACCGCCACCGGCACCAGCAGTTCCACTACCACCAACTTGAAGTGTCCACAGTCCTAATGGATCGGCAGACATCACCGGATTATTCCCGACATACACATACAGATTCACATCCCCGCCCTCAAATCCAATGGGGTCTTCGGAGATAAACCGGCCGGTCTCGGGGTCGTAGTATCTGGCCCGCATGTAGTAGAGGCCGTTTGACTCGGCCATGACGCCGTATTGGCCCACGTACTTGAAGGGCTGGGTGAAGGCCTCGGACTGGTTCACCGTGCCCTCCGGCGTGTAGGCGTAGCGGTTGACCATGTTCTGGGATATGTCGGTGACGGCCACCGTGTTCCCGGTGGCGTCGAAGTGGTAGCAGTAGGCGGCGTTCTCCGGGGTCACGGCGGCGAGCAGGCCCAGGCCGTGGATGTAGTAGCGGGTGATGACGTTGTTTTGATCCGCCTCGGCCAGGAGATTGCCGCGTAAGTCATAGACATAGCGGGTGATGATGCCGTTGCGCGCCGCCCATAGCCGGTTGCCCGCCCCGTCGTAGCCGTACATCCCGGTGGTGGCGCCGCTGATCCCGGTCAGCCGGTGGGCGGCATCAAAGCTGTAGTTCGTGGTTCC
>DZAL01000093.1 GCA_022729575.1 Thiomargarita sp.
ACTTTGAGCTTTGATAACTCATTGAATTTTAACACCTCCATTGGTTTGGAGGGACCACCCAGTTTTATTGTTCTAACAACGCTTTCAATCGCGCCAATTCTGCTTCAAGCACGGCGGCGCGTTGTTCCGCACTGTGCCGGGCTTGGGCTTCCGCTTGCCGGGCGGCCTCTGCCGCTATAGCCTGTTGTTCCGCACTGTGCCGGGCTTGAGCTTCCGCGTCGGCGCGTTGTTCCGCACTGTGCCGGGCTTGGGCCTCCGCGTCGGCGCGTTGTTCCGCACTGTGCCGGGCTTGAGCTTCCGCGTCGGCGCGTTGTTCCGCACTGTGCCGGGTTTCCGCTTCCGTCGGCAACCAACTCCCTTGAGCATCATAAAATCGCAACCACTGGCCCTTCCATTCCTGATAACGACCGGCCCACAAACCAATACCTAATTGCACTTCTGGCAACCAGAAACCCTGACCCGTTATTTCAACTTCCTGATAACGACCATTCACTAATTGAAAGGCTTGTAATTTCAAGCTCTTACGACTATATACCAAATAATAAGGCACTTGCAAAATTCGTTCATACACTTCCCACTTTCTGGGCGGTTGGGGTTGAGCCGGCGAGTTTAGTGGTTGACGTGAGGGCTTTTGCGGTTTCCCTAAATCTTCAGCTTCGGTGCCTGTCGACAGTAACTCCACTATCAAATAAGGCGCCACTTTCTCCTGCCACATTACATAACTATATCGTAACTCGGAGACGGTTTGGCCGCGCGGCACTCCTAACACCGCAAACCAATCCGGGCGTTTATACCACAACGTATGTTCTAAATCATAATACAAATATAAATCCGTCGCTACCAACACCTGTTGGTACGGATAATTAGGAGGCACAAACGTTTCGTTTAATAATTGCGGTTGAATTTGATGAAAATAATCTGGCATATCATCGGTTAACGGGTTTTCATACGGTAAATCATACATCGTCGGTAACGTCGGGTCCACTCGGCGCGACGAGACTCGACGAGATGATTTGAGTTTGGTGGTAGATAACATGGTTTCGTTGAACATAATTAATTGACTCCAATCTACACTTGTTTCAGAAGCAGTTAGGTGGGATTTATAAATTATCGAGAACGGAAGACTTCCCTTTCTTCCTCTCGACTTAAATCTGACAGGTCCCGAAGAGCGGTCAGATTTGACTTAAATAACTCACCTGACGCATAAATACCAATGCTATTAAGTTAAGCCGACCAAAGAAACCTTGAAGGTCTAAAACCAGACCTTCAAGGTTAAAACCTGACCGGGGGGATTCCTTAACTTAATGGCAGTGACGCATAAACACCCCCAGCCTCTCCTTAGCACGGAGGGGAGTTTTTCTGGCCAACTCACCCCCTCTAATTTTCCCCTCCTGGTCAAGGAAGGGTTGGGGGTGGTTGAATTAACCGTGCGTAAAGTGAAATATTAAGTGGGCGGTAAGGGAAAGGGAGCTATTGATAAGGTACCTTGCGTCGTCAAAGTTTGAATCCACTGGGTAGCCACCGTTTGAATCTCCTCCGTCGCTGACTCCAACCATACTCGCTGCCCATAAGTTTTGTGGTCACTGAAGGTAATCACCAATTCTACGATGCCACTTTGAGCTTTCACCCCGGCTACCGAATCAATGTCAATCGAATCAATTCGGGTCAGCACTGAAGTCATCTCCGTTTTCTGCTCTTGACACCAAGTCTCAAATTGCGCCGACGTGATAGCGGTATCTCGCCAAAATTCAACTTTGTCGTAAGATAATTCCTGAAATCGGTTGACCACAAAATCACGGTTTAAAAAGACAAATAAATTACCGGCTTTGGGCCCTGAATCACGGTCAAATAAGACCCGGTAAATCGCTTGAAAAGCCAACGGCTGGGCAATGGGTATCAATCGAGCCACCGCAAAAATTTTAGCCTGTAAAGTTTCCTCTTCCCATAGCGTATTCAGTAATTCTTGCGCTAACAAAGTTAAAAAGGCCCGTTGTGAAACCGTGAGTTGATTAGCTTGTGGCGGTAAAGTCTCCCGCAACCGTAATTTTTCTTCCTCCGTCGCATAATGGTTTAACCAATATTTTACCGAAGCAATGCGCCGGTGCAGATGCTTAAGCTCAATTTCAGTTAATGGACTACCTTTGCGCTTTTCAATTTCAGGCACTGGGTCCAGATGTGGCAATTGTACCAAGGCTTCAATCAATTGTAAGTTGGCTTGATAATAATGACCTTCGGGCTGAATTTCGGATAAACAATAACTACGTTTAATCTCGTCAGAAACGTTAGATACACTAGACACATCAGCCGTCGGCACCGGCTGGGTCAAGGTATGATAGCGGTCAAATTCATTAAATAATTTGACAATATTATCCTCATCCACCGGAAAATTAATCGGTTTATGTGGTTGCGGCCGGATCATCAAGAAACGTAAAATCTCTGGTGGCAAAAATTCGGCCATCTCCTTAGCCGCAGCCCCCACGCCTCGCGAAGAGCTCATTTTGGCACCGCCCACCAGAAAAAATTCATACGGAATATTAAGTGGAGATTGTTGTTGAAAAATCTCTTTTAAACATTGCGCCGCCACGTCTCGGGAACCGCCTTTGGTAGTATGATCTTTGCCGGCGCCTTCAATGGTGATGCCAAAAAATTTCCACTTGGCTACCCATTCTAATTTCCAGGGCAATTTACCATGGCCCGAAAATGGTGACATTTTACCTTGATAACCACAACCTTTGGCCCACTTGACCAAAGTTGGACGACAGGTATAAGTCACCTCTTTGCCATCATAATCACTTACTTCAGTGGTACCTAATTTACCGCACTGCTCACAAATCACTTGAAATGGATACCAATGCGCTGGCCGATTGGAATTGCTCACGGTTTTATACACCTGTCGTACCGTGGCCGCTTGTTGCAAAATGCGGTCAATGACCTCATCAAATTGGCCGTTGCGGTAAATATCACGTAATCGGTATTTTTCTACTTGCACTCCTAAGTAGTCGAACACTTCAAAAAATTCGTTGATGTAATAATCTGCCATATCCGAAGCCGTTGACTCCGAAGGTGGCGGAACATTACACAGTGGCATTCCCAAGTATTGTTCAAAGTGTTCGTTTTTACCATAAGGTAACTCATCCAGCGGGTCATAGTCATCGACCCCAAATAGATAACGGACGGGCACCCCTTTTTCTTGGAGAATTTTGTATATCACATCATGGATTATCACACCGCGTAAGGCACCCACATGAGCGCGACCAGAGGGTGTTTTCGAATCGTTCACCACTTGTGATTCGTTGAGGTTGAGTTTGTTTAGTAATTGGTCACACCAAAACATGGTAAGTCCTTGTTATTAATTATATTTGAAGATAGAGAGTGGATAGATAACCCATTCCGAAAATTCAGTGAAACTTCATAGCACAGCGGGCCAATCTAATCAGTGACAATGGCAATAGATTGATCGGAAAAATTTGGCGCTAGATTCGGTTTAACTAAATTATTTTTGGCTAAGGGACCAGCAATAAATAGATGGTCCCTGTTGGTAAGTACTGAAGTATAAATTTTCTCGTATGTTCTTTCGCCCCTCTCCCTCTGGGAGAGGGGTCGGGGGTGAGGGAAAATACCGCAAAATTTCTGCTTCAGTACTTAGAAGCAATCCCTGGTGGTTGCCCTTACGTAAAAGTTTAAATGGACCATCTATTTATTGCTGGTCCCTAAGTGGAGATACCCCCTGGGCATAAATTGCTTCACGCGCTTTGGCAAAACGTTGTTCTAAGGTGGTTGCTAAGTCGCTAGGTACCGGCCCACTTAAGTACCAGGATTTTTCGATGTCTTGAACCTCGGTCAATTTATCCTTCACTCTCGTCTTCTCGCCTCCTGACATGGCTTCTGACAAACGAGCCACTTGGTAAGCCAGCCGGGCTTCTACTTCTTCAGAGGGAGATTCGATGCCAGCTAAAATTTCCAGACGAAGGCACCAAGTCTTTTTCAGTTTGAGGGTATCGGCTTGAGGTACACATTGACCCGCGAGAGCAGTTTGAAAACGTTGGTTAATGGTCATTTCTAGTTCGGCTTGGTCTAGTTTAGGTAAATGCTCCCAGTCGGCAGTCACTTCAACGATTTCTTCCGCCGTTAGATTAGACAACTCCAATTTTACACAACACGCGGCCTTTTGCCGTAGCCACTCCAACTGTTGTTGTTGCTCGGTCGCCAACTGGGCCTGACGTTGTAACTCGATTTGACGATACGCTTGACGACAAGCATTGTCAAAACGACGGTCAAGGGGATCACCGGCTTTTTTGGGACCCGCATTGAGACTTTTAAATTCTTCTTGAATTGATTTAATTTGGCTAGGTGCGGTCTTTACCGTAGCCCCCATCGATTTGGCCAGTGCTTCCACTTGCTCACATAAAGCCACCTTTCTTTCTAAGTGGGTCTGTAATTCTCTTTGCGCGGTTTCCTGTTGTTGCTTACGTTGCTCAAACACGACATCGCAGGCTTTACGAAATTCGCGCCATAATTGACGTTCGTCGCGCCGCGAGCCAGGCACCGTTACTTGCCATTGCGCTTGCAATTTTTTGATGACCGCAATGGCCTCCTCTAAAGAGTCCGGGTCTGCTTCTAATTGCTTGGTGACGGCTTGTACTTGAGCGATCAACTGACTGCGAATATCACTATTCCGTTGCTGTTCTGTCGCCAATTGCTCTTGCCAAGGTCGCATCGCTTGGTCATAGCGTTTCTGCACCAGTTTACGGGCTTTGCGGTCAATCGGTCCCATCCGTTTCCATTCATTTTCCAGTTGACGGATAAATTGGTAAACTGCTTTCCAATCCGGGTTCTCGTTATTAATCGTTCTGGTTTCCAACTGTTCACAAATGGCAGTTTTTTGTGCCAGATGCTGTTGTCGATCTACCGCTTGTTGTTTGAAATATTGTTGACAAGGTTCATAAGCCGTGTTACAAGCGGTATTGAAGCGTTCCCATAATTCTTGGGAATGACCGAGGGGACCTAATTTTTTCCAAATCGACTGCGCCTCTCGAATGAAACGGGCTTGCGCTTCCGGTTCCGGTGACTCTAGTAATGTTTCCACTTGGCGACATAAATGCTCGCGGTAACGACTATAAGCAGTTTGGCTGGCGAGTTGAAATCGTTCTTTCAAGTCCTGGGAATAACCGACTGGACCTAAGTTTCGCCAATTTTCTTGAATTTGTCTGACCAGGCGTAAAGTATCGGCCGCCTCATCTTCCTCGCCGACGATTAGTTCTTCTAATTGCTGGCATAATTTTTCTCGCTCTAATTTGTTTCCCCAACTTTGCCACCCGCGGAATTCAGTAATTTTAGCGACACATTTCTGTAAACGACTTTCCAATTTTTTCTGGAGATTAGCCGACAATCCAACCGTAGTTTTCAACAGTTCCCGAATTTGCGGTTCCAATGGGAGGGCCGTTTTCAACTCACCCCGCTCTAAAGCAGTTTCTAGGGTAATTAATAATTCTTTGAGTTGTTGTGAGTTTTGTTCAGTACGTTCTTTCTGCTGTTGCCAGCGAGTGTGAAGTTCTGCCATAGCTTGCTCAAAATTCGAATTTAAAGTTTGGAGGAGAAGCGTTGGAGTCGCTGGTAGGGACACCGCTTGCCATTGCGCTTTAAGCTCAGCGAGTGATTGAGCTTGAATTACACCTGGCTGATTCAACCAATCTTCAGCTTGGCGGTAAAGTTGTTCTAACGCCTTGGCAACTTCATGAGAGTCATGCAAGTTCTTCAATTGTAGTTGAAGGTGTTGACAAGTCCGTTCAAAGCGGGTTTGCCATGGTTGCTCGGCCGCCGCGAGGTTGGCCGGTGGAAAATGGTCTTGCCATTGCTGTTGTAGCGTCTGTAAACGTTGGGTCAAGGGTTCCAGCTCGGCTTTTGATAAACGTTCTGGCGTTTGTAATTCGGCCAACCAAGTATCAGCTTCCTGACAAAGTTGATCTCTGGTGGCTAACCAGAGTTGTTCTCGTTGTAGCAATTGTTCTCGTTGCTGTTGATAATGTTGGTAGACCATTTGAAAAGCCTGCTGTGCTAACGAGAAGCGTTGTTGATACTCGTGGTCAACTTGATTAGCTATGGCTTGCCAACGTTCTTGTAAGTGCTGATATTCCGCCTGCTCTTGTTCCCACAATTGCGTTCGACCTAGCGTTTCTAAACGTTTGCAGATAGTTTCACTGTCGTTTCGAATCTGAATAACTTGATCTTGCTGGGCTTGTAAGGCATCTAATTTGTCGCGAACAATTCTACTCACGCCTTTATCTCGATTACGGGAGGCTTTAAACACTTGTTCTAAAGTCGTTTTGTGAGTTAGTTTGTCGGCGGCTACTAAACGGATTTCGCTACTAAGATCCTGAATTGCAATCTCTCCTAAGACACTGTCACTGTCGATTTTTTGAGTAGCGGCCAACCGTAATTCAGTTTCTTGACCATGCCTGGCAATATATTCTAGCAGCTCCAGCTCGGTTATCTCGGCCAGCCAATGTAAACGAGTGGCTAAGTCTATTTCAATGGACTCTGCGGAACAAAAGAGTTTTTGGAAACAGTGGGTCGCCATTTCTCGTACCGTGGCCTCGGGGTCATGGTGAGCGATGTTCTCTAATAAACGTAAATCCGTTAATTTTTGCACGGCGAGGAGCCGTACTGTAGATTCTTCATCATGTTGCGCGATGTCGCTTAAGATAGAAAGGTCATCGAGATTTTCCACCGCCGATTTACGCACCTCAATATTGCGATGTTGCCATTTCGGCTTTTTATTAATGAAATCTAAAATCATAAGAGTGTTGTTCCTGAATAACCAAAATAACAAAAAGATTGTTTTGTTGAAAAGACACTTAACTTTTTCGGTAGTTATGAAATATAGGTGAGAATTTAGGACTGCCAATCCTGATAGAGTGGTCACCCACATTTCAGCACTACCACTGTTTCGGCAGTTATGAAAGGTGGCTGACATATCCCCTTCACTACCCTCTCCTAGAGGGAGAGGCAAGAAACTCCGGGTGTTTCGCCGGTCTCCCCTCTCCCCCTGGGTGAGGGCAAATCATAGTATCACCTACATTTTTTTAGCACTACCACTTTTTTTCAATGTCCTAAAGATACCTTTATGGGCCATTCCAAACAGTTACCCATGAGCCTTTACCAGGCGTACTTTTAATATAAAATTTTAATTAAATCAACATTATTAAGGAATTTTTACCTAAGATTTTTTGCAAATTTTAGAATAGCCTAATCTTTAGACAAATACTTGATAAATAAAAAACTAACTATATTAAAGTAAATTAATGGAAAAATAGAATTTTTTCGTTTCTATAAAATTATTATAATTTGTAACCATGGCAAAATTAGTAAAAGTGAATCATGAAGATTTATCTTTATTCATTAATTGAAAAAATTTCTTTTCCACTTCCTGTACATACATATCAAACAATTTTTTAACGGTAATTTGCTCATCTTCATAAGAAGTTGCTTCATGGATAAATTTATTGTGTTCAATATCAGCTCTTACTAGATTTGTCGCTATTTCCATGATTTTTAAATAAAAATCTGATTTATTCATAAATCTATATACACATTTAATAATGTTATGATGATTAAATTTGAAAAATCAGTATGACCATAATTTTATAGATAAACGCGAAGTGCAACACGAGGGCAACTTCCCAATAATTTAGTTAGAATTTTCTGGAATGGCTAATTTTATGGTAACTTCTTAATCACTTTGAACTTTTCAGAAGTTGCCGAATTATACCGGCCATGTGAGTTATCGTAGTAGCGTCTAGGCTATTCAGAAAACGCTATAATTTCAGAGATAGCGTCTTATCTTTAAGCATAAATTTATAGGCTACCAATGTAGTATAAATATTATATGAAATTTCATCTCAAATTACCAACATGGTCGAGCCTTATATATGGGTTATAATAACTTATACCAAAATAGGTAAGGACTACCTAAGACCCACAAAGTTTAGGAAACTTTGTAACCGTCAAGGTTTCTTTAAACCTAGCGGTGAAAGCAAACTTCGCACCTGGATTTAAGTTAATCTCGTCATTAGCTGGCATGAATTGCTACGATCTCTACGCGGGCTAAACGGGAAGTTCCTTGGAGATTTTCTCTTTCGGCATCTGTAAGTGGCGTGAATCCTCTTTCTAGTAAAATTACTTGTCGATAATATCAATTAAATTATAAACCTATCAATCATATTAAATTTTCCCAAAATATTATTTATTATAGGCAATATAAATTACCAAAATCTATAACTATCCAGATTCCACCTAATCAAATTTCAGTTTGACCCGCTTGAAATTCCTGTTCAAATTTATTTTGAACCTTTCTCTTGCTTTTTTCAATCTTTAATGTTTTACTAAGGGTGATATGTTAATTTTGATAAACACTCACTGACCTTCTTTTGAAACCATCATTCTTTATGGACGGAGTTTTCATTATGAATAAAATTCATCAAACCCTGTTGGTAGGTCTCCTTACCTCCTCTATGATTCTTCCCGTGGTAGCCGACACGACTACTTCCTCATCACCTCCTAGCACGGTGACACCTGCACCGGTTCCAGCACCGGCTACGACCACTCCACCAGCGGTAACGCCAGTGGATCCCAACAAAGTCGATATTAACACGGCTGATGTTTACACGTTACAACGTTTAGATGGCGTGGGTGAAAAGAAAGCGAGAGCGATTGTAAAATTTCGTGAGGAACATGGTCCGTTCAAAACGGTGTACGATTTGAGTCAGGTGTATGGGATTGGGGAAAAAATGATAGAGGCCAATAAGGATAGAATCGTGGTCAGCGAACCTCTGGGGGCAACCGCGACTCCTCCTCCGGTAACCCCCGCAGTACCGGCTGAGGAGTCAACGGTAGAAGAACCTACTCAACCGCGAGAGTAAGTAATGATAGTCCTGAAAGCTGGGGGATGATGCGGTCAGGACTGGCAGTCCTAAGCAAACGTAGCAAACGTAGGGTGCGTTAGGTGCGTCTGTTTGCACCGTAACGCACCTTTTTTCTTTATGATGGTTTTCTGAAAAATGGAGCGTTACGCGGTCGCTAACGCACCCTACGCTGGCTGTGGTCTGATTAGTTGATTGAAAAATCAATCTAGCGCATACGAATAGGAAGATCACACGGTGTCAGAATGGTGCGTGGGACGCATCTTAACCATAATACAATGGCCCTGCGCGTATTGATGGCGACTTGGTTGGATCACTTGGCACAGGAGAAAATACGGTGCGGCGTATTTCTGTTTTCCCACTCAACAATCTTTTTTACCAGTAGGGTATCACAAAATTCAGCGCGTTCAATTCCCTGTCGGAGAACTGATGCCATCTGATTTCGGCCTACCTCTTTGGCATGACCAAGTACATGTTTCAAGCCGATAACTAAAATATCGATGAGATCATGCCCCTGGCAAATTTTCCAAGGATCCACATTGGGTAGTTGCGCTATTATTAATCAGTAAGTTATAAAATAAAGAGCGGGAACGGTTGCTTAGACTTTATTATTCAAACTACTTAAGAGGATAATTTAAATCTTAAAAATACTTTGAAGGCGGAAAATCTTATGAATGAGTATGAGGGTATGAGGGGTGCTAAAATTCATTAGGCAGGAAACTAGAATAAAAAGTGGATATAAAACAAAGGTAGGATAAATCACAAGGTAATTCCTTAACCATTTACAAATTAAGAAAATAATTGGTAGCGAGGGTAGGATTTGAACCTACGACCTTCGGGTTATGAGCCCGACGAGCTGCCAGACTGCTCCACCTCGCATCAACAATATCTATTATATAGTCTGAAAATTAAATTGCAAGCGTTTTTTAAAATATTTTTTACTTGCCTTGTAAATACTGCTTGTCACTGAAGCTACCTACGCATTGCGGGTAGTACACAACCAGTACTGTTATCAATAAGCCATTCATAAAGGCTTCCGGAAACAACATGACTACAATAATAAATATAGGCTCGTCTCCCAGATTTGTCAAGGTGTAAGTGCCACTATTTAATAAAATCCATAATCCCACTAGTCGACTGGCCAGCATGGCCAATGCTCCACCGGCAAATGCCGTAATATAAATATAAATAACTCACCTTACGCATCCATCTTAAAATAAGGCATATATTATTGTATATTATTAATCGATATACTCTTACTTGACCCTGTCAATACTTCGGACAATTTGGTCAAACACATAAAAAATATGTATTTAAAGAAAATCGTGAAAATGAGAAAATATTGTTTACTACAACTCCATTTTCCCTAATTCTATTCAATGTTCCCATGCCGCCGGGACTAATTCTGAAACTTCAATCGAAACTTCAACCAGGAGTACAAAGCAAAGCTTTGTTACAAAGCTTCGCTTTGTACTCCAGTTAGGATAATCCCTGACGTGAGGAATTAAATGGACAATCTATTTATTGGTGGTTCCTAACTGAAATTTATTGGCTTTATTGTCTGCCAATTATTTTAAGCAATTGTACCAATTCATTCGCTCGATCCAGAGTTATTCGTTCTAAACAAATATAAGTATCATCGTTGACTTTTTGATTCTGCAAGTTAGATTGCCAAGCACAATTTTTATCACGATAATATAACCAGGCTTTTTGAGCATCTAATAAATTAGTTGAATTAATTGGCCCTGCCGCTTTCGATCCAGTAGCTTCCAAGTGTATTAAAGAATCTTTCAATTGATTATATATTTGATTCAATTGGTAATCTTGAAGTTTATAAGCAGTTTCATGGTCCAATGGTACCGGTACCGTACCTCCTCCAGAAGAAGTTGGCAAGCTACTATCACCAGCAGCCATGGGAGTAACCGCCGTCATTGTACTCGAAGTATTTGATAACACCGTTAAATTGTTGATTGGCGGCGCTGACAGGCTTGCCGGCGATGTGCTCATTGCCATGGCAGGTGGTGGGGCCACTGCCATGGTTGTTGATGATGAGAGTGAAGTAGTCATCATTGAAGGGGGTTCCTGGCTGAGATTTTTGGGCGATGATTCCGTAATTAATGCGGGATCTGCTACCCAAATAAACCCAATCAATATCGCTTCATTTAAAGCCTCAATCGGTGAAACAGTACCCCCAGTATTTTCTCTGGGCCGAAAGATATATTGAACACTGTTCATATTTTTAAAACTGCAAAGCGTTTTACCACTAAAATTCTTAATTCCGGCCTGACAATCTGCGGTTTGCTGATCATCTTTGAAAACTTCAGTATAAATCGCACCTATTTTTGTATTCGCCGGCGCATAAGCTAATTCATCCTCAATCTCAATACTACCAATTTTTAGTGGATTAGTGGCGTGAGGATAAACTTTGAGTTTCAATTTATCTTGACGAAATAACTCAAACCTATCAATTATTTTAATGTTATCATCAGATATATGGTTAACTTCCAAAATTTTATATCCCGGCAATGCCCGATACAGCGTAGTTTCATTAAAATCACTGGCTGGCGTTAATATTCCTACACTTTGAGGAGTTATCATTAATATCTTAAAAATCCCCTGTGTGGATAAGAGAGAAAAGCTATCTGCTTGTTTGGCAAAATAAAAAAATATGCCATCCCAATTACTTAGTGCCAATTGTTCAGAAATTTTAACAAATTCACGCGATTTACCTAACCAACTTTCATTTTTACAAGAAAGAGTCGCCACTTCAATTTCTGGGTCAGTCACACCAAAACGTGCAGGTGCCTGTTTGTAACCCACTAAAAAATAACCTTCGGCATTTTGCTTAGTTACTTGATAAGAAAATTCAGGACAAATTTTTTGAACGCCAGTTGAATCACGTAAAGTAGCCTTTTTACTACGTGAAGTAAATTCCACTAATTTACCTACCCAATTTTGAGCGTCTGCCTCCGACCAGGCCGGATAACCGACCATTTGATAACTGATAATTTTCCAAACGCCCGTCATAAATAAATCATCTGCCGCCGAATTGGCCGCCTGGCTGTAACCGCAACTTATCAAACCACCTAGAAAAAATATACCGAATAATTTTTTCATATCGAAAAAACCTCCAAATAAGGATTGAGTTTGCTTGCATTATAACGTATTTTACAGAAAAATAAGTATGGCAACTAAAAAATCAATAATACTTCGATAAGGTAATAAACAATATAATTCCCTTCTTCAACCATGGTAGAGACCTTTATGGCAAATTATTCCCTTGAGGAAAGCGTTATCGAGCAACCACAACCTCATTCTCAAGATCATGATCTCGATGACTACCAACGTGGAGTTAACATGGGAAAAACTGGCCGTTATCAAGAAGCCTTACACTGTTTTGAACAAGCTCTCACACTTCAACCAGAAGAGCCTCTACTTTGGTATAATCTTGGGGTCACTTTGGCCTCACTGGGACGCTATGAAGAGGCGCTGGTTAGTTATGACAAGGTGTTAGCCTTACAACCAGATTTTTATAAAGCGTGGAATAATCGAGGCAATGTCCTGGCTTACTTAGGTCGTGATGAAGCAGCTTTAGCTTGTTATGAGCAAACGACTCGAATTAATCCATCGGCTACCATTGCATGGTACAACAATAGCTATATACTTATGAAAACGGCTCGTTACCAAGAAGCACTTAATACTCTTAACTACGTTCTCAATATTCATCCTAAGGACCCAGATTTATGGTATCAACATGGTCTAGTCCTCATGAAAATAGGCAACTATCAAGAAGCAGTACGGAGCTATGAGCAGGTACTGACTTTGACCCCTGACCGTTATGAAGCATGGAATAATCAAGGCAATGCGTGGCTAAAATTAGGTCAGCCAACCACTGCTTTGACCAGTGTTGAGCACGCGCTACAACTAAAAACTGACGATGCTGAACTTTGGTATAACCAAGGTAATATTTTGTTAGAATTAGAACGTTATCAAACTGCGGTGGCCAGTTATGACCAAGCGATTCAATTACAGCCAGAAAATCCGGCCTTTTGGAATAATCGTGGCCTGGCCACCAAACGGCTAGGAAATTATCAAGAAGCATTGGCTAATTATGACCAAGCGATTGCTTATGACGCGGATAACTATGCCGCCTGGTATAACAGCGGTGAAGTTTTGATGAAATTAGGCTACTATGAGGAAGCTATCGCCAGTTATGATAAAATTATTGTGTCAAGTCCAAAGCGAGCCGAAGTTTGGATCAATCGTGGTTTAGCATTACAAAAATTAGAACGTTATGAAGAGATGCAAGCGAGTTTTCAACAAGCCGCTAAAATCGACCCGCAAAGTATAAATTATTGGCCAAAATTTCAACCGGTGCCACCGGCTAAACCAGAAACGATTTTCGCCAAAATTCTAAATACGCTCCAGTCATTGACCAAAATGTTCAGAAAAAGTAGATGACAGTCAATAAATTGACTGGCAGAAGGGGGTAAGTATTCTCCTCCACGGCGGGGCGATAGTGAATCTTTGTTACTCAGTGAGTCAGTTAAGTGCTGAAGCAAAAATTCGGCGGTATTTTCCTTCACCCCGGGCCCCAATGCCATTAAGTTAAGGAATCGAAAACTAACGTAGGGTGCATAGGCGATAGCGTCATGCACCATTTTAGGTTTCGGTGTATGACGCTTCGCTTATACACCCTACCTTAACTTAATGGCAGTGACCCAAAGGGAGAGGGGCGAAAGAACTTACGAGAAAATTTCTGCTTCAGTACTTATCATAGTAATTTCCAGAAAATTTAGAACTTGATGGAAGTTGCTGTGGCCGGAGCGCAGTATGTTTCAAAAAGAATTTTTGCATTATACCGAAATCATCGTTAAAATAACAATTCTTAAGAAGACTTAGGGGACTTAAAAAATACTTCTTTGAATTAATCTCTAAACAGTATTTTCACCATTTCTTGAGATGATATAGTAATATTCACCCACTGTTGTACTTAAAGTTTGAGGGATAACACCCCTCGAAGGGGTGTTATCCCTGCTGGTTGGCCAAACTCATTATGGGACAACTGGATAAGGATATTACTATATATACTCTGACAACGGCTAAACCACAGAAATGAAAATCTTTAGTAAAATTAATTTAGTTTTGGATTATTTCTTAATGTTATTATGAATCGCACCTTCATTTTCTTGCTCATACTTGGCATTGTTTGGGTACTCGGTCGTAAATATTTAATCGCTTTACGTCAAAAGAAAAATCAATCCGTTTCCGCTACTCAACCTATTGAAATGATGGTACAATGTGCCTTTTGTGGCGTATACCTTTTAAAACAGGAAGCCATCACGGTCGACCAGAAAGTTTTTTGTTGTGAAGCACACCAACAGGCCAGTCGAGAACAACAATAATTAGCGGCCGTTTAGCTTTCCTAAGCCTTTGAGGTTGTGGAAAGCGAGTACTAACCGGCTAAAGCTTCTACTCCAACGTTTTTGATGGCGGTTTCAGCGATTTCCCACATTAAAACAGGTCAGGTGTTGCACACCAGGTAGTTTCAGCTAAATTTGTAGTTTAGCTTTCTTAAGCCTTTGAGGCTTAGGAAAGCTAGTTTTACCCGGATTTCAGGACTAGCCATTTTTGAAATAATTAGGACCTACGCCTGAGCCACTGTAACTTCCAGAAAGATCGAAATTTTCTGGAAGTGGTGGTATTGCTTAGAGGTTATCACGACTATTGCACTATGGCATTACCCAATAAACTGCTCGATTCCATGAATTTAAAAGAAACTAACAATCTGGACCAAGATTGGAAACCGTTATACTTATTTAATTTCTACCGTCTTACCGTATCGACCGTTTTTTTAGGAGTCTTTATTGCCGATGTCGCCCCCAGTTTTTTAGGACAGTTTGATGAACGGTTATTTGTAATAGTTGGATGGTTGTATTCGGGATTTGCATTACTTTGTGAAGTCACTATTCGCCGACGTTGGCCACCGTTTAACCTACAAGTTTTTAGTCAGGTCTTAACCGATATTTTGGCCATCACCTTACTGATGCACGCCAGTGGTGGAGTCAATAGTGGACTGGGTATGTTATTGGTAGTAGCGATTGCCGGCGGCAGTTTACTGACCGAAGGTCGTACTGCATTTTTTTTCGCCGCCGTTGCCAGTTTATATGTGTTAGTAGAAGTCACTTTAGCGGGCATGTATGAATGGTATGAGCAGACCAGTTATACTCATGCGGGCATGTTAGGCACTGCTTTTTTTGCCACCGCCTTTTTAGCCTTTTCCTTGGCACAACGGGTCCGGGCCAGTGAAATTTTAGCCAAGCAACGAGGAGAACATTTACGCTATTTAGCCCAACTGAATGCCCAAATTGTACAACGCATCGACTCTGGTATCGTAGTGATAGACATTATGGGGCGGATTCGCTTATTCAATGAAGCCGCCAGAAAACTATTAGGATTATTAGGATTAAATGAACAACCCAACGGATTAGCATTGACTTCAGTCGCCCCAGAATTAGCGGAATCTCTCGCGCAGTGGCAAACGACTTCAACCACGCCCCTATTATTTCGACCGGCCCAAGGTGAAGTAGAAGTCATCGTCACTCTGATCGAATTAAATCGTAGTAGTTCCAACAATGTCCTCATCGTGTTAGAAGATGCAACTTTAATGGCTGGACGAGTTGAACAATTAAAATTAGCCTCGTTGGGTCGCTTAACGGCCAGTATTGCTCACGAAATTCGCAATCCATTAGGTGCCATCAGCCATGCCGGTCAACTCTTGGCCGAATCGACCGGGTTATCTCCGATTCAAACTCGTTTATCACAAATTGTGGTCAATCACACTCAACGAGTGAACACTATAATTGAGAACATTTTGCAACTGAGTCGACGCGGACCTGCCAATACGGAATCGTTCGAATTATATCCATGGCTACAATCGTTTGTGGAAGAATATATCAATCAACATAATTTAACCGAAACCGAAATACTAATTCACACACCTGCTACCTCTGTAATAATTTGTTTTGATCCTGTACAATTATACCAAGTGGTAGGTAATTTATGTGATAATGGATTACGTTACAGTCAAGGTACGCCGCTATTAGAATTAACTATCGGTGAAAGTGAACGACCTTATTTAGACGTACGTGATCACGGCAAAGGAATGAATGAAGAAGTTAAGAAACAAATTTTTGAACCATTTTTTACCACTGAAATCAGGGGCTCAGGACTAGGATTATATATTTCTAGGGAAATCTGTGCCGCTAATCAAGCCTCACTACATTTATTTGCCAATACCAATACCGGCTGTTGTTTTCGTCTTCACTTTTCGGCCACCATCAAGGGCAAACTATTGTAATATAATTATCAGTATGTACACTATCCCTAGTCCCTCCTTGGCCAGCTACTTTATGCACACTAATAGGTTTCTTCTCGTTCCCACGCGCCACGCGCCAGCGTGGCGGGAAAAGGACGCTGGCGCGTCCCGACGGCATTCCCACGCCAGCGCGTGGGAACGAGTGGGAACGAGATAAGTACTTAACACTCACCTTACGCACCACCACCCCTCCTTGGTAAGGCGGGGAATAACCCCTGCCATTCAGGTAGTGCTTACTCCCCTCCTTACCAAGGAGGGGTTGGGGGTGGTTGAGTTAAGCGTGCGTAAGGTGAGTTAACAGTGGCCCAATCTTATGAATCCTAATTAAACACAGAACAATAGATTAAACTAAAATAACTGCTCAGGTAACTAATTATGATTATGTCTAAAGCACTTTGTTTAGTAGTTGACGATGAGCCAGACCTCATTGAATTATCAGTGATAACTTTAAATCAGATGGGAATTGAATGTCGTACCGCCGAAAACTTAACTCAAGCTAAAGAGTGTTTACAACAGGAAAGTTTTGAACTTTGTTTGACCGATATGCGCTTACCAGATGGTGATGGCATCGAATTGATCTCCCATATTACGCAACTTTATCCAGCTACGCCGGTCGCGATGATTACCGCATACGGCGACATGAAATCGGCAGTGGAAGCCTTAAAAGCGGGTGCTTTTGATTTTATTGCTAAACCGCTTGGCGTTGACCAGTTACGTAATCTGGTCAAGACGGCGCTACAACTGTCTAAACAAAAAGGACGTACACTGTCTCATTTTTTAGCTACCACGGAATCAAAACGCGAGGACATCACTTCCAGATTAATAGGGCAATCCGAAATCATGCAAACACTTCGAACGACTATTGACAAACTGGCACGTAGTCAAGCACCTATTTATATTCGCGGTGAATCAGGGACTGGTAAAGAAGTAGTGGCACGAATGATTCATGCGTTAGGTGCTAGAGCCGATGGACCTTTCATACCAGTCAATTGTGGTGCCATTCCCAGCGAATTAATGGAAAGTGAATTTTTTGGCCATAAAAAAGGCAGTTTTACCGGCGCACAAGTCGATAAACCAGGTCTATTTCAAGCGGCTAATGGAGGCACCTTATTTTTAGATGAAATCGCTGAATTACCGTTAGCTATGCAAGTAAAATTGCTCCGGGCGATTCAAGAACGACAAGTACGCCCAGTAGGCGCGGCTAAAGAAGTTGCCGTCGATGTGCGAATTTTAAGTGCTACTCACCGTAATTTAGTGGAATTAGTTAAACAAAATCGCTTCCGCCAGGATTTATTTTATCGTTTAAATGTGATTGAAATTTGCGTCCCACCGTTACGAGAACGCACGGAAGACATTTCCTTGTTGGTAGAAAAAATTTTAACTGATTTAGCGAAAGAAATGGCCTTGGAAGGAGGAGACCCACAAGCGGTGTCATTCACCGTGGCAGAAGAAGCCACTAAGGTTTTACAAAGCTATAAATTTCCCGGCAATGTCCGAGAATTAGAAAATATTTTAGAACGAGCCATGACCTTATGTGAAGATAATATCATTAGAGAAAATGATTTGCAGTTATTACCCTCCACGGCTATCTCTTCTTCCATCTTGTTTCAAGAAGGAAACTCAGGTAAACTTGACCCCTTATTAGATGTTTTAGAAAAAGAGACCATTATGAATGCGTTGGAGCAAACTAAAGGTAATAAAACCAAAGCGGCCAAATTGTTAGGTCTTAGTTTTGGCGCGTTTCGTTATCGGTTACAAAAATTTAAACTAGAGCATCAAGAATTTAAGAATTAAGAATTAAGAATTATTATATGGTCAATGGATCTCCAAGCCAGGTAGGGTGGGCAACAGGTTTATCGTGGCCCACCATTTTGCGAAGTAGCGAAGGTGGGCAAATAAACACTTGACCCACCCTACACGGGCTACACGGGCTGTTCGCGTTTACCTTCACCTGATTCCAGAAAGAAATGGAATAAAAGGTGCAGTTTTAGTCGACACTGAATATAATTTAATTCATAATCTTTAATTCGTAATTTTTAATTCATAATTTTCAATTCGTAATTCTCAATTTATAATGAACTCAAAACGTTGGTTAATTATTAGCGGTACCCTCATCAGTTTAATTCTTCTCCTCATTGTGCTAACCCGCTTAGACTGGCCCTCTTTTTTCACCGCTTTAACCAGCATTCAATGGCCACCCATTTTATTTGCCGCACTGCTGATGATAGTAGCCATCGCTTTACGTGCCCTACGTTGGAACCTGGTTGCGGGATTATCATTAACGCAGTTTAAACGGTTTTGGCAAGCAGTGAATATTGGTTACTTAGGAAACCTCATTTATCCCGCCCGCGCCGGTGAAATCTTAAAAATGTTAGCACTGCATCATTTCACGGGTCTCGTCTTTGGACGGGCCGCGGCCAGTGCAGTCATTGATCGAATGATCGATTTAATTTCGGCGGGCCTGCTGACTATGGTAATTTTATGGATACATGGTGATAAGATTAACTCAGCGGTGGCTCATAGCGTTATTACTATATTTATCATCAGTTTAATCATCCTGATCAGCTTGATTCTAACGGTCAATTTTTTACAGACCAGAGCGCAACAATGGACTCCTCCGCCACGCTGGCAACGTTGGCAACAATGGTATCTTCATACCTTAGAAGCGATCCAAGCCTTTCGCCAAGTGCATAACTTATTGTTTATCTTGCCATTAAGTTTGTTCACTTTCATGCTAGATTACTACTACATGTGGCTACTAATGGGGGCGTTTAATTGGTCATTGCCTTATGCAGCCGCCATGACCACTGGCGTGTTTATTGTCATTGGAATTTCTCTGCCTTCGGCCCCAGGTTACATTGGCATCTATCAAGTAGCTTGTGTCCTCGCCTTAGCGCTCTATGGAATACCAGAAGCCCAAGCAGTGGCCTATTCGATAGTATTACAATTACTGGGTTTTGGCATTATCGGTGTGCAAGGAATGTTAGTGATGCTATATTGTGGATTTAGTTTATCACGGCAAAATACGAAAAGCATTGCCAATGACTAATAAGATGGTGTCGTTGAAGCGATGCCATTAAAGTAGAGTGCGTCCCACGCACCGTTTGAAAGACCGCACCGTACCCAAATAGTGCGTAGGACGCACCCTACCAATCTAAACCCTATACTTATTTACGACTATGAAACAAAATTTATATGAATTGATGGAAATTTCTCCAGAGGCCACTCCTGAAGAAATTAAAGCGGCGATGATGCGACTTGGGAAAATCTATGCCACCAAAGGGCAAATGAATACCGCCGCCCGGACCCACTTTAATCGGATCAAAAAAGCCTATAAGATTCTATCTAATTCTTACCGTCGCGGCATTTATGATGAATCCTTAAAACAACTCCAAATCAGTTCACTGACACCTCTTACCAACCGTTTTAAACAATGGGTGTACTATCAATGGGAAGAGGTTAGAAATTGGAAACATCATCATCAACAATCGTTCACCGAATGGAAAACGCTAGGTCGGCAAAAAACGCACGCCGGTTGGCAAACCATCCAACAACAAGCCAAGGAAGGTTGGCAAACCACAGAGCAACAAGCCATTCAAAGTTGGCAATTATTAAAACAGCAAGCGGCAACCAAATACATTAGTCAAGCCATCATTCCAGGTGAAATTATTTTATACCAAGCGATTACCCACTGGTTTTTTTATTTCGACTTTGGGGCCGTTTTGTTAGTATTGTTCAGTAGTTATTTGCTAATCACTAATCCAAATTTTTTGGGCGAAGAGGAGCCAATGATTATCTTATGGACTCCCGCTATTCTTTCTAAAGAAGGCTTAGAATTATCAGTGTGGCATATAGGATTAATAATTTTATTAATCATTGGGTTATTAGTCTTATGGGAAGTGTTTATCCTCAAACAAACCACGGAATTAGCGATTACTTCAAAACGAGTGATTGCTAAATTGGGACTATTTCAACGCACTATTGTTGAGTTAAAATTAAGACGATTTGAAAGTATTACGATAGAACAAAGTTTGTTGGGTAGAATTTTCAATTATGGTAATATTACTATTACCGGAATGGGCGGAATGAAGACGACAATTCAAGGTATCGAAGCCCCCTTAAAATTTAAAAAAGTGCTATGGCAAGTGTTAGAGTATATTCCTCCTGCTACGGAAGAATAGGACCGCTTAAACTCATTTCATTTCCCGAAAATTTTATATTTTCGGGAAGTTGACACCAGTTTCAACGGCCTGATTTGATGACACAAAATTAATGATAATAAATTGATTGAGCACGGTTTGAAGCTAACTTCCTGTAAGGTAAAGGAGAAAAGAAAGAAGTTACTTTCACGGGCGTAGCTTTAGTGTAACGAGATAAAGTTGCCAACGCATGTTGACTACTGGTATCATTCCACAATTCCATTGCTTGTAACGGTGCCAACGCAGGCTGTTCAGTCCCTAATTCACGAGTGGTTTGTAACACATCCATCAATGACACAAACCGCCCTGACAATTTTTCAAACATCTTAGCCTTGACACCTGCCAATGAATTGGCTAACAATGCGTAAGCAGTCATCCCTAATTCCACATAATAACTAATACGCACTTGCCGTCGTTCCGCGCGACCAGGAAACAGACCAGAATAAAGCAAACATTTATCGCCAACTTCGCATAATTGTTCACGTTGACCACGACCTCTGAGTTCAAAACTATTAAGATATTCAATAGCTAATACACTATCAGCTAACTCCGAAGTATTGACATAGCGCATCAATAAAAATACCAAGTAACTTTGTAAATCTTCTCCTAAATGAGCTTGACAAACATATTCTGCCTCGTTAATGAGGAGGTGCCACTGGGCCGTAGCCGTGGGTTGAATAACTAACGTGTTCATAATTTACCTCCCAATAAAATGGCCTTAGATTTGACAATTTTTCGAAAATTGTCAAATCTTAAATGGTCTTAGATTTGACAACTTTTCGAAAGTTGTCAAATCTTTAGATGGCCTTAGATTTGACAACTTTTCGAAAGTTGTCAAATCTTAAATGGTCTTAGATTTGACAACTTTTCGAAAGTTGTCAAATCTTAAATGGTCTTAGATTTGA